>JARDZZ010000124.1 GCA_029240595.1 Nitrospira sp. | reverse complement strand
TAAACAGGGAAACATCCTCTGGATCGATACGCTGTCGAACATTGCCAAGCAAGAGGACGAGGAGGCGAGAGCGAAGGATGCCAAGGTCAAAGCGGAAGACCTCGTTGATCGTGTCTTCTATATCCGCAATCTCCAGGCAACCGAGTTGATGACCTCGTTGCGGCAGAATTTGAGCCCCAGGGGCCTCATGCAGATCAGCACCGGCACCAACGCGTTGGTGGTTCGCGATACTGAAACGAAGATGGCCGTGCTTAAACAACTGATTGACGGATTGGATCTCGAGGTGCCGCAAGTCCAAATCGAGGCACGCATCGTTCAGGCCGATACGGTCTACGCGCGCGGCCTTGGTGTCCAATGGGGCATTGCGAATGCCGATTTCGGAACGAATACGTTCTCGGCAGTGGGGAACCTCACGGGTGCATTCGCCCCGGCTGCAGGAACGGGGGCGTCGGTGATTCCCCGTGATTTCCTGGTGAACCTGCCGGCGCAGGTGGCTGGTCTTCCGTCGGTGCCGGGCATAGGCTATTCGTTCGGCAAACTGGCGCCCGGTTTTGCCCTGGACATGAGGCTCTCTGCCGGAGAGTTGCTCGGGTTGGCCAAGGTGATCGCTGCGCCGAAAGTGACCACGCTAGACAAGCGGGAAGCGAAAATTTCGCAGGGCGAATCGATTCCGTTCCAAACGACTTCACTTCAAGGCACGCAGACCACCTTCGTAGATGCCAACTTGGAACTGAACGTCACTCCTCAGATTACGTCGCGTGATCCAAAAGAAGTCGGGAAGCAGATCATGATGAAAGTGCGTGCAACTCGAAATGCGGTGGGCGCGCGCAGCAATCCGGCCGGTCCGAGCATCGATCGTCGAGAGGCCAACACCCAAGTCATCGTGCGAGATGGCGAAACGATGGTCATCGGCGGCGTCTTTATCGATACCCAGAACAACAACGTTCAGGGGGTACCCTATCTCTCCCGGATTCCGGTGCTCGGGTGGTTGTTCAAGAACAAGTCGGAAAGCGTATCGAAACAAGAACTGTTGATCTTCCTGACTCCTTCCATCGTCAAGGCCTGACGCCCCCCTGCGATCCCTGACCGAGGGGATTGCAGGGTCGTGTTCTCCCTCTCTGTGGCTGCCTGTCCTCCTCCGTTTGACTGCTCTTCTCTCAGTCTTGAAAGCTATTATCCTTCAGAGGCTTGTGCTACTATCCCCCGGTTTACTTGTACACGACACATCCTACCGCCACGATGACAAGCATGATCGGTCAACATGTCCCTGTTCGTCTCGGCGAACGGAGCTATGACATCGTCGTCGAGCCGGGCTTGAGTCGGTCTCTCGGCGCCCTTCTCAAGCCTCTTCTAGACACCGGCAAGGTTGGCATTGTCACCGATCGCCATGTCGCGCGTCACTATCTCAAGCCGACGATTGAGTCGCTGAAGCAGGCCGGATACGAACCAGTCACGATCGTCCTCCCCCCTGGTGAGCGGTCGAAGACACTGACGACCATCGCTCGCATCTTGGACGTACTGGCCAAGCAGCGATTCGAACGCCGGTCCCTGCTGCTGGCGCTGGGCGGCGGCGTGATTGGCGATCTCACGGGATTTGCCGCGGCCATCTACCAGCGCGGCATTGCCTATGTGCAGGTGCCGACCACCCTGGTGGCGCAGGTGGATTCAAGCGTCGGAGGAAAAACAGGCGTCGATCATCGCCTGGGAAAGAATTTGATCGGGGCCTTTCATCAGCCGCGTGCAGTCTTCATCGACCCGTTCACGCTGCACACGTTGCCGCGCCGGGAATGGATTGCGGGACTGGCCGAAGTGATCAAATACGGTGTCATCGCCGATGAAGTGTTTTTCTCACGTCTTGAAGCGTCCATGTCCGATCTTCTCAAGCGGAATGCGCATGCCGTCATGCAGGCTGTGACACGCTCCTGCCAAATCAAGGCTGAAGTCGTCGCGGCGGATGAGCGGGAGTCAGACCGGCGGCGCATCTTGAACTATGGACATACAATAGGACACGCGCTGGAAGTGCTATGCAATTATCGAAATCTCATCCACGGCGAAGCCGTGGCTATCGGCATGGTCGCCGAAGCCGACCTGAGCGTCCATCTCGGCCTCTGTAAACAGGATGTCTCCGCTCGTATCAGGGGCCTGGTCCAGGCGGCGGGTCTTCCCGATCGCATGCCCAATACGTCATTTGCTGCTCTATGGCGCGCCATGCAGCACGACAAAAAAGTTGTGGGCGGCAAAGTGATGGGCGTCTGGCCGATTCGTCTCGGCGAAGTCGTGATGCGTCCGCTGGAAGCGGAGGCCTGCGCCGACTGGCATGTCACACTGTCCGGGAGCAATTCTGCTCGACAGAAACGCAGAATACGAAGGGCTTAGCCGGTGGCCAAACGTCCCCCCTCACTGACGCAACTCGAGCAAGCCCTCCGGGAAAAAACCCGGGAGGTGGACGTGTTGCACCGGATCACCGATTCCATCAGCAACACCCTCGATCTCGAAGCGGTATTGAAGCACATCGTCGAGATTGTCGTCGAAGTCACGAAGGCCGACGCCTGTTTGCTCTACCTCCTTTCGGACGGCGAGGACGAACTGATCTTGCGGGCCTCGAAAAATCCACATCCCAAACTCATCGGGCGGATCACCATCGGTATGGGTGAGGGCATCACGGGCTGGGTGGCGCGGGAGCGCACGCGAGTCGTGATCCCGAGCAATGCGAGTGACGATCCGCGGTTCAAATTTTTTCACAATCTGCCCGAAGACCGGCACCAGGCATTCGTGTCCGTCCCGATCATGGCCAAGAAGGAAGTTGTCGGCGTGATCAATGTGCAACACAAGCGTCCCAAGCGGTATCGGCCGGACGAGTTGGCCTTGCTGTCGACCATCGCCAATCAGGTGGGAGGGGCGATTGAAAACGCGCGATTGTACGAACAGATGAGGCGCAAGGCCTTGCAAGTCGAAACATTGTCCCAGGTGTCGGAAACCGTGGCATCGAACCGCCTGATCGAGGATGTGATGCAGTTGCTTGTGACGATGACGGCACAAATGATGAACTCGAAAATTTGCTCGATCATGTTGCTGGACGAGACGACCGGAGATCTGCGGATCGAGGCGACGCAAAGTCTCAGCGAACATTACCGCCGGAAGCCGAATCTCAAAGTGGGGCAAAGCGTGAGCGGCCGGGCCGTGCAGGAACGCCGCCCGATCATGGTCAGCGACGTCACGAAAGAACAGGACTACATGTATCCGGATATGGCAAAAAAAGAAGGGCTCTGCTCGCTCTTGTCCGTGCCGATGCTGGTACGCGAAAAAGCGGTCGGCGTGATCAACAGCTACACGTCCATGCCGCATACTTTTACGGCCGAGGAGGTAAAGCTCTTACAGGCGATCGCCAACCAAGCGGCCATTGCCATTGAGCACACGACCCTGTTGGAAAAGTCGTTCGAGATGCAGGAGGCGCTGGCCGTCCGGAAGCTGCTTGAACGGGCCAAAGGCTATCTGATGCGCGCCAAGAAGCTGACGGAAGAGGAAGCGTTCAAGTTGATCCAGCGGCAAAGCATGGACTTGCGAAAATCCATGCGGGAAATCGCCGAGGCGGTGCTGTTGGCCGGGGAACTCGAAGAGCGGGCTGAGAAACACCGAGGGTAGTCACTTCGGTGCGACGGATTTGTTCTGCGAGCGGGCGCGCTCGGCGTCCTGCTCCGCCAATTGCCGCTTGATCTCGTCCAATTCCTTCCGGAGGGCTTCGATCTCGCCGTCGTTCTTCGCCGGGTTTCCCTTTTCCTTCGTCGTGGCGGGCGGTGCGGCCGTCGGCGGCGACGACTCAGAAGACAGCGACCCGCCCGAGGCCGGTAAAGTGGCTAAGAGCTCGTAGTCGATGACGAGCGTCTTGTCGGTGGAACGGGCATCCAGATAGCTGTCGGGCCGTTTGGCGGCTTCCGGCACGAACAAGACGGTGTGGTTGATCAGACCGGTGTCGTCCGGAAGTCGGCGGTTGGCCATGTTGATGGTGTTAGCCGGTTCAGCGCGAAGCCGGTATTCCGTCAGGGTCAAATACAGGGATCGTCCGTACGCGTGGATAACACCGGTTGTCGATTCACGGGGATGAAGGGTCAGAGGCGGTTCCGATGAGCCAACGCCACCTCCCGTATTATGTGCATGACCTGGAAGGCCGATCTGCGCGATTCGGAAACCGACCTGTTGATCAGGGGCCGCGCGCCGAAGGCCTTCTGCGATGAGTGGCGTGAGGAAGGTCACCTCCTCATCGGAAAACGCCCGGAGCGCATCCGGTTTTCCTGAGAAAAAGGTTTGTAGGGTGCTTTGATCGTTTCGAACGTGGACGCCACTCAAGATTCGGGCGATCGTCAGGACATCGAGTTTTATCGGATGGGCAGCTTGAAAAGATCGGTCCGCAATCCGTTCGAGATACACCGATCCGCGTGGAGAATCCTTGATCATTACGTCGACGTCGGGTCCCGTCGCACAACCGGAAAGGGTTAGAACACAGCCGCCAAACAGGTGTAGGCCAAGCAGAAAGAACCGCATTCTCCTCCGTCAATTAATGGAACGCGCCTCAGTCTAGCACAGGTTTCAAGAAGCTTGACAGCGCGACCGGGAACACTTATAAGTAGCGCCCATTAAATCGGGCTGAAATACGGACAAGGAAGTCCGAGTTTCAGTCGTCATATGTCAAAGGACAATGGCGTCCTTTTGGTCCATGATGCGGACCGGAAGGGCGTTTTTTTTTGAACGCTGCCCTCCGGCGTGTATCTGTTGTTGACAAGTTAACGAAGAGGGAGACAGCCATGCACGAATTGAGAAGATTTGTGGTTCAGATCGGAAGCATCGCGCTCTGCCTTGTGGCGTTCGGTGTGGGTGGACAGACAGCGATGGCCGCGGAAGAACAGGGGGCGGGTGAAGCAGCAGGAGCCGGCCGCCTGTCACGGGAGACCGAAACTCCGCCGGCGGTGATCTGCGGCGGCTGTGTGAGCCCTACCTATACGTCGCAAGGCAAAGGCAGTATCACGCCCTACGGCCGCATCGAGTTGGATGCCATTTACAGCAACAGAAACACCAACCCTCTCGATCCCGGACAATTCAACGGCTATGCCACCGCCGCAGGCAAGAGCAGCAACAGCTCCGCCACGTTCAATCCACGTTATAGCGTCTTCGGCCTTCGCGCGGACCGGACCGACGGGAAGCACGTGCTGACGGGCGTGGTGGAAACAGATTTCTATTCACAAACCGATAATGCGGGAAACATTTCTCCCAGACTCCGTCTCGCCTACGCCAGGTACTCGCCGAACAACAACAAGACGAGCATCACGGCCGGTATGGATTGGACGCCGGTCATGGGTCTTCATCCCAATCTGATCGACTTCTCGATCATGGGGTACAACGGGAATCTGTGGCAGCGTCTTCCGCAAGTGACCGTGCGCCATCAATTCAGCGAACACTTCGATGGCTTGATCACGGCCTTTCGCTTCGAGCGCGGTCTGTCGGCCATCCAGCCGCAAACCCAGCGGCGGACATTCGACGGATTCGGTGTCGGCGGTATTCCTCCTAACGGCTGCGCCAATGGATTTGCCTGCTCAGAAAATGCTTTTAATGACCCCGTCCAGATGCCCTATTTCGGCACCCGCTTCGGCTATAACGGCACCGGCAACATGCAAGGGTTCACCATCGCACTGAACGGGGCCTACCGGTATTACCGATCGGCACCGACCGGAAACGTCCTAAGCATTCCCTCCGGCCAGAACATCAATTCCTTCTTGGTCGGCGCTGAACTCGTAGTCCCGATTACGAAGCGGTTGAAGTTCTCCGGCGAACTTGCCTATGGTCAAGCATTGGGTGTGGAATTTTTCCGGTACGGCCAGGATCGAAACATTGGCACCGGCAGTGAAGTCAGAACGTTGGTGGGATGGGGTGAGTTGGACTATGCGCATGACCGCGACACGACGTTCATCGCGGGTTACGGATTTGACAACCCGAGCAATTCCGATTTGCAAGGCACCGTGGCGGTGCCCGATCAGCAATACCTGCTCAACCACCGTTCGTATCTCACGGCGGTCCGGCACATCTGGGGCGACCTGTTCCTCTCGTTTGAGTGGAATCACCTCATGACGAAATGGACAACCGGTGAGAGCTTTGCGGGCGACAACTTCATGATCTCAACGTGGTACAACTTCTAGCAGCGGTGTTTCGTACCGAAAGGAGTCCGGCAATGGCAGAGAAGACAGGGAAATCAGACGGGATACAAAAACAAACAGGCGAGAGTGAAACCGGTTCGTCACGGCGTGACTTTCTCGTGCACAGTGCCAGAGTGACGGCAGGAGCGGGGATCGCCGCGCTCCTCGGCAATCTCGGCCACTGGGCGCTCTCCTATGCAGCGGACAAGGCGCCGATCAAAATCGGAGTCCTGCATTCCTTGAGCGGGACCATGGCGATCAGTGAAGTGTCGCTGCGCGATGTGGTCTTGATGGCGGTCGATGAAATCAATGCCAAAGGCGGGATTTTAGGCCGGCAGGTGAAGCCGGTGGTCGTCGATCCCGCCTCTAACTGGGATCTGTTCGCCGAAAAGGCAAAGCAGCTCTTGCTGCAGGACAAGGTCGAGGTCGTCTTCGGCTGCTGGACCTCGGTCAGCCGGAAATCCGTGCTGCCGGTGTTCGAGAAGAACAACGGCTTGCTCTTTTATCCGGTGCAGTACGAAGGCGAAGAGTGCTCTCACAACGTCTTCTATACCGGTGCGGCGGTGAATCAGCAGGCGGTGCCCGCCGTCGAATATTTGATGAGCAAGGAAGGCGGAGGGTACAAAAAGTTTTATCTTCTCGGCACTGACTACGTGTACCCACGGACGACGAACAAGATCCTGCGTGCGATGCTTCTGGCTAAAAAGGTCCCGGAGGCCAACATCATGGAGGAATACACCCCTTTCCACCATCAGGATTACCAAACGATCGTCGGCAAAATTAAGAAGTTCGCGGCCGGCGGTGGAGCGGCAGTCATCAGCACCATCAATGGGGATAGTAATGTGCCGTTCTACAAGGAATTTGCCAATCAGGGCTTACGCGCTGAAGATGCGCCGATCATGGCGTTCAGTGTGGCCGAAGACGAGCTACGCGGGATGGATACCAGCGCCCTGGTCGGGCATCTGGCTGCCTGGAACTATTATCAGAGCGTGGATACGCCGCAGAACAAGAAGTTCGTGGCCGATTTCAAGGCCTATTGCAAGAAAAACAACCTGCCGGATGGAGAAAAGCGTGTGACGGACGATCCGATAGAGGCGGCGTACTTTGGTGTCCATGTCTGGAAGCAGGCAGTCGAAAAGGCCGGTAAGACGGATGTGGACGCCGTGCGCAAGGCCGTCTATGGGCAAAAGTTCCTTGCACCGGGCGGGGAGATCATGATGGATACCGGCAATCATCATACGCACAAGCCGGTATTAATCGGCGAGATTTTGAAGGACGGCCAGTTCAAGGTGGTCTCCCGCTCAAAGGGATTGGTCAAGCCGGAGCCTTGGAGCGAGTACACGAATCCCGAGAAGGGTTGCGATTGGATTAACCACCAGGGCACATACCAGAAAAAGTAGGCGCTCGAGAGAAAAACCCACGCTGCCGCAGCCTGGTGCAAGCCGCGTCTCGGCGCGGCAGGGTGGGCGGGTGAACCAGGTCAAGCCGCGTCTCGGCGCGGCAGGGTGGGTGGGTAGACCAGCACCAGGTCCATGGCATCCCCTTCTTCTCTTTGTAGCGGCCAACGTGTTGAACTTGGCGGGTGATGTGGCAACAGCACGTCACCCG
>JARDZZ010000123.1 GCA_029240595.1 Nitrospira sp. | reverse complement strand
CCGCAATGGGCAAGACATAGTGCAGCGTGCGGAGGCCGCCCAGGCGATCCGCAACATACCCGCCGACCGGACGGAGGAGGCTTCCTCCCAGCCCGCACAGCGCAGCGAGAACTCCGGCGGTGATGGCTTCGAAGCGGTACACATCGTGAAGGACGAGAGGCAGCAGACTGCAGAGACCAACAAACCCGCCGAATGTCGTTGCGTACAGGAAACACAGCCAATAGGAGGCCCGGCGCCGGATCATCAAGGCCATGCTGTGCCACCAACGCGCGTCCTGATGTACTGGTCGGTCAGGATCCCCAGGCACCACAACACTGAAAAGCAGGAGCGACATCGCGACCACACCGGCCATGACGAGACAGACCGCGTGCCAGCCCAGTTGTTCGGCCCCGCGAGGCGCCCAGAATAAGATGAAGACGGTGCCGACATTCCCGGATGCCGCCAGGCCCAGCACGAGTCCCTGGGCGGCCGGGGAATAGGCCCTGCTTGCGAGCGGCAAGGAGACGGCAAAGCTCGCTCCAGCTATCCCCAGGCATAGCGCGAAGGCCAGCGCCTCGGCATATGCCGTCACTCCAAGCCACCCCCACAGCAGCACAGCGCATTCCGTGAGCATGATGACCATTGCCGTCCTGCGTGCGCCGATCCGATCCGCGCTCCAACCCGCGACCATTCTGAGCACTGCGCCGCCCAGCAAGGGCAGCGCGACGAGCAAGGAAATCTGCGAGTTGCTCAACTGAAGATCGCCGGCAATGGAAATGCTCATCGCGCCGATCAACAGCCAGACCATGAAACTGATGGTCAGGTGCAGCCAGGCACCTAGGAGGGAGGGCCAATGTCCGCTCTTCAGGACGGTCAGGGGGTGCATGGCTCGAGTCTCCGGCTGGTCGAGTCGCGCCCGGCCCTCCTTGGGTTAGCGGTATCCGGGCCGGCGCTCCGACAGAACTCCGCATCATAGTGGACGAATTTCATCCCTGCAAGGAACCTTAGGGACACCGGCAGCTTTGTCGCGGCAGGACGTTCTGCTATAGTTTGCGCTTCGTATGGCAAAACGTCAGGCGAAGAAACAACAAGAAGAAGAAATCCTCGAGCCGGAGGTGCTTGGTCCGGACGACGCCATGCCTCAGGGCGACACGCCGTCCACTGAATTGCCTCCGTCCGCCGACGGGCGTACCGATACGACGGCGGTGGTGCCCGTCACCGCACTCCAGCAGTACCTGGCCGAGATACGTCGCCATCCCTACCTCTCGAAGGAAGAAGAACTCCGGCTTTTTGAGGAATATCGCACGCAGGGCAGCCGTGAAGCGGCCGTGAAATTGATTATGGCGAATTTACGTGTGTCGGTGGCGATTGCCGCGGAATATTTGCATACCGGCGCCGACCACATGGATTTGATCCAGGAAGGCAATGTCGGCTTACTGCAGGCGATCAAGAAGTTCGACCCCTCAAAGAATGTCCGGTTCCACGCGTATGCCGCCTGGTGGTCGCGCGCCTACATTCTCCGCTATCTTCTCAATACCTATCGGCTGGTCAAAATCGGGACCACCCAGGATCAGCGAAAGCTGTTCTACAATCTCAAGAAGGAAAAATCGAAGCTCGAGCGCGAGGGCTTTTCGCCGGACACCAAATTGCTGGCGGACCGGTTGAACGTGCGTGAGCGTGACGTGATCGAGATGGACCAGCGCCTGGGTAATTGGGAGTTGTCGCTGGATCAACCACTCGGAGAGGATCAAGACGGCAGCCTTCTTGATATTCTGCCGTCTCAGCAGGTCCCGGCGGACGAGGTACTGGCTCGCGATCAACTGCGGACGCTCTTTCGAGAAAAGCTGGGCGAATTCATCAAGACCCTCGATGAGCGCGATGAAGACATCCTTCGGAACCGTCTCTTGTCTGAGACGCCCCTCACGCTCGACGACCTAGGCGCGAAATATGGCATTACCAAGGAGCGCACCCGCCAGTTGGAGGCCCGGATCATCAAGCGGCTGCGGGACTACATGAAGAAGGACATAAAGGATTTTGACCAGTTACGAGCCTGATCTCACCTTCCCGCAGCACACAGAATACAGTGGAATATCCGTCGCGTCCTCGGTTATGATGCCCCCTTCCTGAGCCGAGGAGGCAAAAGATTTTTCCCTAGGCCCCTTGACTCAGACCAAGACGGTTCTATCTATCCCCCAGTCTCGGCAGATCAGGGATTCTACTCGCGGGGGCTCTTGAGCCCGTGCCATCGAGTGCGAACCCGTTCTAAATCGTCGACATTGGTCGGGTTAACTTTTCATCACGAGGAGGTTCTGTTATGAGCACCGCAGCGAAGGAGAAGAAGAACGTGGCCAAGGGCTTTCAGCCCCTCGGCGACCGCGTGTTCGTGACCTACACTGAGGAATTGGAACGGACGTCCGGAGGCATCTATGTGCCCGATTCGGCGAAGGAAAAGCCGCAGCGGGGCATCGTCCAGGCGGTCGGCAAGAAGGTCGAAAACGTCAAGGTCGGCGAGCAGGTCCTGTTCGACAAGTACTCTGGCAGCAAGCTTCGAATCGAGGACGAGGAGTGCTTGATCCTCAAGGAAGAAGACATCCTCGGCATCTTCACCAGCTAATTCGACAAACAGACTTTTACGGAGGGATCACATGCCAAAGCAATTACTCTATAGCGAGGCGGCGCGGGCCGCCATTCTCAAGGGGGTCAACCAGCTCGCCGACGCCGTCAAGGCAACGCTCGGACCCAAGGGCCGCAACGCCATTCTCGACAAGAAGTTCGGCGCCCCGACCATTACCAAGGACGGCGTGACTGTCGCCAAGGAAATCGAGCTCAAGAATCCGTACGAGAACATGGGTGCTCAGCTCGTCCGAGAAGTCGCCAGCAAGACCAGCGACACGGCGGGTGACGGAACCACGACAGCCACCGTCCTGGCGCAGGCCATCTTCCGCGAAGGCGCGAAGAACATCACCGCAGGCGCGAACCCGATGGAAATCAAGCGCGGGATCGACAAGGCGGTGGAAGCGGTGGTGGCCGAGTTGAAGAAGCTCAGCAAGCCCTGCCAGAACAAGACCGAAATTTCACAAGTCGGAACCATTTCAGCGAACAACGACAAGACCATCGGCGATTTGATCGCGGAAGCGATGGAAAAGGTCGGCAAGGATGGCGTGATCACGGTCGAAGAGGCCAAGTCCATGACGACCTCACTCGATGTCGTCGAAGGCATGCAGTTCGATCGCGGATACATCTCCCCTTATTTCGTCACCAACGCCGAGCGGATGGAAGCTTCACTCGAAGAGCCGCTCATCCTCATCAACGAAAAGAAAATCAGCAGCATGAAGGACCTCCTCCCGGTCCTCGAGCAGGTCGCCAAGATGGGCAAGCCGCTCGTGATCATCGCGGAAGAAGTCGAAGGCGAAGCGTTGGCCACCCTCGTGGTCAATAAGCTGCGCGGCACCCTGAATGTCGCGGCCGTGAAAGCTCCCGGCTTCGGCGATCGACGGAAGGCCATGCTGGAGGACATCGCGATCCTCACCGGCGGCCAGACCATCTCGGAAGATCTCGGCATCAAGCTGGAAAACGTGAAGCTCACCGACCTCGGCCGCGCCAAGCGCGTGACGATCGACAAGGACAACAGCACGATCGTCGAAGGCTATGGCGACCCGAAGAAAATCGAAGCCCGTGTGAAGCAGATCAAGGCCCAGATCGAGGAAACGACCTCCGACTACGATCGCGAGAAGTTGCAAGAGCGGCTGGCCAAGATCGTCGGCGGTGTGGCGGTGATCAATGTCGGCGCCGCGACGGAGACGGAAATGAAGGAAAAGAAAGCCCGCGTCGAGGACGCACTCCACGCGACCAAGGCGGCGGTAGAAGAGGGCATCGTTCCGGGCGGCGGAACGGCGTATCTGCGCTGCATCAAGGCGCTGGATACCATCAAGGATGTTCCGGCGGAGCAGAAGGTCGGCTTGGACATCATCCGACGCGCGCTCGAAGAGCCGATCCGCCAGATCGTGAACAATGCCGGCGGTGAAGCCTCGGTCGTGGTCGGCAAGGTCCGCGAGGATAAGAACGTGAACGCCGGCTACAATGCGGCGACCGAAGAGTATGTCGACATGATCAAGGCCGGTATCATCGATCCGACCAAAGTGTCGCGGACTGCGTTGCAGAACGCGGCGTCAGTGGCGGCGTTGATGCTGACGACCGAAGTCATGGTCACCGACATCCCTGAAGAGAAGAAGGAACCCATGGGCGGCGGCGGGCATGGACACAACCACGGCATGGAAGGGATGTACTAAGAGAGCCAACCGGCTATCGTCTGATAGCTGCGGTCGAATGAAGGGCCCGGCGGAGAACCGCCGGGCCCTTTTTCTTTGTTGAGACTGATTCACTAGAATGAACGAACCCATAGGAACGGCGAGCATGATCGTCGAAGTCGAAACCAACGAGAATTGTGAAGCCAGCCTGTTCGCTCGGTTCAAAGAGGCCGGCCCACCACGGCAAGTCCATCAGGTGCGGCTCTACGATCGGAATCCTTCTGGCGAGTGGTATTGGGTCACCGGCTGGACTGACAACGCCGAGGCGCCCGTCTCCCCCGCCTACGCACAACTGGTCGAAGATTCAGGCTCAGGGTTGGCGCATCTTGTGTATGGGGGGATCTATGGTCTCCGTTTCAAGCCTGTTGTTGTCGATGAGCCGTGGAGCCTCGATAGTTCGAACCAATGGGGAGAGACGCATCTGTCGTTGGCAACAGACCGTGATTTGCGCTATGCCCCCTGAGACGGCCGGCGGATACCCATCGCCTTCAGCGTGGCCTTGAGCAATGGCGACGCTCCGGTCTCGTAGAAAAACGACCGGAATAGATCATGGACGACCTTCGTGTGCGAACGATAGTCGGCTTGAAACCTGCTGGCGATGACCGGACGATTGGTCCCCTGATATCCCGAACGGATGGCGCAACGTTCAAGCTCCAGGGCCTCATCCGGTAGGGAGTGCGTCTGCAGATCATGGACCATCTGCAATTTGTGCTCGATGTCTCGAAGAAACAGATAGGCGGCAGACAGCGCGTCGCGCTCCTTCGTCGACAGAAGCTGTTTTCGCGTAAACGCCGTCAACGAATCGAGGGTGCTGCGGTGCAGCAATGCCGGGTGCTGCTTGCCAGCCAGCACCTGGATCGTTTGTAAGAGGAACTCGATTTCCCGAATGCCACCGGTGCCGAGCTTGACGTTGCGATGCTCATGCCCCCGATCGGCCATCTTCGCATCGATCAGTTCCTTGACCGTCCGGACATCCTCGACGACGGCCATGGCGCCTGCCAGACCGGATTTGCTGGTGCCCTGACCCAAAATAAACGGCCTGACCGTTCGTAAAAAGGCTTTCCCCACTTCCGGAGAGCCGGCTACCGGCCAGGCCTTTAATAGGGCAAGTCGCTCCCAGATCCGTCCCCTGGTGAAATAGTATTTCCGATAGTCTTCCACCGATCGGGCCAGTTGTCCGACCGACCCTTCTGCACGCAAGCGTAGGTCCACACGGAAGACGTATCCCTCCCGGGTCTGCTCGGACAACGCCTTGGTGAGCTCGCGCGAAAGAATTTCGAAATACTCTTCGTTGGAGATGCCGGCAGCCATCGGTTTGACGGCTCTTGCCGACGCGGCCCTGGTCTCCCCTTCATGCGAGGCGTACACATAGATCAAATCCACGTCAGAACTGTAGTTCAGCTCGTGCCCGCCGAGCTTGCCCATCCCCACGATAGCAAAGCCTGTCTCGACCCATCTGCCCTGCCGGTTCTTGTGCATGGGCTTCCCGTACTGCCGGCCTAAATCGGCATCAACAATGTCATAGGCGGCCTCGATCAGCAGCGCGGCCAGATCCGACAGTGAGGCCGTAGTCTCCGGCACCTTCGCCAGCCGCAACAGGTCCCGCACGCCGATTCGAAGCATCTCGCGTCGTCGAAAGCGGCGCAAGACGGCCAACTTCAGTTCTTTCACGGTGAGGCGGGCCAATTGCTTCCGAAGCGCTTGCTCCAAGCCTGACCGCGTCGACGGCCTCGAGAGGACATCTTCTTCCGCCAGCCAGTACACCAGCGTAGGGTCGCGAATAATGGTGAAGGCGAGTGAATCGCTATTGCCGAAAATGGTGGAGAGCAACTCGAGCATGCGCGGCGAGCTGCGCAGATAATCGAGAAAGGTCGAGCGGGTCACGTTCTCGAGAAGCCGCTCCCAATGATTCAACGCCTGGTCCGGGTCGGCGGTGCGCGCAACCGACTCCATCAAGATCGGCAGAATGCCGACGAGTTGATGCCGCTCATGCGGCTGGCCGGCCATCGCCTGCAGATTGCGGTCAGCCTGTTCGACATCCGTGAGCCCGTAGGCCGACAGGATGCTGCGTATGTCCTGCGGAGTACGTTCAGATGCCAGCAACAACGGCGTGGGATCCGGCTTGCCAATCGGCGGCTCCATCGACACCTGTGCCGACTTGGAAGGTGTTCTCCGGCTTAGTGGCCGTTCTTCCTTTTTCGTCCCCAAGACCGCCTCAGCACTACATGGTTGATGAATGTCAACGTCCCGGAGAATGCCCGCCCACACCCGAGCTGCTCCTCGTTCCCTGATCTGCCGACACCGAGCTGCCGGAGCAGCGCCTTCCTGGTGTGTATGTCGAGGACGCGAGAACGAAATCTGTCGTCCTGTTTCACCAGCCTGCCGGCGCGGCATTATACTGTCAGCCCAGATTGCGCACAATGAACGGTCCTGCGATATACTGACGCCCCCATGGCCTCCTTCGACCGCGAAGACCTCCAGCAAGCTCTCGCCCCTCTTTGTACGGACGTGCCCCCGGATGTGCTTCGTGATTTCGTCACCCGGATGGACGATGACTATCTCCGCCGGGTTCCGCTGCAGACGATCGCGCAGCATGTCCGATTGGCAGCGAGATTAACCCCGGAGCATCTTTGCGAATGCACGGTCTTCGATCGTGGTGACGGACACTTCGATCTGACTGTCGTCGCCTATGACTATTTTGCCGAATTCGCGACCATCTGCGGATTGCTGTCGGCATTCGGGTTGAACATCGAGGAAGGGCAGATTTATACGTTCACCGAGACGCCAGTTTCCAGTCCAACAACGAAGCCTGCATACGGAGAAGGACGGAGCCAGCGGCCCAAGCTGCGCCCCGGTTTGAGCCGGAAAAAGATCGTGGACCTTTTTCGAATTCAACCGGTCGGCGGCGCGTCGTTCACCCCCGAGAACCAGGATCGTTTTACAGACGAACTCCGGACCTTGATCGGCTTGCTCGATGACAGCAAGTTCGAACAAGCCCGGCATGCGGTGAATCGGCAGCTGGTTGAACAGCTCGGCAAACGGCGCGGCTCCTTTAGCGGTCTGCTCCATCCGGTTCAAATTTCATTCGATAACAGCCAATCGCCGAGCGACACCATTATGGACATCCGGTCGGACGACACGCCGGCGTTTCTGTATGCCTTCGCGAACGCACTCGCCATGCGGAATGTGTATATCGCCAGGGCACAGATCACGCTGGAAGGCGGCAAGCTGCATGACCGCTTTGCCGTCAGGAACCGCTACGGGCAGAAGTTCACCGACCCGGTGGACCAGCAGCAGTTGCGCCTGACCGCCGTCTTGATCAAGCAATTCACGCATGCCCTGACCTGGGCTCCGGACCCCACAAAAGCCTTGGAAGCGTTCGACCAGTTTCTCGACCTCACCGTTCAAGAGGCCAAAGGAAAGGCGAGAGAGGAGGCGCTCGCCTTTCTCGGCGACAAGAAATCGTTTCCTATCCTCGCCCGGCTGTTGTGCGCCAGCGATTTTCTGTGGGAGGATTTT
>JARDZZ010000122.1 GCA_029240595.1 Nitrospira sp. | reverse complement strand
AAGAAGATGGGGCGTCCGCACGCAGGACCTGCGGCAGCCAAAGAAGTGCCTCCGGGCAGCACGACGGATTTGATCGAGTTCACGGCGGTCGAAACGGAGCAGAATCACCGGGTGATTCAGTCCGTGAAGAAGCTCCCGGAAAATGCCGGCGCCCCAGGAAAGACCATGAGTATTTCGGCCCTTCGGTTGAAAGACTGTGTCGGCAAGAATGAAGCCGATGCCGGTTGTTCTGCGGCCAAACAGCATTTGAATACGTCGCCGAAAATGCCGGAAGGACCACCGATGCAGTACGACGTATTGACTCCGGACAAAAAGCCGCTCGGCGGCCTGATCCCTTGGACGGCAAAGTACAATACCGGTAAGTAGGTCGGTCGAAAGCAGAGACGAGAAGGCGGTGGCTCTTTCGAGCTGCCGCCTTTTTATTTGTCTTCAGGCCGTTGAAAAGAGCCGCCAGCTGCGTTCTCGCATCGTTCAAGCGCTCAACGTACAAAAAGAGTACGCTTCGAGCTTTCGCTCGCTGCGGCCTTGCTGAACGGCTCTTTTGAACAGCCTGACAGTGGCTATTTTCAGTGCGACTCGGTTGCGCGTTTTTGAAGTTCAGCCAAGCGGTTGAGGGCATCGAGCGGGGTCATGGAAAACAGGTCGATCTGCCTCACTTCATCGACGAGCGGATGTGGTTGAGGAAGTGCAGAGCAAGTCGGGCTCTCGTCGACAACCCGACGAGATCCGCGCTCGCGATCCGGTTGTTCCAACTGTTCCAGCACTTCCTGCGCACGGGCGATGACGGGAGTAGGGAGTCCCGCCAGTTTGGCCACATGGATGCCGTAGCTCCGATCTGCTCCCCCCGGCAGAATCTTCCGCAGGAACACGACATCCCCATCACGTTCTTGCACCGCCACTCGGTAATTGCGGATTCCCTCGCGTAAGGTTTCCAGCTGCGTCATTTCATGGTAATGCGTAGCAAACAGCGTTCGTGCCCCCAGATGCTCTCGCGCGTGGATGAACTCGGCGATTGCCCAGGCAATGCTCAAGCCGTCGTAGGTGCTCGTCCCACGCCCTATCTCATCCAAGAGAATCAGGCTCTGCCGGCTGGCGCAGTTGAGGATCTGCGCGGTTTCCAGCATTTCGACCATGAACGTGCTCCGGCCGGCGGCGAGATTGTCGGAAGCACCGACTCTGGTGAAGATTCTGTCAACAAGGCCGATCTGCGCTTCGGCGGCTGGAACGAAGCTGCCAATCTGCGCGAGCAGAACAATCAGCGCGACTTGCCGCAAATAGGTGCTTTTTCCAGCCATATTAGGTCCGGTCAGAACGACCAATCGGTTGTTGTCTTGATCGAGGACCGTATCGTTGGGGACGAACGTTCGATCGATCGAGAGTTGTTCGACTACCGGATGGCGACCATTTTTAATACGGAGCACCCCCGACTCGTCGATCGCCGGCCGGACGTACCGTTGAAGGGCTGCGGTCTCAGCGAGGCCGGCTAGGACGTCGATCAGTGCCAGGGATTGTGCCATGGCTTGCAGCCGAACTCCCTCTTGTGCGATCCGTTGCCGCACCTGAACGAAGGTTTCTTCCTCCAGCGCCAATAGCTTCGTCTCGGCCCCCGTCACTCGTTCCTCCAATTCCTTGAGGCCGGCTGTCATGAACCGCTCTGCATTGACTAATGTCTGCTTGCGTATGAAATCGGATGGCACCCTGGAAAGATTGGTCTTGGTCACCTCGATGTAGTAGCCGAATACGTGGTTATAGCGGATCTTCAGAGAGTCAATGCCTGTCCGCTCGCGTTCCTTTACCTCCAAAGCAGCGATCCAGCCCTTGCCTTCCATATGGGCTTTCCGCAGTTCGTCGACACCAGGGTGATAGCCGGAACGGATGATGCCGCCGTCCCGTATCGAGAGGGGAGCATCCGGATCAATGGCCTGTTCGATGAGGTCATAGAGATCGCGACAGTCGTCCCATTGATCGCGCCGTTCGACGAGGAGGGTGGATCGACAGGACTCAAGCTGCTGACGGACGGCCGGAAGAGCGCCCAAGGAGTGTTTTAAGGCGAGCAATTCTCGCGGCCCCGCCACGTCGAGCGTCACTCGTGTGCTCAAGCGTGCAATGTCCTGTACGGTTCGTAGCGCCGCACGGATGGCCACACGCTCGCTGATCCGTTCTTTGAGTTCATCAACTCCGTCCAACCGTGTGTCAATCGCATGACAGTCGGTCAGCGGTCTCAAGAGCCAGTCGCGAAGCAGTCTGCTTCCCATCGCCGTAGTGGTTCGATCCAGGACGGAGAATAGTGTCGTGTTACGACCGCTGCTCGGCTCCTCTCCAAGTGAGCGCACCAACTCCAGATTGCGAATCGTCGCGCCGTCCAGATGCATGGCATCGCCGCTCTTGCGACGCAGGAGGCGCCGAACATGCGCTGGAGAAGCAGTGGGCTGCGTCTCGCGGAAGTAGCGCCAGACAGCACCTGCTGCGCCCAGACCCGCGGTGGTGTCATGGCATCCGAATCCCTCGAGCGAATGAACGCCGAAATGGCTTTGCAGCACTCGGGACGCTTCCTCGTGATCGAACCAGGCTTGGTCCCGGGCACAGAGTCGCGTCCCGTGTAGTTGCGAGAGCGACTGTGTCACGACCGTGTCCGATTCCGAGTGAAGCAGTTCTCTCGGTTGGAGGCGAGCCAGCTCATCGGCGACCTGTTGCTCGTCGCCCTCCCATTCCATCAGCCAGAAATCCCCCGTGGTCACATCCAACGCGGCCAAGCCCATACGCGTGGCTCCCCCGGAGGCTCGCCGTGGCAGCCGGGTGACAGCTGCGAGGAAACTCGACTCGGCGGGATCCAAAAATTCCGTATCCACCAGAGTGCCGGGTGTATAGAGGCGCACGACCTCCCGACGCACGAGACCTTTCGCCGCCTTGGGATCTTCCACCTGCTCGCAGAGAGCGACGGTGCGCCCGGCCTTCAGTAATCTTGCAATGTAGCCTTGAGCGGCGTGATAAGGAACGCCGCAGAGAGGGACAGGATCGGGGCTGGACTTGTCTCGCGATGTCAGGGCGATGGACAGGAGTTTCGAAGCCTCCTGAGCATCCTCGTAGAACATTTCATAAAAGTCCCCGACGCGGAACAACAGAATGCTTTCAGGATAGCCGCGTTTGATCTCGCGGTACTGCCGCATCAGGGGGGTCGTTTCCTCCTCACTCATCGACGCCTTCCCGTTGCTGCAAATCCCCGGGCACGGGCGGTGCGGCTCGGCCCGTGAGTTTTTCCACCGAGTGCCGAAGTCGTTCCAGGTCCACCTCGGCTTCCTGGAGCGCCTTGGTTTTTCGACGCAGTTCGATGCGACCTTTCACCCAAGGAGGAAACAGAAGGATGAGGGATACCAACAGGCCGATTCCGAAGCCGGCTAAAATCGGCTTGTAGATCGGCGTGGAGGCCTCAAACAATCCGAAAAAATAGCGGAGCGTGACTTCTTGTTCCTGATTTTGAAGAAAAAAGGCCAGGCACAGCAAGAACAGCGTTCCGACGAGGATCACGCGAATCATCGGGAGGATAGTCCTCTTGCGCTGGCCGAACGGCGTCGTCCGGAGGGGAGACGTCTGGATACACGCTTCGTTCTCGTGCGGGCCAGCAGGGCAGCCGACAGCGGTCCGGTAGCCATGAGTCTGATACTTCTACTCTGAACCGTTCGATGGCGCAACTGGATTTCAAGACGGTCGGGGGGAAGAATTCCAGGAGCTTTGTCGGCCCATTCGATCACGACAACCGTCGATCCGGAGAAATAATCGTCGAGTCCGATTGAATCCACCTCTTTGCGCGAATTGAGTCGATACAGATCAACGTGCGCAAGCGGCAATCTTCCACGGTACTCGTGGAGAAGCACGAATGTAGGGCTGCTCACGGCGCCGGATGTCGCGCCGAGGCCGGCAGCAATTCCGCGCACAAGCGCTGTTTTCCCGGATCCCAATGGTCCGTAGAGCGCCAGTGATTCTCCTCCATGCAGGGCTGAACCAATCGCGCGTCCCAGGCGATCGGTGTGACGCGGTGAAGGTAAGGCCAGTTGCCATACGCGCTCGGAAGTTCCGGGCGTTCGATTACTCGCTGATGGCTCGGAATGCATACGGAATGTGTTCGATCACGTCGCCGGCAATCATACCCGCCGATCCCAGGTGCTCGGCTGCAAGATCGCCTGCCTTGCCGTGCAGATACGTCGCTACGCAGGCCGCTTCCCAAGACGGGACACCTTGAGCCAGAAAGCCGACAAGCATGCCAGTCAACACATCTCCCGTTCCAGCGGTGGCCATGCCGGGATTGCCTGTTGGACAGATTGCCAGAAGGCCATCCGGACGCGCAATGACGGTTCGCGCACCCTTCAGCACCAAGAACACTCCGCGTTCGCGGGCAAAACGTGCTGCAGTGCCCAGGCGGTCGGCATTCACGCTTTGTGAAGTGGCGTCCGGCTCCAACCGGGCCATTTCACCAGGATGTGGAGTGAGAACGGGAGGGATTTTGCACCCGGTTAGCAATGACGCACGACTCGCCAGCGCATTCAACGCGTCGGCATCCAGCACCGAAGGCCGGTCAAGGTGTTTCATCAAGGACTGGACGAGCTCAACGGTCTCAGGATGAGTCGAGAGCCCCGGGCCGATAGCGATCGCCGTACGGGCTTGCATGAAGGCGAGTATCCGATCGACGCCGGCCCGACTGAGGGTGCGAGCTTTTGTCTCGGCAAGAGGCTGCGTCATGGCTTCCAGAAGTTTTGCCTCCAAAACGTCATTGACACTGGCCGGCACGCCGACGGTGACTAAGCCGGTTCCAACGCGAAGCGCCGCCCTTGCGGCGAGCGCTGCCGCGCCTGTTTTCCCGACTGAGCCTGCGAGGATACCTGCATGGCCAAATGTGCCCTTGTGCGACGACGCGGGACGTGGGGGAAGCGCCTTCCTGACCATTTCTTTTGTCACGAGCACTGTCCGGCTGTCGATCTCGTCCACAAATGCCGCAGGAATGCCAATATCGACGACATGAATCGAGCCCGCATGGTCGATGCCCTCACCCAGGTAGAGGCCATACTTCGGTAATCCGAATGATACGGTAGCCGTCGCACGAACGGCCTGCCCCAAGACAGCGCCAGTGTCTGCAGCAAGACCGGACGGGATATCGACGGCAATGACGGGTTTCCCGGCTCGGTTTATCATCTGGATGGCCTCGCCATAGACTCCGGTCACGGCAGTGGAGAGGCCTGTGCCAAGCACCGCATCCACAATGACGTCACTTGTCCTGAGGATCGATTCCACCTGCTCGGGCGACCGGAAGGTTTTAGTCGCGGAAGGTCCGGCAATGCGCCGCCAGCGTCGAAACATCGCCGCGGCATCTCGACTCAACTGTGTCGCCGCCGACAGGCACAAGACTGTGACGTCCGCGCGATACTGACGTAACCGGCGGGCAGCGACGAAGCCATCCCCGCCGTTGTTGCCCTTCCCGCAGACTACAGTAACGCGCTTCCCGCGAAGGGGTCCAAACCGGCTTTGAATGAAATCGGCCAATCCAATTCCCGCGCGTTCCATGAGGATGAGACTCGGCACGCGCGCTTCTAGAATGGTTCGGCGATCCAAGGCCTGCATCTGGATCCCGGTGACGATTTTCATGGGGTGGCTCAAGCCAACATTGAGGAGAGTCCGACCGTCAGGAGAGTACGTCTCGTCGTTCAGCCGAGCAGTGCCTTCATCTCACGCACGGCCTGATCAAGGCCGACGAGGACAGCTCGAGCAATAATACTGTGGCCGATATTGTATTCCACGATCTCAGGGATGTGGGTCAAGCGCTTGACATTCTGATAATTCAACCCATGGCCGGCGTTGACCCCTATTCCCAGCTTGTAGGCAAGCTTGGCGGCCTGGGTGATGGCTTCGAATTCCGCATCTGCCTCTTTCGAGCGCTTGGCATTGGCATATCGACCTGTATGCAACTCTACAAAATCAGCGGCGACCTTATGCGCTGTTTTGATTTGGCCGAGGTCCGGCTCGACGAACAGACTGACGGGAATGCCGCCGTCGTGCATCATTGTGATGATTTGCTGCACGCGTTCCTTATGGGTCAGCACGTCCAGTCCGCCTTCCGTCGTCAATTCTTGCCGCTTTTCTGGCACGAGAGTCACGAGATCGGGCCTCAGGGTGAGGGCAATCTTGGCCATTGTTTCATCGGCAGCCATTTCCATATCGAGTTTTGTCCTGATGATTTCCCGCAGCAGGTGAAGATCACGGTCCTGAATATGGCGGCGGTCTTCTCTCAAATGAACGACGACACCGTCGGCGCCGGCTAACTCCACAAGCACGGCTGCGGCCAGCGGATCGGGATCTTGCCCGCCGCGGGCTTGCCGCAGGGTGGCCACGTGATCAATGTTCACACCGAGTCGGGCCACAACCCTCCTGTTGAAGTCATCTGGTGAGGAGCGTCACAGGCAGAACAATGTGAATGGTGCGGATGCCGATGTTGTAACAGAAAGCCGCCTAGAGGGGCAAGGCTGCGTGACGGCAAAGGGAGCAACTCCCGTGGCCATGACCCTCGCGAGATTGCCGTACGGAACCCCACAGAATCACAAGATAATTTGACTCAGCAACTTCCTCGCAATTACAATAGGCCTCCATCTTAACGTCAGAGCGGTTTGTCCTCCCCGGTGAGCCGTTCGCCAGCAGCAGCCATGGGATTGTCAGATAATTTTTACCGGCTCAAGCGGCTCCCGCCCTACGTGTTCGCCCAGGTGCAAAGCCTGAAGTTGGAAGCGCGGCATCGTGGCGAGGACATCATCGACTTCGGAATGGGTAATCCCGACCAACCCACGCCGACCCATATCGTGGACAAAATGATCGAGGCCGCGAGGAAAGGCAAGAATCACCGCTATTCGGCCTCACGAGGCATCACAAAACTGCGTCATGCCATTGCTGCCTGGTATCAGCGCAACTATGATGTCGATCTCGACCCGGAGACGGAAGCGATCGTGACGATCGGATCCAAAGAAGGTCTCGCCCATTTGTCGCTGGCCATGATCGGTCCTGGGGACGTTGTGCTGACGCCGACACCGACCTATCCCATCCACATGTACAGCTTTGTGATTGCCGGAGGGGAGGTGCGTGGAATTGAATTGAGGCCGGATAGTGATTTTTTTGACGACCTCCAACGCGTCTACCGCCAGACGTTTCCCCGGCCGAAGATCCTCGTCATCAACTTTCCGCATAATCCGACCACGGCCATCGTGGACCTCGAATTCTTCAAGAAGATCGTCGCGTTTGCCAAAGAACACCACGTTATTGTCATTCACGACCTGGCGTATGCGGATCTTGTGTTCGACGGCTATCGGGCCCCAAGCTTTCTGCAAGTACCTGGCGCCAAAGAGGTGGGCGTCGAATTTTATACGCTGTCGAAAGCTTACAATATGCCGGGATGGAGGGTCGGATTTTGTGTCGGCAATCGGGAGGTCGTAGGGGCACTGGCGAAAATTAAGAGTTATCTAGACTATGGTATTTTCCAGCCGCTACAGATTGCCAGCGTGATAGCCTTGAATGGTCCCCAGGACTGTGTGAAGGACACGGTTCAACGCTATCAAAAGCGCCGTGATGTTCTCGTTGGGGGACTAAACCGCATCGGCTGGAACGTCAACAAGCCGCTCGCGACCATGTTTGTGTGGGCGAGGATTCCCCTGCCGTATCGGCATATGGGCTCACTCGAATTTTCCAAGTTACTGTTGCGAGAGGCCAAAGTCGCAGTCTCCCCCGGCATCGGCTTCGGAGAAGGCGGCGATGAATACGTCCGCTTCGCGCTTGTCGAGAACGAGCACCGGACAAGACAAGCCGTTCGTGGGATCAGGAAGGCATTGAAGCTCGAAGGAGGCGAGGCGTGATCTCGCGGGTGGGCGTTGGCATCGTCGGCTTTGGCAC
>JARDZZ010000023.1 GCA_029240595.1 Nitrospira sp. | reverse complement strand
GCGCGCCAAAAAAAGCGAGCGAAGACCGTGGCGGATCGTGGTCATCATGGAGGCTTCGACACGATTCGCCAGATCGTCTCGTAGCAGCGAGCGAAGAGCGTGGAGGAACATGGTCATCATGGAAGCTTCGACACGATTCGCCAGGTCGTACAGTGCATCAACTTCGCACACGATTGGATCGATGTGAGAAGCGGTCACAAAACCGACCGTCTCCTGACTTCGTAAGTTGTGAAGTGCTTGTACGATCACCGGAACCCGCCGTCTTACGTCTTCAATAAATTGTTCATCAAGCCTATCCAACTCATTGAGGATATGTTCGATGACCGATACGCCTATCTCTCCCGCCTCGTGTCCAGCCCTCAGGATGACTGCTTCCAAGACATCTCGAGTGGGCTGCACAGACCTCGCTCGAGCTTGCTGAAGTGCACGTAACGCTTTCAGAAGCGGTGGCTCGCTCGCCTCTGATGATTGAATGACTGGCTGCGGCGTGGCTACCTGTTGACGGTTCGACAAAGAATGGGAGGATGGAGCCTCAATGAACGAGTCCTGAATAGCCGATCGTCGGGGCGGCCAGGTCGTCTCCCCTTCTGAAAGGCGGTCGACACCTCGACGGACAGGCGCGACTGACTCCACCACCTCTTGAATCACATTCGCAATTGCATCAAGAGCGGCCCGGTTCCTCGGGGACAGAACGGCAGGAAACCGATAGGGGTGTCCCGTGACAGGGGGCAACACGGCTCGTATGGGAAACGATAGGCGCGCGACATCGGGAGGTGCGACGGTCTCAATGATCGTCACTCGTGGTGACGTACTCAGATCGACTTGCCGTGCTGCGAGGTCCTCCGTCCGACTTTCACCGATCAAAACCACCGGACGGAGTGGAAAGTGAGTATTGACACGGATCACTGTGCCCAGCTCACCGGTGGAGAGACGGACCGAGGTTCCAATCGGATAGGCCGAGAGCTGTTCGACCAACGCCTTGACGACTTCCCGCCGAAACGCCGTTCTCTCGACCGCGACGAGTTCGCGCACGGCCTCATGAGGAAGGAATCGGCGACGATAGGGACGTGGACTGACCAGTGCCTCAAAGACATCCACGGCACCGATGATTTGAGCGAATTCTTTGATCTGGCGACCCTTGAGTTTATTGGGGTAGCCTTGCCCATTCCACCGTTCGTGGGCCTGGCGGACTACCTCCGCCAGCCAGTCATGCGTCGTTCCGAGTTTCCCCAGCGCTTGATAACCCACTTCGGGATGTTGCTCGATGAGCATGCGCTCTTCAGGAGTCAGGTGACCGGCTTTAGTAACCAGTGACTGCGGGAAGGCAAAGAGGCCGATATCATGCACCAACCCAGCCAGGGCCAGCCGTTCCAACTCCATCCCGGAATGCCCGAGCCCTACCCCCACCTTCGTCGCCAAGATACCGACATTGATCAGATTCGTGATCAATGGTGACCCGCTAGACCCCGCGAGGGCTTCGACTACCAGCTGGTCACCCCGGTTAAGCGACTCCACCATATCCGACGCAAGCGACGACAGTCTCTTCAAATCGAAGTGTTCCTGCCGCTGCATCGCCGCAGCGATTCGCGTCAGTTCATCGACTGCACTCTGATACCATTGTGTTGATTGCTGGTACGAGAGATTCATTCGCTGCTCTTTGTGAGCTTCTTCTGCGCAGACAGCACAATAGAAATGGCTCCTCCTAAATCTCCTTCCTTGAAGCCTTCCTTTGGATACCCGGAGATGTCAACCTGTCCCTTGGGGTTGCCATGACAGGCGAGGCATTGTTTGCTGTAAAAGAGGGGGAGCATGACGCGAACACCACGAATATCAGCCAGCTGTTGCTCTACAATGTGATCTCCAACCCGGGGATGACTTTTCTGGACGGCGTAAAGGAGTTGCTCCTCCTGTTCATTCGGTTTGTTATCGGGGTTTCGCGGCTCGGTTCCGGGCGGGCCAATCTGCCGCAACTTTAAGCCGGTGTCCTTCGAGAAGCTATAGGCCACCTGCGTTCCAAATGTCGCGGGGATGAAGCCTTTAAACCCGATTCCCTTTTTGTTGATGTCGGGTTGCACATCGTGTACGGCTTTTTGCATGAAGAAGGCCAGCCGGAGGAGCAAGTGTTTGGCGGATTCCGGCATGGGCGCAACGGCAAGATTGTGTAGATCATGTCGAGTTCTTGTCTGAAATTCTGCCCGCAGTTGACCTTCAAAAACACTCGAGGAAAACCCTTTGTCCCCAATTCTAGGATTGTTGATCGTGGACTGTGCTCGTCCCAGGACAACCCTTCCAGAATCCAAAAGAACGGCCAAAAGCCTGGCTGTTTCACTCAACTCCATCCTCTCCTCTGGAGAGAGATCGTTGCCCTCTTTTGGTTAGAGCTCACTGTCCTAGCGTGCTGGCGGCACGGAGTAGGGATCGCGGTCGCGTGCGAATAGTTGATCTGTTCCGATGGTTCCCAGAACGGGCTTTGGGGGTTCTTTTCTTTGGACCGTATCCTCTGAGGGCCCGCTGACCGTAATGCCTGGCATGGTAGAGAGATAGACAAGATAGAAGACGACCATTAGCACCACACTCAGCATGCCCACGGCGTACCGCGGCTGAAGTCTTCGAGGGGGCTGAGACAAGCCAATAAAAACAGCAATTGCCTCCTTCGCAATCCTGTCTGAAATGATTGCTTGCCGATATTCAAACCCTGCGATCAGCACGGCATCACAGAGAATGTTCAGTCTTCTTGGAATCCCATTTGCGGATTTCACAATTCGATCGAGCGCTTGCTTTGAAAAGACCGCCCGTGGCTCTCCTCTTACCAGGCTGAGCCGGTGATCAATGTAGTCTTCACTCTCAGTTTTGGTGAGCGGTGCAATTCTTGCCCGAAGGGCGATTCGCTCACGAACTTGGCGCAACTCATAGCGGTTGAGTAAGGTATCCAACTCTGGCTGGCCCACAAGGACCATCTGAATTAATTTCTCCTTTGCGGTTTCTAGGTTAAGCAGCAGGCGAATACTTTCCAGCGTTTCGATAGGCATGTTCTGGGCTTCGTCGATAATGAGTACCACCGTGCGGTCATTGCGGTATTCGGCTATCAACACCTCATGCAGTTGATTGAGCTTCTGTGTTGCAGGGCCAGCGACAGGCTCCGCGCTTAATTCTTTGAGAATGGTCGTGAGAACACTATCGAAACTGACCCTGGGATTGAGGATATAAATCGTTTTCTGTTTCTGTGCATCGACTTTGGTGAGATAGGAGCGAAGGATTATGGTTTTGCCAACTCCCGCCTCGCCGGTGATCGCGATGAACCCTTTACGTTGTCTAATGCCGTATTCAATGCAAGCTAACGCTTCTTTATGATTTGTACTGAGGAAGAGAAAATCGAGGTCAGGGGTGTTTTGAAATGGCTCCGTGGTAAAACCGTAAAAACGGGAGTACATAGATCACCTCGCGATATGGCCATTGTTCTCATTTCCACGGTTCGCACACGGACTAACGCAAAGAGCCCAGTAAGGAGACTTTTTAGGATAATCGGGAGGAATGTCTGAGGGATGAAGCAGCTCGCATCCATTGCGATCCCATAGACGCTCAGACCGCCGTCCAGCAGTGATCGTGGATCCCTGGTTTGCACAGGATTGAACTCTCAGATCCGGTACATCACAAAGCCGAGCGCGAAAAAGTATGTCTCGCTCCACGAAAAAATGATAGCCCGCTCTGTATACTAAGTATATACACTTAATTGAGGAGAAGACGAACGCGGATCACTGATTCTTTACGTGATCAACCGCACAAGTTTACCTGTCTTAGAGCAGCCACTAACAAGGTGTGCCGATGAGTATGTTAATGGTGTGACTCGGAGGGGAGATGGCGCGTCGGAAACGGGTACGCACGGGCACTGTCGAATGGAACGGAAATGATTGGCGACGAGCATGGAAAATCGTCCTCACGCGTATCCACGGCGCTCCAGCCGTAGTCATGGAGCAAATGGCGTTCAATCATGCGGTGGACATGTTGGACTGTGGTTTTGCCAGAGGGGATGCGTTTCAATTTCAGCTTGGCATGCTCATGATGATCGACTGTTGTAACGAAGCGATTCTTCGGGGCGACTGTTATCAGTGGTGGATCGAGTAACCTCGGCTGGCCTTCCTCCCCCGATTTCTATGGTTTGCGATAAGAACGACGAGGCCAGCGAGAGACAGGGTGGCGGTAGGGTAACGCTGATTTGCTCCGAATGAACACGCGCTTGAGAAGAAATGCCAAGGTCGTCACGGTTGTCGCTTTCAGGAGTCTTTGCCACATTCGTTCACCATACTCCCACTGCCGAGGGAAATCTATTGCACGATGTCCGCATACTCATGCGATGCTGTCGGACAGCGCCGCCAGTGTAGGAAAACATCTGACGGATTAAGGCGACTCGCTGTATTCCTGTTGACACGATAGTAGACGGCCTCTAGAGTGATTTGCAGGTGCCAATGGATCTGTAGCACTTGTGACCAAGTGAAAGACCGATGTCCCTTCGCCCACCCCAGAAAGCCCCCCGCAAAGACGTCGAGAACTACGTGCGCTCGTGTGAATATCTCATCTCCGTTGCTTCAGTGCCCAACAGTCCCCCGTTTTCCAAGGAAGAACACCGGTTACTTGAGCGCTATACGGAACAAATGGCGAAACTTCTCAGCACTCACAAGAAACGAGATGGACATTCGTCTGAGAATCACGCGTGACGCTCGTTGTGTCTGGGTCAACGCCGAGTTACGAGAGGAGCCGGTTTCAATTCCAGCGACTCATGACCTCAGTTAAATACCTAGCGGATTCTTGTCCAGCTGACACTGATCGATCAGACCTTTGGCGGTACTCAAAGCCGTTTCTTCCGCTTCTTCGCGCGAGAGATACGTGCTTCCTGGAAATCCATCCATCACCGTCCTGCCCGACCTCCTGATGATGTACTGACAGGTCCACATGTACCCTTCGAGGGTCATTACCAGAGTGATATTCCACCCTTTGTAGCTATAGTTAGTCTTAACCCGCTGCGACATGATTCCTCCGAACTATCCAATCGTATCCATTGAAAGCGGCTACTTCCTCTTAAGGGGCCGGTGTAAAGCTCCGCTTCTCGCCAGCAGCGATACGACCGCCATTCCCAGTGCCGACCAATAGGCTCGCCAACGCATTGGCTCCTCCAACGGTTACAAATAAATCAGCGAAATTAAGTAGAGATTAAAGCGACCTTAAAAGCGACTTATTCGAGAGGAGAACTATGGGGAAACGGCCTGAAGCCTTTCGATATGGCGCGCACACTCACAGTGCCGTCTTGCAGTACGTCAGTTCAGCGAGAAACTTCGTGCCAGCACTTGAAGATCCTCGTAACACAATCCCGTTGCCATCGGTATTCCAAAAATGAATGCACAAGGCGGTGATCCTTGGTAAGAGCCGAACTTTCTTTTCGACCTCGATCTGTCCTGGGCTGCCGGTTTCGCCTACAACAATGAGCTTGTTTCCCGAACGAAGAACGAGGGGATCAATGACAGCGCTATACTGGATGAGGAACTCACCACTTGATTTGTCCTCCTCCGGCTCATGTGTGGGATTCTTGGGTATCGAGAGCTGCGTTGCTGTGATGGTCACCATGTCATCCTTCATTTCAGCCTGAACGATACGCCCTCCCAGTTGCACCTTCTGCTGTGGATGTGGTTCCTGCAGCAATTGCCAGCCCGCAAAGTCAAAGTCTTGATTCACACCGTCCAACGCCTTGTAAGGGAAGACAGAGGGTGAACAGGCGCTGACCAGGGCACAACATGCAACAACGATGAGGAGCCCGCGCATCGGTTCTTTCCACCGGGCGTTTGCAGTCGCGTGCCTCATGCAAAAGCTCCGCGGAGCCCGGTCGGACCCGCCCTCGCTACCAGAATCACCTCGGATGACAAGTCATGTGTCCCAAGTTCCCGCCCAATGAATAGCGCAGAACTCCTGTGTATTGCAAAACTACCACAAAGGCCGTGCCTCAAGAATGTCCGCATGAATCTGTCTCACACGGGCACTGAAGCTATTATGTTGGCAGAAGCGCGGAGCTAGCGGCCTGGCAAGACTCGAGCCTCGTACAGAGGTGTGAAGGTTTGGAAAGCAACTATGAAAGGCAGGTAGGAAGGAAGTGACCAGTCTTTACTGTGGGCGCCCCATAACACCTCCAAGCGGGTCAAGTGGAAGGGCTATAGCCCATGGACGGAATCTCAGAGCAATCGCCAGAAGGGGATGGGCTACCGGCCGCGGTCGGAGGGGTTCGGCTGTACATGCCCCCGGCATTCTTTGTGTGGGCAATGGCACAAGCCCGACGGCAATCCATTGCGGCATTCGTCACTACAAAACTCCTTTCCTTCTGGGATCTGGCAGGTGCATAGAGGAACTGCGCAATTTTTCATGCTTCCACCTCCATGGGAAAGGGACGCTGAGCGCTGCTGGTGAAGCTTTCACTACAGCATAGGTCGCTTCCGAGTCATACTAGGGGATGGCCTGGGTTGCCGAGGGATCAGGCAGGGTAGGAAGTTCGGGGAGACAAATATCAGTGCGGTGAGGTCTCACTCCGTTGCACCGAAGACCGCTCAGTGACAACGGAGTGGGTTTTTCTTCGGTCGGTTTTACTTAAAGCCGGTTATGTCATCCTGCCAGTCAAGTCTATGTTATTGAACATGCCCATGATCTTAGAAGTGATACCCCACGCCGAAGACCAGGTGATGCGCATTATAGGTCGCATCTGCATTCGTAAACGCATTCGGCGTGGCGTCAAAGCCGAGTCGTGCGTGATTGAACTTCCACTCGCCAAATAGTGCAACGTTGTTCGTGACGCGATAGCGCAAGCCGACTTGCGTGTTGAGTCCAACGCTGGTGCTCGACGTCGAATCGTTTGAACCGGCGTCTTTGAGCCGCGAAAAGAAGATGCCCATGCCCACTCCGGCATACGGCTCAAACTTTCCCATTTGATACCGCACGACGAGGTTGATCGGAGCCCAGGTCAATACGCGTAGGTACGAACCGGCGGGGTTGATCGTGAACGAAGGCGATCCTGGGACGGTGACGGTAATCGGTTGTTGCTTGACGTGCGGAGTTGTATTGAACACCTCAGTTTCCACCCCTAACCACTTCAGTGACTCAAAATAATAGCCCAGCTTTGCTCCATACATCACCGAATTTTGGAGATCGAGATTTGAGAACGTGCTTCCGGACGGGAGGCCGATGGAGGGGTCGCTGACCTCGACGTTGCTCAGACTTTGCGGAAGTGTCACACCCACCTGTCCGGCGACATACATTTCTGCCTGAACCAATGTATTGGGCATTGAGCATCCGATTAGCAAGAACACCCACCACATCCGTCGCCGAAAATACCACATACATGTCCTCCGTAGGTTGTGTGCACTTCAGAGAAAAATTTACCAATCGCGTTCTAGCACGGGTGTCGTGCTTGGACAATCTATAACGCCTTTTTCGCAAACGTGAGTGCAACTTCAAGCCCTATTCAGGGGAAGAAATCTGAGGGCAGGGACGGCATAACTAACATAGAGGGCGATATAGCAGGCCTGGACGGACTGGAATTGGCACGACTGCCGCTTTGTCTAAAGCTTTTGCGCGTCCGTCTTTTGGCGGTGGCGCTTATGCTGCGTGTCGCCCGTAGTCCCGTGGTAGAAGGGCGAGCAGCTCTTGGAGGCAGGAGGCCAATTCCGCCTGTTCTTCCTCATTGAGCGGCTGCCGTCGGATGGATTGAAGAAGTGCTCTCGATGCCGAGATAAAGACGAGTACGTCGGGTCCAATCGCCATAAATTCCTACCACTGTTGCGAGTGTTGAGCAGGTTGGTGCAAAACGATTATGCGGCGCGAGGGAGCCTCACGGCATAGTCACCGTCTTTTTTATATAGCAAGCATAGCTGACCGGAGCGACTCAATCGATCGATCTCCAGAAGGACCTGATTCCACGCATACGAGGAACACTCTTGCATCAGCTCTTCAATCGCGCACTCCTTCCTGCGATGCATCACCCGAAGGACCCGATGAGTCAATTCCGTGTGTACGAGAGGTGTGTCAGCGTCATCCATGCACACACGATACGCCTTCTTGTCCAACACACCACTGGGGAAGCGCCTTGCATCGATTGAGTCAGTGTCGGAGATGAGAGCAAGGCAACGCGAGGATAGATCTGCTCTGCCTACTTGGTTTGCTTCTGTGACACAGTGGAAGGATTGTCACATGCGTGGACAAGGCTTCTCTAACGTCCGCTCCCCAATGGATCTTTGTTGAGAGCGGATTCGTCAATCAAGGATTTTGCTTTGGCAAGAGCGGCCAATTCCGCTTGTTGTCGATCGTCGTAGGTGTTCCCATCTGGGAAACCGGCTATCTCGGTTTGATCGGCCTTCATGATGACGTATTGGCAGGCCCACATCAGGCCTTCCATACTGGGAATGAGGGCGATAGTATGCCCCTTATAACGATGGGTGCTCATGAATAGCGGTACATCCATCTCTCTGATGCGAGTTTCATAGAGGCAGGAAGCAATAATGTTGCCCGGAGAGCGCAAGAAGCGCACCAGGCAGGCTATACTAGGGGTATCCCCAGTACAAGGGTGAGAAGGAGAAAGATAAGTTTCCGCCGCTGCTCGATTCCGATTTTGTCTGACGGATTCGATGGCACAATCAGATTGGTCCAAGGCTGCCTTAGAAAAGGAGAAAGGCTATTGAGCATCCGTCCTTTTGGTAAACCGAATCGGCAGCCGGCTCATTTGGCTAGGCATTGTCCCAGGTGGCGGGCCGTACAAGTTTCGATAACACTAATGGTTCCACTCGAAAGCCGGCGTTTAAGAGATTCACCGTCATAAACGGGGGCAGTCAAATGTCTCAAGTGTCGCGTCGTGTCAATCGCAAATCCACGCGAACGGACGTTATCCGGGTGCTGCTCGTCGACGATGTTGAGAGTGTTCGTCAAACGCTCCGAAGCATCCTCGCCACCTATCCCAACTTTGAAATTGTGGGGGAAGCCTGCAATGGAGAGGAAGCGTTAGAATCCGTGCAGCTGTTGAAGCCATCAGTGGTCGTCATGGACATTAACATGCCTCGACTGGACGGCATTAAGGCGACCACCTTGATAAAGAGGGTCTATCCACACATTGTCGTAGTAGGACTGTCGGTCTACGCCAACGACGACACGCGGAAAGCCATGACGGCGGCCGGCGCCACCACGGTCATATCGAAGGAGGCGGCCGTCGAGCAACTGCGGGATGAAATCATCGAATCGGTCAACCGGCGTTCCGCGGCGATTCATTAAGCGGCGCTTCCTTTCCCTCCCCCCAGCGACAACCTGGATACGTCTTCAGCCTCTGCGTTATATCGCCAAAGTCTGCTCGCCAACATGCGTCTGGTTTCGTCGCATGGCATGACCACTCTCGTCGGTGCGTGCAAAACCTGTTTGGCTTCCCTCTCCAGGACAAGTGATCTCAGTTCCTCCCGGCGTAGCATGGGAGAGGAGGAGTCGGCGGTGGGCCCGTTTCCTTGAGTTTGTCTCCTAAGCTCGGTAGACTTACCTACCGTCGTTTTGCAATGGACGGAGGGAGTCATGGAGGGAGTATGGGAAATTGGGGCTTGATCACTGGGGTCATTGCTCTTCTTGCTGCGGGCGCGCTGACAGTAGCGGCCGGACCGCCTCCCAAAGACGCGCCGCCGGGCATCGAGACGGTCAAAGGAAAAGACGGGGCGCCGATGATCCTGATCCCTGCAGGCCCGTTCACGATGGGAAGCAACGAGGGCCTACCGAACGAGCGCCCAGAACATATCGTCGAACTTGATGCGTATTACATCGATCAGTATGAAGTGACCTTGGCGCTGTATCGGAAGTTCCTGGACGCGGGAAAACACGACTCGCCCCCGACTTGGGACGACGAAGCCGCGACGACGGTGGGGGACCGGCCGGCGATCGGCATGAAATGGGCGGACGCGGATGCGTACTGTAAATGGGCCGGCAAGCGCTTGCCGACGGAAGCCGAATGGGAAAAGGCCGCGCGAGGCACCGACGCCAGGCGTTATCCCTGGGGATCGATGCAACCGTTCGTGGACATTGCCAATTACAACCGCGGCCTCTGGGTGAGCGAAGCGGTCACATTAGCCGCGGTGACCAGCGGTCTCGAAGGCATGAGCGTGCGTCATGGCCTGAAAGAGGGAGGCAAGAGCCCATACGGATTGAATCACATGGCCGGCAATGCCGCCGAGTGGGTATCGGATTGGTATGACCGGGACTACTATCAAAACAGCCCAAAGAAGAATCCAACCGGCCCGGCACAAGGTGAAAAACGGGTACTGCGTGGCGGCTCTTGGGCGGATTTACCGCTGGCCCTGCGTGTGACGGCGAGAATTTCGGCTGAACCAGAGTTCGAGGACCGAACGATCGGCTTTCGATGTGCCATGCCGGTCAGCGGCCAGTGACCCGGTCCGTTCCACCGTCGCTGGCGCTGAAGCGGGAGCTCTGCCAGCTCGGGTCTTACCTGTTTCATCGTCCACCATCACATGTCTGATCGAACGGTCAATGTCCTGCTGATGAGTGTTCTGCTCATCGGTTTGGTATGGGCCTACTTTTCTGCGCGCGATCCAGCCGTGCAGAGGGCTCCCCCGGTACCTCTGCTCGCACCGGAGATGGTTCCCCTTGTGACCGGCGAAGAGCCGCTTGCCGCAATCTTTACCCGGACAGGCTGCCCAGTATGCCATCAGATTCCAGGTATTCCGGGAGCGGAGGGACGGGTCGGGCCGCCGCTACTACTTGGAACTGTCGGGCCGCAACGGTTACGGGATCCCGCGTATGGCGGCAAGGCGAAGACCGTACACGAATATGTGGTCGAGTCGGTGTTGGAGCCGGGCGTGTTTGTCGTGCCTGGTTATCCGCCTGAGACGATGCCGACTTGGTATGGAGCAAAGCTCAGCGCGTTGGCTCTGGAAAAGATTGCGGCCTATCTCGAACAACAAGGAACGGCGGAAGACTCCCGGAAGCAGTAGCGAGAAGACCGCAGGCCGGGTATTTGGTTACAGTTTGCGAATCGGCCTGACGTTGCCCGGTCCCCCGCCCTGGATTTTGAACGGACTTTCGCCCGTGGCATGAGGGCCCTTGTCCAGAAGGGCATTGATGGCGTCATCTCCTTTGAGCCCTTCGAGCTTAATCTTCAAACGCAAGTTATTGGCACTGTCGGCGTTGATGAGGGCCTGCTCCAAGGTAATCTTGTTTTCCTTGTAGAGTTGCAACAGGACATAGTCGAATGTTTGGCAGCCCTCCTCGATGCCCTGTTCCATCGCTTCCTTGAGTGTGTCCACCTCGGCCTTTTTGATCAAATCCTTGATGCGCGGCGTATCCATCATGATTTCCAGTGCAGGGATGCGCTTGCCGTCTGTCGACGGGACCAGCCGCTGGGACACGATCGCGCGGAGATTGAGTGAGAGTTGGAGATAGATTTGCGCATGACGCTCAACAGGGAAAAAATTCATGATACGCTCGATTGCCTGGTTGGCGTTGTTGGAGTGCAAGGTACCGATACAGAGATGGCCGGTTTCGGCAAACGTGATGGCGGCTTCCATGGTTTCCGTATCGCGGATTTCACCGATGAGGATCACGTCGGGCGCCTGGCGGAGCGTGTTCTTGAGCGCGTTTTGGAATGACAGCGTATCGAAGCCGACTTCCCGCTGAGTGATCAGCGACTTTTTGTGATTGTGAACGAACTCGATGGGGTCTTCGACGGTGACAATGTGGCCAGGATGGACGGAGTTCCGATGATCGATCATCGCGGCGAGAGTCGTCGATTTTCCCGACCCCGTGGCGCCGACGACGAGCACGAGACCGCGCTTCGTCATGGCAATGTCTTTCATGATCTGTGGCAGGCGGAGCTGCTCCACCGTCTGAATCTCCGCTTTGATATGCCGGAACACCAGCCCGACGTTGCCCCGTTGCCGGAATATATTCACCCGGAACCGGCCCAACTCCTTATAGTAGAGAGCCAGATTCATCTCCATCTTCTCTTCGAACTCACTGCGTTGCTGCCCACGCATCAGTGCCAATGCCAACGCTTCCAATTGTTCATTGGTGAACGGCGGTGTGTTGGCCGGCTGGGTTGAACCGTGGACACGGTAAGACGGCGGTGAATCCACTGTCAGATACATGTCCGAGGCTTCCTGATCGACCATGACCTTGAGCAGCGTGCGGATATCCATCGTAACTCCCTTGGTCTCGTACGCGACTTATGCGGCTCCGCTTAAGGCCGAGCCGCCGAAAAGATTCGGGCTCATGCTGCGTGACTGAGCTTCCGCCTTGGTCACGACGCCCCGCGTGGCCAGCTCGACCAGCGCCATATCCATCGTCTGCATGCCGTCTTTCTGACTGGCCTGCATGATGCCCGGGATCTGGTGGAGTTTTCCTTCTCGAATCAAGTTCCGAACCGCTGTGGTGGCGACCATCACTTCGAGGGCGGCAACGCGACCACCGGCTTTCTTTTTCAGCAACGTCTGTGTGATGACGGCTTCCAACGCTTCTGAGAGCTGGGTGCGGATCTGCGCTTGCTGCGCGGGAGGAAACGCGTCAATGATGCGGTCGATCGTTTTGGGCGCACTAGAGGTGTGGAGCGTGCCGAAGACCAAGTGGCCCGTCTCGGCAGCCGTCAGGGCGAGCTGGATTGTTTCCAGATCGCGCATTTCACCCACGAGGATGATGTCGGGATCTTCACGGAGCGCGGACTTGAGCGCATTGGCGAAGGATAGAGTATGCACACCGAGTTCGCGTTGGTTTACGAGACACTTCTTCGTCTTATGGACGAACTCGATCGGGTCCTCGATGGTGATGATGTGCCCCTCAAAGGTATTGTTGAGGAAATCCACCATCGCGGCCAGGGTCGTCGACTTACCGGAACCGGTCGGACCTGTGACGAGAATAAGTCCCTTTTCTTTATCGCAGAGCTGACGGGCGATCGGGGGCAAGCCGAGCTTTTCCATCGGAATGATTTCCGTAGGGATGTTCCGGAACACGGCGCCGAGTCCACGGTTTTGCACGAAGACGTTCACGCGAAATCGAGCAATGTCGCCCAGCTCAAATGAGAAATCGCACTCCCGCTTTTCTTCGAAATTCTTTCTTTGCGCGTCGCTCATCATGTCGTACACGAGCGCATGCGTTTCTTCAGCGGTCAACGGGGGATGGTCGAGTTTTTTGAGGTCTCCATGGAGGCGGATCATTGGCGGTTCACCGGCGCTGATGTGACAATCCGATGCCCCTTCTTTGGCTGAAAAGGTCAGCAGCTTTGATATATCCATGAAGACAGCTCCTTAGTAGGACGATCCCCGTTACTCGAGAGCGGCGGTCAATACAGGACGTGATGATGCCACAAGTTGATGGGAAAGCAATCAAATCTCTTGATTCAGACGAGGTCAGAGTACGCGAGTGTCTTGTCCGGTTCGTTCAAACGCGGCGAGCGCCTGATCAATCTGCGCTGGCGTGTGTTCAGACGTCACCGTGACACGAATACGGCTGGTGTCGGCAGGAACGGAGGGGGGGCGAATGGCAGGAGCGAAGACATCGTTGGCGAGCAGGTGTTCGGCAAACCGGAGGGCGGTATCGGCTCGCCCGATCACAATCGGCATGATCGGGGAGACACTGGGGGCCATGGTGAAGCCTAATCGCCGCAGTCCTTCAAACAGACGTTGACGATTGTCCCACAGGCGACGGCGTCGTTCAGGCTCTCGCTCGATGATGCGCAGGGCCGCGAGCGCGGCCGCCGCAGACGCGGGCGGCGACGCAGTGGCAAACATGAATGACCGACAGCGATGCAAGAGATACTGAATCGCATGGCGGGTGCCGGCTATAAACGCGCCGCTTGATCCCAAGGCTTTTCCCATCGTTCCCATGTGCAGGGCAATGCGCTTTTCAAGGCCGAAGTGCTCGATCGTTCCGCGTCCATGTATCCCCATGACGCCGGTGCCATGGGCATCGTCCACGTAGAGGTCGGCTTGATATGCCTCGGCAAGAGCGGCCAGGTCACCGAGGGGAGCAAGATCGCCGTCCATGCTGAAGATCCCGTCCGTCACGATCAACGTTCGGCGGCCGACGCGTCTTTTCGAGAGCAGCCTGGCCAGGTGCTCCATGTCGTTGTGCCGGTAAATTCGCACGTCGGCGCCGCTCAAACGACAGCCATCGATCAAGCTGGCATGACAGAGGCGGTCTGCAAGGATCAACCCGCCGGAGCTGATGAGAGCGGGGATGGCGCCGATGTTCGCAAGATAGCCCGACCCCAACGTGAGTGCGGATTCTGTGCCCTTGAACCGGGCAAGAGCTTCCTCGAGATGTTGATGCGGGGGCAGCGATCCGGATACTAATCGGGCCGCGCCCGATCCCGCTCCGTAGGTTTGAGTGGCCCTGACCGCGGCATCGACAACATCGGCATGACCTGCAAGTCCGAGGTAGTCATTCGAGGCGAACAGTAAGACGTCGCGTCCGGCAATGCGCACGACAGGTCCCGTGCCTGATTCCAGCGGCAGCAACCGTCTCGTTAGATGCTTCGAAGCCAACTGCGCGAGGTAGTCTTCAAACATCATGAATGACGGTTCCGCGACGGCCGAGTCATGGCTGCAGGCAGGCTTTGCCGGTCCTCATTGCATTGACAAGCCCGTAACTTCCTTAGTATAAGGCGCGAGGATAGGTCGAGGAAATGGGTTCGTGCGTGGTGTGATGCCCCGATGAGTTACCGCATCAAGGTTCCCGCCAAGACGCTGCAAGTCGACGAAGCACACCTGCTTAGTGGATTGGAGCATCAGCTCCACCGCCTGCAGGAATACCGGCTTCCGTTGCTGGTCGGCTTTGCCGTTCTGCTTCTCGCCGTTGCGGCGGTGGGCGGTGTACTCTGGATGGACCGGCAGGCATCCCAAAAAGCCCATGAGCTCGAGCGAGAAGCCGCGCGTCTGCTGATGGCCCGTTCCACGGCGGATCCCAAAAATGCCGATACACTGTTCACGCAGGCCCTGGCGAAATATCGGGAAGTCATCGAGCAGTATCCTCGTACCTCAACGGCGCCGTTGGCCATGTATCATCTCGGCAACGCACAGGCGCAGGCCAACGATCTCCCGGCGGCAATTGAAACGTATCAACGCTTCATGCTCCTGTATGGCGGTCATTCTGCCCTTGCGGGACTTGTCCAGCAACGCCTGGCTTATAGTTATCTCTTGAAGGGAGAGCGCGACCAAGCGGCCAAGGCGTTTGCTGCCGTTGTGGAGCGCCCGGGAGCCTTGCTCAAGGATCAGGCGCTGTTTGAATTGGCACGATTAGAAGAATCGCAGTCGCGTCCCGAAGGAGCGCTGGCCCGGTATCAGGAGCTGATCAAGACCTATCCCACCTCACCGTTCGCCAGCGAAGCGACGATCAGAACCAAAGTGCTCGACGTGAAGCCCAAGGAGGCCTCTTCCCAGTCACCCCCTGCAGTCCCTGCCTCTCCCGAAAAAAAGCCGTAGCGGTGCGTCGGAGACACACCCAATGCCGTTCAACAGGGCGCGCGGTGTTTTTAGCGGCCGATGACGAGAAAGTCGCCCGGTCTGATCGTCGGGCCTGTGAGATTGTTTTTGGTTTTGAGGGTCTTCAGCGGAATACGAAAGCGGCGCGAGACTTTCTCCAAGGTGTCCCCCACGCGAACTTTGTACCAGCGAGAGCCGGCCGAAGCAAACTGCGGTTTCGCCTCCCGGGGGAACTTATAGGTGGGGACGCGATCGAGGAGCTGTTCCACCTTGGCCTTCGTTCCGACTGGAACTTTGAGTAGATACGCATCGTCGCCGGGTGGAGTCGCATCACGACGAAGCTCCGGATTGAGTAGTCGGAGTTCGGAGAACGGAACACCTGTGGCGTTCGCGATGGCATGGAAGTGCAGCGGTCTGGTCACCACGACTTCCTCGAATTGATGGGGCGCACTCGCCTCTTGCGGAAAGCCATACCGGTTCGGATTTTTAGCAATGATCGTTGCGGCCATGAACCGGGGCACATACTCCTTAGTCTCACGACGGATCAACCGGGTCTTTGAGATGTCGGTAAAACTCTCGGCTTGGGCCTTCTGCAGCGCCCGCATGACCTTCCCCTCGCCGGCATTATAGGCCGCCATGGCCAACGGCCAGGCGCCGAACAAATCGTACAAGTCGCGAAGATAGCGGGCCGCCGCGACGGTCGACTTAATCGGATCACGCCGTTCGTCGACGTACGCATCCACGCGCAAGCCATAGACTTTCGCCGTGCCTTTCATGAATTGCCATGGCCCTGTGGCTTTCGCGCGCGAGTAGGCGTATGGATTAAATCCGCTTTCCACGAGCGACAAGAAGACGAGGTCGCTCGGGAGGTGGAACTCGGCGAAAATATTCTCGACCAGGGGTCGATACCGGCTCAACCGGAGCAGCCATTGCTCGAAACGGTTACGGATGGAGGTATTGAAGTATCGAATGTGACTTTGCACCGAGGAATCCATCACGATTGGCACATTGTAGAGTTCGCTCGGCTCCGTCAGACCGCTGAGGGACGGCACCGTTTCCGCCGTTTCAGCTGGGGCATCGAATGCGTCGGTGAAACGCGCGGTGGATGACTGCTGCGGCGGCGTGATGACCAGGAGGTCCTCAGCCCGAGGCACGCGGCTGTCCGGCTTCGATGTGGCCGATGCTGTACTGTCAGGGGGCAGCTCGGTTTCGACCGGGACAAGATTGGCGTCCGGTTCGTCGGCAGGATCAATGGCCGGCTCGTCGGTTGAATTGATGACAGGCGGCGCTTCGGCGAGTTGAGCTGCTATGTCGGAGTCCGTCAGCGTCTCGGTGAGTCCAGGAGACGGTGCAAGACACAGGAGGAGACCGAGAAAACCTGCTTGAGACTTGAGCAGCCTGCCCAAGACACCATTGTGGAATCGAATATGCAACATGTGTGCAGTTAGACTATCCATAGGCGGGAAAGTTGTCAAGGAATTGCAGCATGAGCGAGGCCATCCTTTCGTAGGAGAGGCCTCCCTCAGCCGTTGCATCGTCACATCGCCGTCGATTTCTCAACACATCGAAATCACGATCGTCAGCGTCACTCGTTGCCTTGACAGTCTTCGGAGGGCGGTGTTATCGTCGGCCCTTCTCAGAGCCGCATTCCCCGCATTTCCATTCCAGGAGGAGTCGTCAATGCTCAAGCGGTACCTGCTAGCCCCCGGTCCAACCCCTGTCCCGCCGGAAGTGTTGCTGGCCATGGCCAGGCCTATGATCCACCACCGGGCGCCCGAATTCGACCCGATTTTCGCCGAGGCGCGGGAGGGGCTGAAATGGCTGTTCCAAACGAGAAACGACGTGCTCATGCTGGCCGCCTCCGGCACAGGCGGAATGGAGGGCTCCGTCTCGAATTTCCTGTCGCCAGGCGACAAGGCTCTTTGCATCAACGGCGGAAAATTTGGAGAGCGCTGGGGGAAGATTTGCAAGACGTTCGGCGTTCAGGCCATCGAACTGAAAGTTGAGTGGGGGCATGCGATCAATCCGCAACTGGTGAAGGACGCCCTCAAAAAGGATCCCGCCATCAAGGCTGTGTATGTGCAGGCGAGTGAGACCTCAACAGGCGTCTCGCACGACGTGAAGGCGCTGGGCGAGATCGTCAAGGCCCATGATCAGGTCATTCTGGTTGTCGATGCGATCACGGCATTGGGCGTGTTCGATATCAAAACCGATGCGTGGGGACTCGATGTCGTCATTACCGGGTCACAGAAGGCATTGATGCTGCCGCCCGGCCTTGCCTTCGTGAGTGTGAGCGACAAAGCATGGGCTCTGGCGGACAAGGCGAAGAATGCGGCCTTTTATTTCAACTTCAAGAAGGAACGAGAGAATCAAGTCAAGAATCAGACGGCCTTCACCCCGACGGTCTCATTGATCATCGGGCTTCAGGAAGTGATCAAGATGTTGAAGGCCGAAGGCCTCGACAAGATTTTCGCCCGCCAGGGACAGTTGGCTCAAGCCATGCGGGAAGGCATGAAAGCGGCAGGCCTTGCCTTGTTTCCCAAGGAATCACCCAGCGATGCCTTGACGGCCGTGTCAGCGCCTGACGGCGTGGATGGACAAGCGGTCTATAAGAACCTGCGGGTGCAGTATGGCATTACCGCCGCCGGCGGACAGGACCATCTTAAGGGCAAGATTTTCCGGTTGTCCCACATGGGATACGCCGACCGGTTCGACGTCATTACGGCCGTTGCCGCGACGGAAATGGTGCTCAAAGGACTCGGCCACCCGGTGAAACTCGGGAGTGGCGTAGCGAAGGCGCAAGAAATATTGATGGCCAAATAGGCAGACACGATGAAAATTCTGGTGAGCGACAGTCTCTCGAAGCAAGGCGTCGAACTTCTCGAACGGGCCGGTTTTACCGTCGTGGTGAAGTCCAAGATGCCGAAAGACGAACTGTTCAGGGAGATCAAGGATGCCGATGGACTGATCGTGCGCTCGGGCACGAAAGTGACCGAGGAACTGATCGCCGCCGCTGAAAAGCTGAAAGTCGTCGGCCGCGCCGGCTCCGGCCTGGACAACGTTGATACGCCGGCGGCGACCCGCCGCGGAATCGTCGTCATGAACACACCGGGCGGGAACACCGTGACGACGGCTGAACACACGATGTCCATGATCTGCGCGATGAGCCGCCGTATCCCGCAAGCGACGACGTCCGTGAAGGCGGGCAAGTGGGAAAAGGATAAATTCATGGGTGTCGAGCTCTTCAACAAAGTGCTCGGCATCGTCGGTGTCGGGCAAATCGGCAGCCACCTGACGAAATTAGCCCAGGGCGTCGGGATGCGCGTCATCGCCTATGATCCCTACCTCGCGGCCGACCGCGCGGAGAAGATGGGGGTCGAGATGCTGTCGATCGCCGAACTGTTTCGACGGGCCGACATCATCTCCGTCCATACGCCGTTAACGCCTGAAACAAAAAATCTCATTAACGCGCAGGCGATCGGGACGATGAAGCCGGGGGTCATGATCGTCAACTGCGCGCGAGGCGGGATCATCCATGAAGGCGATTTGTACGAGGCGCTCAAGAGCAAGCGTGTGGCGGCGGCGGCATTCGATGTGTTCGAGGAAGAACCGGTCAAGGCAGACCATCCGCTGTTGTCCCTCGACAACTTCATTTGCACGCCTCACATCGGCGCACAGACGGCTGAAGCGCAGGAGAACGTCGCGGTGGGAATCGCCGAACAGATCGTCGACTATTTTACGAAGGGGATTGCCCGCGGGGCGGTCAACATTCCGTCGGTGTCGCCCGAGTTGCTGCCCAGGCTGCAGCCCTATCTCTCGCTGGCAGAGCAGCTCGGCCGGTTGGAAACGCAACTCTGTGAAGGCGGGCTTGAGCGGGTCACGGTCGAGTACAGCGGGGATGTCACGACTCTCTCTATTGCGCCCCTGACCATTGCCGTCTTAAAGGGGTTGTTGACGCCGATCATGGAGTCCCCGGTGAATTACGTCAACGCGCCCATCGTCGCAAAAGAGCGGGGTATCGAAGTCAAAGAAGTGAAAAGTACTGATGCGGGCGATTTCACGAGCCTGATCCGCGTTCGTGTGGAAGCCGGCAAGCAATCCCGCCTCGTCGCCGGCACTCTCTACCATAAGAAGGAGCCGCGGGTCGTCGAAATTGACCAGTTCAAAGTCGAAGTCGTGCCGGAAGGGCACATGTTGTTTATCCATAATATAGACCGCCCTGGAGTCATTGGGATGGTCGGGAAGGTGCTCGGTGACAACAACATTAACATCGTCCGTATGCAATGCGCGCTTGAGAAGCGTGGCGGCAACGCCTTGTTGATTATCGGCTCGGATCAAGCCTTCCCGGCGCATGTGCTGAACACCATTCAGTCGAGCAAAGATATCGTGTCCGTTAAAGTTGCAGCGCTGTCCTAGACGTTCCAAGCCTGAATGTTCCAAGCCGCCACCTACACGCGCTCCACCGGTTGATCATGGTCACTGCTCCTCCGAAGTCGGGCCTCTCTTCAGGGCATTCGCCATCCTCCCGTGAACGTTCGCTTGTCCCTGTGGGAATGGCCACTATTCTGCCGCATGCCGCCAAGCAGGTCCGTCGCATCGAGGCTCAACTGCTCTCGCAGATTTCGCGCTGGGGGTACGACGAGATTATTCTGCCGACATTCGAGTACCTGGATGTGCTGGCTCCTGGTCTCGAAGCCGAGCTCCTGGAAACCTGTTATCAGTTTATTGACCGCACAACCGGCCGGACGCTCTTGTTGCGACCTGACGCGACGGCACAAGTGGCTCGAACGATCGGCATGGGCCTGACGGGAAGCACGCTCCCGCAGCGGCTCTCCTACCGGACGTCGGTCTTTCGCTATGAACCGGAACATGCGGGGAGGGGTCGGGAAATATTTCAAGTGGGAGCCGAGCTGGTCGGCGTCGACGATGTCACCGGTGATTACGAAATCATCAGTCTCCTCATCGAATGTCTGCAAGCGATCGGCCTGCGTTCATTTACCATCGCCGTCGGTCACGTGGGATTCATCAAAGGACTGCTCATGCGGTCAGGGCTCTCTCCTCTGGGACAAAAACGTGCGGAACAGGCGGCGGCGAAGAAAGACTTGCCCCGACTCGAGGAACTTTTAGCGAGCGAACGGATTGCCAAGGCGGCAGCCAAGGCCATTCGGGAAGCGCCTGAACTGACCGGGCACGAGGCGGTGTTGGAGCGGGGACGCGTTCTTGCTGCCGGCGAGCCGGCCCTTACGGCTCCGCTCGATCGACTGGCACAGGTGTATCACCTCTTATGCGCTGCAGGCCACCGCGATTCTATCTTGCTCGATCTTGGCGAATTCCGGGGGTTCGACTACTACGACGGCGTCGTGTTCGACGTGTTTGCTCCTGGGGTAGGCGCCGAACTGGGGGGAGGCGGGCGCTACGATCATTTGATCGGCAGGTTCGGGCGCGATCTCCCCTCGACCGGATTCGCCTTGGACGTGGATCATCTCTTCCGCGCCGTCGAGATGCCGCAACCGGGAGTCGATGGTCCACGCCTTGATTATGTCGTGGCCGGTCTTCGTCGATCCATGCGCACGGTGATCGAAATTGCCGACACCTTACGCCGCACGCAGCGCCGGGTGGTGCAAGTATTGATCAAAGGCAGCGAGCACACCCTCCTGTCGAATGCGCTTGAGGCCGCCCAGGCCCAGGGCGCCCATGCGTTGATTGTCATCGGTGCGCCAGGGATAGATCAGGATCACGTAGCATACTTCGAAAAACTCGGTGGGGCGGATGGACGACGCAACGGACGTCCGCACCGTCCGGCCATGAAGAAGCTTACGCGGGCCGCTCTATTGGCAGGTGGACGGTCGCGGCGACGGCGGAAAGAATCGAAATGAAATCCATGCCGGGTATCGACCTCTCGCAGCCGAAATTACCGCCGCAAAACGTCGAGGCGGAGCAATCCGTCCTTGGCGCCATTCTGTTGGACAACCAGGCCATGGCCAAGGCCATGGAATTGGTGGTCGAAGAAAATTTCTATCGCACGGCTCACCGCAAAATTTATCGTGCCATGCTCGAGCTCTCTGAGACCGGAGAGGTCATCGATCACATCACACTAACCGAACGGCTGAAGGCCCAGGGGGAGCTTGAAACAATCGGCGGCGCGGCGTACTTAGCCGAGCTGGTGCAGATGGTTCCGAGTTCGGCGAATATCCGCTACCACAGCAAGATCGTCCGCGACAAGGCGTTACTCCGTGAACTTCTGCATACGTCGACAGAAGTCCTGACCAGAGGGTACGAAGGCACAGCGCCCATCGATGAACTGCTGGATTTTGCGGAACGCTCGGTCTTTAGCATCGCCCAGGGAAAACTTGATCGGTCATTCAGTCCCATTAACGCGATTATCAAGGAAAGCCTTGATCTGGTCGATAAGCTCTCCAAGAGGAAGGAGCAGGTCACGGGCGTCCCGACGGGGTTCTATGATCTCGACGATCTGACCGCAGGACTACAACCCTCGGATCTGGTCGTGATCGCCGGCCGACCCAGCATGGGCAAGACCAGTCTCGTCTTGGGCATGGCCGCCCATGCAGCCCTCCATGCCGGAACATCCGTTGGCATCTTCAGCTTGGAAATGTCCAAGCCCCAGATCGTGCTCCGCATGCTGAGTTCCGAAGCGCGCGTCGATTCTCATGCGCTCCGCACCGGTAAACTCCAAAAAGAGGACTGGTGGCGCCTCGCTGAAGCTGCTGGCCGTCTGGAGCAAGCCCCGATCTATATCGACGACACCGGAGGCATTACCGTGCAGCAGATGAGGGGAAAGGCCCGGCGGTTAAAGGCCGAGCGGGGATTGGACCTCTTGATCGTCGATTACCTGCAGTTGATGCAGGGACGAAGCGATGCCGAGTCGCGTCAGCAGGAGATTTCGGACATCTCCAGGTCGCTGAAGGCCTTGGCCAAGGAGTTGAACGTGCCGGTCGTTGCCCTCTCACAGCTCAGCCGCGCCGTCGAGGCCAGGAAACCCCCGATTCCCATGCTCGCGGATCTGCGCGAGAGCGGTGCGATCGAACAGGATGCCGATGTGGTGATGTTTATTTATCGTGAAGACGTCTATGATCAGAACTCAGAACGCAAAGGTATAGCCGACATTCTCGTCAGCAAGCATCGCAATGGTCCGATAGGGAAAAAGGAACTCTTTTTCCATGACCGATTCGCAAAGTTCGAAAGCCTCGACAATCGTGAAGTCGTTTGACCCTGCCATGACCGCTTCGTATAATCGGTGAGTGTTTGCGAGTCCTCTCAGGATTGCTGTTGATCGTCCGATGAGACGGATGGAATTGTATAGCACCTCGGCAGCCTGGTCGCTTCGATGTCTTTGCGCGTTGATGCCGCTCTCTTTCCTGGCGGCTGCAGCCTGCGCTTCGCCGTCGAAATCACCCGAAGGGCCGGTCCAAACCGCCCAACCGGCCAAGCCGGCATCGTCAGCGCGTCCAGCTGACGCGACTGCGGCCTACCACTTCATGCTCGGCTATCAAGCCGAGCTGTCGCAAAATTCCGAACAAGCCCTCAAGGAATACGAGGCAGCATTGAAAGCCGACCCCAATGCTCTGTCCGTGAAAGCACGGCTGGCCAGCCTGCATTTTTCGCTGGGCGACATGCCAAATGCCTTGCACTACGCGGAGGAGGTGGCCGACGGCCGGGCCGAAGACGGGCGCATGTTGACGCACATGGCGGGCATTCTTGCCGGTGGCGGTAAAGGTGACAAGGCGTTGAGCGTATTGGACCGCGCAGTGGAACTCGATCCCGAATCGGGAGACGCGTATTTCTCGAAAGGCCTCTTGCTCCTCAATCTTAAGCGCCCGGCGGAAGCGGAGCAGGCGATGCGGGCCGGGATCGCCAGATCGCCCGATAACGCCGTCGGGCACTATCAGCTGGGACGGGTGCTGCTGGAAGCGGGGAAGGTGGAAGAGGCGACCACCAGCTTCGAGCGGGCCATCACCGCCAATTACTCGTTCGAGCCGGCATATCTGGCACTGGCTGCCATCTACGAGTCGCGCCATGAAAAAGAGCGCGCGGTTGGAGTGCTCAAGAGATACCTCCAGCAAGTCAACTCCCACAACCGAGACATCCGCCACCAGCTGGTGCGGCTCTATATCGACGCCAAGGACTATTCGGGTGCCAGAAAAGAACTTGAAGCGATGATTGCCGAAGATCCGTCCGATCTGGATGCGCAGCTTCGAATGGCCCTCATCCACGGCGAACAGAAGGAATATCCTCAAGCTATCGAGCGGTTGACAGAAATTCTCAAGGTCCGTCCGGCAGAGCTGAAAGTGCGAGACTATCTCGGCTATGTCTACGAGGAATCAAAAGACACTCAAAAAGCGCTCGAGACCTATACATTCAATGTGCAGCTCGAGCCCACGTTTTTCGAAGGGCATTTGCATTTAGGCGTGTTGTACTACCGGCTCAAGAAGTTCCCTGAAGCGACGGAACACCTGGGCCGCGCGATCGCGCTGAACCCCAAACAGCCGGAATCCCACATCGTGCAAGGATTAGCTTTTCTGCAGCAAGATCAATACGACAAATCTGCCGAAGTGTTTCAAGAAGGCATCCGTCATAATCCCAAGAGTGCCGATTTGCATTTTAATCTTGGAACGGCCTATGACAAACTGAACCGGTTCGACGATGTCGTACGAGCGATGGAAACCGCCATTCAGCTTGATCCGCATCATGCCGATGCGCTCAACTATCTCGGATACAGCTACGCAGATCGAGGA
>JARDZZ010000022.1 GCA_029240595.1 Nitrospira sp. | reverse complement strand
GCCGACCGTCGTGGACACAGACCGGTTCAGGCCGGCTGACGGCAAGCGCTCGTCTCCTGCAACGGCTTTCGACAGTGCAGTGACCATCGTATGGATTGGTCTGGCCTACAATTTCCCGTACATCGAGATGCTCATACCCGCGCTTCGAGAACTGCAAAAACACTCCCCAATCCTCCTCCGCATCGTCAGCTCTTCTCCACCTGTTCTCCCCGGACTCAACGTGGAGTTTCGGCCCTGGAGCTATGAGAACGAAGTCCAGGATCTTCAGACTGCCGACATCGGTGTGATGCCCCTCTTCGATGACGAGTGGGCACGGAGCAAATGTGGGCTGAAGTTGCTGCAATACATGGCGGTCGGCTTACCGGCATTGGCCTCTCCTGTCGGCGTGAATCGCGATATCGTCCGGCACGGAGAAAATGGATTCCTGGCGGCGAGCGAAGAGGACTGGTACCGCCAGCTAGCCCCCCTCTGTCGCGACCGGGAGCTTCGCCGACGCATCGGGGACGCCGCGAGAACAACCGTCGAAGCCCAGTACTCCCTGAAACACTGGGGGCCGGCGTTGGCCGAGCGATATGCAGCGATCATCGAGGACACCAACAGACCTTATTCCCGACCGGCGGTTGCGCAGCCGGTTGTTCGTTAGCCGGTCTCTCTCAGACCTCGCAGTAGCCCCGCCTCTCGATCATAAATAGTGAAAATTATAGGAATCCTGCCCCCTCTCGGTTAATCTGAAATGAGCAAGCTCTAGGAGCGTAAGAGGGCTTTTGATTAAGAAATAGTGTGAAGACATGCTCTTATTATTGACCTTCGTCCTGGCCTGCGCGCTGGCTATTTATGGCGTCCCTTTAGCCAGGCAAGCCGCCCTCAAGTACGGCATCGTGGACGCGCCGGACGGGCGGCTCAAACATCAGCAGGAACCGGTGCCGTACTTTGGCGGGTTGGCGATCTATCTGGCCTTCCTCATGAGTCTGGCATTCACTTTTGAGTTTCGCCATGACGTGCTGGGCATCATCCTGGGCGGGACGATCGTGGTGATGTTGGGACTCATCGACGATTTCGGGGTGCTGACGCCCGCCACTAAGTTGGCCGGTCAACTTCTCGCCGTGTTCGTCTTGATCAAGAGCGGCATCAGAATTGAAATCGCCGCATTTCCCGAATGGGTGGATCTCTTGCTCACCCTGATCTGGATGATCGGACTGATCAATGCCTTCAACCTGCTGGACATCATGGACGGCCTCTCGGCCGGGATAGGCGCCGTCAGTGCGATCGGACTGTTTATCGCTGCCTGGCTACAGGGAGATCAGACGACTGCCTTCTTGCTCGCGGCGCTGATCGGCAGTCTTGTGGGATTCTTGAAATACAACTGGAAACCGGCGCGGATCTATATGGGTGATACGGGCGCGATGTTCATCGGTCTGCTCCTCGGCGCCATGGCCATGATTGGAAAATACCCGAGTGATCACCCGCTTTCGCTTCTCACGCCGGTATTCATTCTCGGAATTCCGATTTTCGACACCCTGTTTGTGATGTGGATTCGTTATCAGCGTGGTTTGCCGATTTTTTGGGGCAGTCCGGATCACATTGCCATTCGCTTGCGTCATTGGGGCATGCCGGTTCCGCACATCGTGCTCGCGAGCTATGTGGCAACCGCTGTCGTGGCCGGAATCGGTCTGCTCTTGATGACGGTCGGAGAAGACCTCGCCTGGACGCTCTGCGTCGGGACGGTGGGGGTGCTGCTGCTCTCGACCTATTTGCTGAAAAAAATCGACGTCAGGAGGCCTTCGTCCTCGGTGGCATCGGCCCATGCGCAGGAGGGCTCCCAAGCCGCATGATTCTGATCGTGGGCGCCGGCCTGGCCGGTCTGAGCACCGCTTATCACCTCTCCGAAACGCCATACCGGCTCTACGAGCGGGAGATGGAAGTGGGAGGGCTGTGTCGTTCCTACCGCAAGGATGGCTTCACTTTCGATTATACGGGCCATCTCCTGCACTTCCGCCAGCCGCAGATCAAGGCGCTGGTCGAGCGTTTGTTAGCGGGCAAACTTCAGAAACACACCCGAAAATCATTTATCTATTCGCATCGGACCTACACGGAGTATCCGTTCCAGGTGAACACCCATGGCCTTCCACCCGAAGTCGTGCGGGACTGTTTGATGGGATTTATTGCCACGTTGACGACGCCGGCCGCGGCCGTGCCTTCCAATGACCGCTCCTTCAAACAATGGATTGTAGACAATCTCGGCGAAGGTATGGCCAGGCATTTTATGTTGCCGTTCAACGAAAAACTTTGGCAGGTGCCCTTGGATGAGCTCACTTCCGACTGGGTCTCCTGGCTCGTGCCGAAACCGGAACTCAAAGATGTGATCAGCGGGGCCTTGGGAATCAAAGACAAGGCCTTCGGATACAATCCGTCATTTCAATACCCGGCGACGGACGGCATTCGCGTGCTCCCTGAATCCTTTCTGCCCGGCATCACTGGTCTGCATCAGGGGTGGGAATTGATGGAAGTGGAGACGAAGCGGCGCCGGGCGGTCTTCAAGCATCAAGCGAGCGGCGACACCCGGACCGAGCACTATGAATCCCTCGTCTCCACGATTCCCGTTCCCGAACTCATGCGTCGCTGCCCAGACATGCCTACGCATCTGAAAGAAGGTGCGGAGGGGCTCCGATGGGTGTCCGTGTATAACCTCAACATGGCCGTCGGGCGTGAACAGGTCTCGGATAAGCATTGGCTGTACTTCCCGGAGCCGGAGTATCCGTTTTACCGCATCGGGTTTCCTATGAACTTCTCACCCGCCCTGGGACGGTCCGGTTGCAGTTCGATGTACGTGGAAATGTCGCATCGCCCGTCGGAGCAGCACTCGCACGAGGAGCTCTTGTCGCGTGCGCGAAGCGGGATGGAGCGAGCCGGCATCTTGCGGAGCGAGGATGAGATCGTCGTGGCCGATGTCAAAGACCTGCGCTACGCGTACGTCTACTTCGACCGGCACCGGGCACGTGCGCTGCCGACGATGCTGACGGAGCTCGAGCGGCGGGGGATCTACTCGATCGGCCGGTATGGAGCGTGGGAGCATACGTCGATGGAGGACGCAATCGGGCAGGGCAAACAGTTGGCCGAACGACTCCAAGCCAGAGGAGCCGAGGCTGTTTCAGCCTGAACCATCGTGGACAGCATCTGCCACATTATTACGAAGCTCGAATTAGGTGGCGCGCAGGAAGTCGCGCTGTATGCGGTCTCCCATCTCGATCGCACCAGATTTCGTCCTGTGTTGATGGCCGGCCCCGGCGGACTCCTCACGGAGGAAGCCCGCCGACTGCCTGGCGTGGACCTGATCGTTGTGCCCGCTCTCGGCCGTCGTATCCATGCGATCAGCGACCTGGTGGCGTTCCTGCACCTGATCCGGTTGTTGCGCCGCGTGAAGCCGGCCATCGTGCATACTCATAGTTCCAAGGCCGGCATCCTTGGCCGGTGGGCTGCTTGGTGTGCGGGAGTCCCTCTCATCCTCCATACGGTCCACGGTTTCGGCATCACGCCGGCTCAACCCAACTGGCTGCAGCAGCTCCTTATCATGGTCGAACGGATCACCGGCTGGATTACCACCCACTGGGTCGTCGTCGCGGCAATCGACGAAGGGCGGGGACGGCGGTGGGGCCTGTTCAATGCAAATGTATCGGTCATCAGGCCTGGCATCGACCCACGACCGTTTCAACAGCTGTCTGACCCGGCGGCCCGACAGCGGTTACGCGAAGAGTTCGGTGCTGGTCCGGATGAGATGCTGGTCGGCATGGTCGCCTGTCTAAAACCTCAAAAGGCTCCCGAAGACCTGGTTGCCGTCGCAGAGCTGGTCTGCTCTCGCATGCCGAACACGAAATTCGTCTTGATCGGAGACGGAGCCTTGCGGCCCCGCATACAAGCGCTGATTGATGAGCGGGGCTTGCATGAACGTGTGCGCTTGGCGGGCTGGAGACGCGATGTTGATCGGGCGATGGGGAGCTTCGACGCGCTGCTGCTGACGTCGCACTGGGAAGGCCTTCCCAGGGTCATGCTTGAGGCGGCATCGGCAGGGCTACCGATCGTGGCCACCAAGGTCGGTGGGGTTGAGGAAGCGGTGGTGCATCGCGACCGGACCCGGCTGTATGAGCCGGGCGACATCGTCGGTCTGGCCGCGGGCGTAGAAGTCTTACTGCAACAGCGCCGCACAGAAGGTACGCCGCCCGCCTCGATCAGACACCAGCTTCCGAAGGAATTTCACATCGAAGAAATGGTGCAGCAATATCAATCACTGTATGATAGGCTGCTGTCGCAGCGACGAGCAAAGCTCGGGTCTCGTTCGTTGAGTCCGGCGTCATCATAGTTCGTTGGAGCCACCGTGAACGTCCCATTGCTGGATCTGAAAGCTCAGTACCGCGCCATCAAAGCGGAGGTGATGGCGGTGGTGGAAGCGGTGTGCGACGAGCAGGGCTTCGTCTTGGGCCCGAGGGTGGCCGAATTTGAAGCAGCCATTGCGCGATACGTGGGGTGCCGCCATGGAATCGGCTGTGCATCGGGAAGCGATGCATTGTTGTTGGCGTTGATGGCGCTGGGCGTCAAGTCGGGCGATGAAGTGATCACCGTGCCGTTTACCTTTTTTGCGACCGCGGGAGCCATTTCGAGACTCGGCGCCAAACCGGTGTTCGTCGACATTGACTCGGATTCATTTAATATCGATCCCCATCAAATCGAACGCGCAATCACCCCACGTACCAAAGCGGTGATTCCGGTGCATCTGTTCGGACAATGCGCCGATATGGCCGCGATCAACAGAATCGCCAAGCCACGGGGTATTCGTGTCATTGAAGACGCCTGTCAGGCCATCGGAGCAGCGCAGGATGGCCGTCGTGCCGGCCTGCTGTCCGATGTGGGCTGTTTCAGCTTCTTCCCGACCAAGAATTTGGGCGGCTTCGGCGACGGCGGATTGATGACGACGGACGATGAGGGACTGGCCGGAACGCTCTCGATGCTTCGCGTGCATGGCAGCAGAGTGCGGTATTTACATGAAGCAGTTGGAATCAACAGCCGGTTGGATGCTCTGCAGGCTGCGGTGCTCCATGTCAAACTGCGGCACCTCGATCAGTGGACCGAAGGCCGCCGGCGGAATGCGGACCGCTACCAGCATCTCTTCGCACAGGCTCAGCTGCTCGATCGCGTGCTGCTGCCGGTCACCGCTCACGGAAACTTCCACGTGTACAACCAATACACGGTGAGAGTCCGACAACGTGATGAACTCAGGAACTTCTTGAAAGAGAAGGGTATCGGATCCGAAGTGTATTATCCTCTTCCCATGCACCTGCAGAATTGCTACCACGATCTCGGCCACCACAAAGGATCGTTTCCCGTTTCTGAACGCGCGGCCGAAGAAGTGCTGTCGCTCCCCATTTATGCTGAGTTGACCGAAGAGCAGCAAACCTACGTCGTGCAGATGATCAGTGAATTCTATCGACGAGGCTAGCGCGCACAGGCTTTGTCGACCCGCGCTATAGCTAGCGGACGAGCGCAAGTCATCGCCCCAACCATACGTCGGACGGAGGTGTGCATGCGAGTCATGTGGATGGTCATGTGCGCGTGCTGTGTCGCGTGGGCGAATGCCGATCTCGAGGCGAAAGAGCTGTCACCGCGGGACATTTACGAGCAAGCGTCGCCTGCGGTTGTCATGGTCATGGGCCATTCCGATGGCGGTAAGACCGGTAGCGGTGGAACCGGTTCGATCATCCAGGCCGACGGGTTGGTTCTCACGAACGCGCACGTCGTCGTCGAGGAACGAACAGGGAAGCCCTATCCCCGGTTATCGGTCTTCCTCAAGCCGCCGCGTGTCACGGGAGACTCCAGAATGGATCTCGCGCGGATGCTACGCGCCAAGGTCGTGGCCTACTCGACCCCCTTGGATCTGGCGATACTGAAGCTCGAGGAGGCTCCTGCGCCGTTGCCGGTTGTCGCGTTCAGCGAGTCCACGCATGGCCGAATCGGTGATCGAGTCGTCGCTATCGGGCACCCGGAGCAGGGTGGCCTGTGGACCTTAACGACCGGCGTGATCAGCGCAGAGATGGACAATTTCAACGGAGTCAAAGGCAAACACGTCTTTCAGACCGAGACTGGGTTAAATCGCGGAAATTCAGGCGGGCCTTTGTTGGATAGTGAAGGGCGCATGATCGCGGTGAACACGGCCATTGCTCGTGTGGCCACAGACGGCCTTCCCATCACAAGCATCAGTTTTTCTCTCAAGTCCAGTGTAGCCGCCCAATGGCTCCGGGACCAAGGCTTGACCGGCTCAATAACAGCCAGTACACGAGCTCCTTCCTCCCAAACCAATGCGGCGTCGGATCTGAAAGTGAAGCCGACTCCGCAGCCAGAGCCAAAAACCGCTCAGGCCCCCAGCACTGCGGCGCCTGTCGCTCCTGCCCGGGCCACAAAGCCAAGAGGGTCGGTCGAGCCGGTGCCTGCACGTCCATATGACCTTGATGTGCTCATCAGCGATCGAGCCAAGGCGGAAGCGGATCTGGAAGGGATGATGTCGGAAATGCGTGAGCGAATGAAGACCAGATAGGAGCGTCAACGAGGCATCACACGCATGCCATTTGTGGCCCGCGAGTTATGTAGTGATGGCTCCTTCCGAGGCTGACGAGACATGCCGGGCATACTTGGCCATGACCCCGTGGGTGTAACGTGGAACCGGCGGCTTCACTTTCTTAAGGCGAGCCTTGATCTCTTTGGCCGGGAGTTCGAGGTTCAGCTGACGCTTGGGAATATCGAAGACAATTATGTCGCCGGTCTTGACGGCGGCAATTGGCCCCCCTCTCACCGCTTCGGGAGCGACATGGCCGGCCATCAGACCGTGTGTCGCACCTGAAAATCGCCCGTCGGTCAAAAGTGCGACGGAATCCCCCAAGCCGGCTCCAACGATCGCGGCGGTGACGCCCAACATTTCCCGCATGCCCGGCCCGCCTGACGGTCCTTCATAACGGATGACCACGACATCGCCGGGCTTAATCTGACCGGCTTTCACAGCGACGAACGCATCTTCTTCACGCTCGTACACTCTGGCCGGTCCGCGGAACTGCATCATCGAATGGCCGGCGACTTTGACGACGCAGCCTTCTGGCGCAAGATTCCCTTTGAGAATCACCAATCCGCCCGTGGCCTTAATCGGGTCTGAGAGCGGCCTCAATACTCGTTGCCCCGCCGTCTCAGTCGCGTCCTTGGCCTCTTCTCCGATGGTCCGTCCACTCACCGTCGGTTGGTTCGCATGGAGCAGGCCGGCGTCGACCAAGCGCTTCGCCACCAGCGTTGTCCCGCCGGCCGCGTAGAGGTCTGCTGCGGCAAATTTTCCGCCCGGCTTCAAATCGGCCAGGAGCGGCACCTTGCGATTGATCCTGTCGAAATCGTCGATGTTCAGCTTGATGCCGGCTTCATAGGCGATGGCCAGAAGATGCAGCACGGCATTCGTCGAGCCACCGGTCGTGGCCACGGCTGCAATGGCATTCTCCAATGATTTTCTCGTGATGATCTGGCGAGGCCGCAGGTCCCGTTTCAAGAGCTCCATCACCATCTTACCGCACTCGAAGGCCACGTCGTCCTTCCGTTGGTCCATGGCCGGGACGCCGTTGCGTCCCATCGGGGACATGCCGAGGAATTCGAACGCGATCGCCATGGTGTTGGCGGTGAACTGGCCGCCGCAGGCGCCTGGGCCCGGGCAGGCGTGGTCTTCGAGATCTTTCAACTCGGCGTTCGTCATCTTGCCTGATGCATGTTTCCCCACGGCTTCAAACACGTCCTGGATCGTCACGTCATGGCCTTGAAACTGCCCGGGCATGATCGAGCCGCCGTACAGCATCAGCGACGGCACATTGAGGCGTGCGAGCGCCATCACCGTTCCCGGAATGGTTTTGTCGCAGCCCGAGAGCGCGACAACGCCGTCAAACAGATGACCTCGTGCCACCAGCTCGATCGAGTCGGCGATCACTTCACGGCTGATCAGTGACGCCTTCATGCCTTCCGTCCCCATCGAAATACCGTCCGAGACGGCGATCGTGTTGTACTCGATCGGCGTGCCGCCGGCAGCACGGATCCCCGCTTTCACCCGGTCCGACAGGCGACGAAGGTGAAAGTTGCAGGGCATGACTTCGATCCAGGTGTTGGCGACGCCGATCAAAGGACGTGAAAGGTCCTCGTCGGTGAAACCGACGGCTTTCAGCATGGCGCGGGCTGGTGCCCGGCCAGGGCCGACGAGAAGATCACGACTGTTCAATCGTGGCGCGTGGTGCATGAACCTATTTTCCCTTCTTGTCCTTTTTCTTCTCGCCCTTTTTCACTTCGGTGTCAATGACGTTTCCCGTCGCGGCGTCGATGTGGACCTCTGTGACGCTTCCGTCTGCGCCAAACACTTCCACTTCCCAGACCGTTTTCCCATGCTTCTTTTCGAGTTCGGCTTCCACCACGGTGCCGGGGACGTTCTCCCCCGCGGTCTTGATCGCCTGTTCGGCCGTCACCTTCGCGTCCTTCACCAGATCGGCAACCTTGCCTCCCTTGTCGCCTCCAAAGGCCGACGTGCTGATGATGAGCGTACTGATCGCCAGTAGACCGGTCCATCGATATGCACGCATAGGTCCCCCCTCTGCTGACAGATGATTATTGGCCCTTCGTGTCTGAAGGGGGCATGGGCGCTCCACCTTTGTGAGGACTGCCCTGCATGGCGCCGCCGTGCGGATTCGTCATGCCACTGCCGTGGCCTCTGCTGCCCTCTCTGTGCTGTTCCATGACCTTCTCATGCTCGGCCTTCTCCTTGGCGCGCTGCTCCGGCGTCAACAGCGCCAGGACCTCACGGCGTGTCTTGATGGAGGTCATGCGTAAGGCCATTTGCATATCTTCGCTTTGCTTTAACTTGGCCTCAATCTGGCCGAGATCCGACTTCTCCTCATCGGTGAGGGCTTTGAGCTCTCGCTCGGCGACCTGGATATCCGCTTCCGCTTTGATACGGGTCTTATCGAGGTTGAGCTGAATGTCCTTGAGCTTTGTGACCTGCTCGGAAGTGAGGCCGATGTCTTTCTCATGCTTGAGCAGATGGCGGATTAAATGGCCGGTGCTGCTGTGCATCATGCCCATCCCATGACTGCCCATCGAGCCATGCCCGCGGCCTCCGTATCCATCTTTTCCACCAGCGTGGCCGTAGCCCGGTTCATTGGCCCAGACACCGGCGCTTCCCATGGCCAGCATGAATGTTCCGGCCATCATCAGTGCCGACAGTCCCTGCGTCTCCTTCTTCATGCAATCCTCCTTCGGTTGAACGTCCTACGGTTTCTTGTCATGTCGACATTATCGCATATACAAACCGCCTTCGCCCTTCAGCCCGTTGAACAGGAACTGAACGGCCAAGGCGGCGAGCAGCAAGCCCATCAAACGCGTGATGATCTTTTCTGCCAGTGGGCTCATCCACTTGGCTCCGGATGCGCCGAGAGCCAGGATGGCGTAGCTTGCCAGACCGACCAATGCAACGCAAGCCAGCAGGATGCCTCGATAGAGCCATGATGCGGCCTGTGCATCCAACAGGATAATGGTCGAGATGGCGGCTGGCCCGGCCAACATCGGGACGGCGAGCGGCGTGATGGCGATGTCGTCTTTGGCGGCACCTTCCGCCGTCTCGGCAGCAGTTTCGAGCACCGCAGAACGTTGCGCCCGAAGCATATCCAAGGCCACGAGCAGCAAGACGAGCGCGCCGGCTACCTGCACGGCGGCAAGCGTGATGCCCAGCACCGAGAAGAGCCATTGTCCGGCGAGGGCAAAGCCGCTCAAGATCAGGAATGCGACACAGCAGGCGACGCGCGCCATGCGCAGGCGCTGGCTGAGGGTGTAACGAGCGGTCATGGCGAGGAAAGCCGGGACGGTGGCGAGAGGATCGACGATCACGAAAAGAGAGCTAAACGCGAGCACCCCGTATTCAGTCGGAGTCATGCGGTCATCGCATTCGAGTTTGCTTGAGCAGCTCGGCGCGGGGATCCGGATGTTGGCCTCGTGCCAATCGCTGGTACAGCGTCTGCTCTTCTTCGGTCACCGTCGGTGGAACGACAATCTGAAGGTGTAAGAAGAGATCGCCTCGACCTCCTCCGGCCGACTGAAGGCCCTTGTCTTTGAGCCGTAATTTGCCTTCGGCCTTGCTCCCCGCCGGCACCTTGACCTTGACCGGCTCCGTGAGTGTCGGCGCCATCACCTCTGCGCCCAGGACCGCCTCCCACGGATACACCGGCAGCGTGACGTGAATGTCGCTCCCCTCGCGGCGAAAGATCGGGTCCGGTTTGATCATGACATGGAGATACAGATCCCCGCGCTTGCCACCGTTCGAGCCGGGCTGGCCCTTGCCTGCGACGCGCACCCGCGTGCCGTCCTGGACGCCGGCCGGGATCTTGACCTCAATGGTTTTCAATTCCGTCGTGGTACCGGCACCGAGGCAGGTGGGGCAGGTCCGTCCGCGCAATGCGCCGCTTCCCTGACAGGTCGGGCAGGGGACCGGTTCGCGCAAGCTCACTCGCTTCGTGACACCGCTCAGCACTTCTCGCAACGTCAACTCGACTTCCGCTTCGAGGTCTTCACCCGAGGCGGAAAACCCGCGGTTGGATGTTCCAGCACGGCCCCGTCCACCGAACAGGTTCTCAAAAATATCCGAAAAATCCTCACCGCGGAAGTCGCCGCCCGATTGTTGCTGCTGCCAAGAGAACCCCTGGTTACCAGCCTGTTGACGCGCCTTCTCATAGGCTTCTGCCTGTTCCCATTGAGCCCCATACTGGTCGTATTTCTTGCGTTTATCTGGGTCGGACAGGACCTCGTTGGCTTCGTTGAGCTCTTTGAATTTCTTCTCCATTTCGGTTTTCTTTGATCCGGAATGGAGGTCTGGATGGTATTGGCGGGCAAGCCGGCGATAGGCCTTCTTTATGTCGTCGGCCGATGCCGTTCGAGGAAGCCCGAGAACCTGGTAGAAATCACGTGGAGTGGTGGCCATGCGTCAGAGAGATAATGCCGGGTTAGCACAGATCAAGCGCTACGGGCGCTGCGTATGCAACACATTGGCTTATCGCGCCGGTAGTTTGGCTCGCGCCATTAATTTACAGTACGAACACACCTCGGCGGTGGTCGGCTGTCCGCACGTGGCACAAGGATGGAGCAGCGCTTGATCCTTTTCGCTCATGGTAAGCGGAGCATCCTGCTTGCGGCGCTGTTTGTCCAAGAATCCCCAGTAGAAGTACTGCTTAGTGCCGGGAGATTCGGTCTCCAACCGGTTGAGCACCTCTTTGTAGAGGAGGGTGCGCGCCCCTTGCGCCATCGGACATTCGTCCACGATGTACTCAATTTTGCTCAGGACGCAATAGGCCGCAAGCTCCCGCTCGGACAACCGGTACAGGGGTTTGACCTTCTTCGCAAACCCTTCAATCGAAGCCGGGAGTGTCGGTCCCTGCTTCTCGAGGTAGTCCTCTTGCCAGTGCAAGACGTTGCCGAGTAACCGTGCCGCTTCGTCGTCGAGGTTGTGACCGGTGGCCATGACGTCATACTCCCGTTCGACGGCCGCCCGGTTGAATTGATACCGCTTGATGGTGCCGCAGGTCGAACAGGTCGGACGATGGACAACTTGAGCCAATTCCTTGATCCCGCCGCCTTCCTCGTGTTCTACCGTGTGTGTGTGCAAGGCAGCGCCGAGAGGCGCGGCGACCGAGTCCGCAAAGCGGCGCACCATTGTATAGGACCGTTCCGAATAGCCGCCGATTCCAAGGTTCACGTAGAACCCGTCGGCCTTGTAGCCGAGCTTCAGCAGAATGTCCCAGAGCGCCAAGCTGTCTTTTCCGCCAGAAACGGCGACCAGAATGCGGTCATCTTTCCCGAACATCTTCTCGGACTTGACCGCACGGGCCACCTGGTCATGAACGAAGTGCGTGAAGCAGCCCTTGCAAAACGCCGCATGGTGCCGGGGAATTTTGATGACCGCTTTCGTCTTGCACTTTGTGCAGTTCACCAGTCGATCTTACGAGCGGACTTATGGCAAATGCAAATATGGTGTCAGTTCGAATTGACCAATGATGGAGCGGACATGAGGTCTCGATTGCCGTCATCACCCTCTTGACAGGACGGCAATGTTGTTCCCATGCTGCTTCAAGACATGAGATGGAGTCACACCGCATATTGGATGCTTTTCTGTGCCTTTGCTGTGGGCTGCGGCTCGCCGAAGATTGGTTACGATTACGACCGGAGCGCCGATTTCAGTCGGTATCATACTTACGCCTGGATCGCCGGCGCACAAGAGGCGACGGGCGACCGGCGCGTGCATAGCTCTCTCGTTGATGCCCGCATTCGAACGGCCATTGACGCCCAACTGCGTGCAAAAGGGTATACTGTCTCGGCAAACGGCCGGCCGGAGTTCTTGGTCGCCTACCAGGTGGGAATGAAGGATCTGATCAAAGGGGCATCCACTCAGAACTATATCGGCGATCGAGTGCACGGTACCTACACAACCATTAGCGACATACAGTCATACCATGAAGGCACGCTCTTGATCGACATCGTGGATGCCGGATCACAAATACTGGTGTGGCAAGCCTCAGCCCAGGCGGAGGTTGATCAGAGTCTCGGTCCCAAAGAACGTGATGAACGCATCAGCACTATCGTCCGTGCGATGCTTGCGCATTTCCCACCTCAATAAATGTGTCGGGCACTCGCATGAGCATGACGGTGATGACACGGAGACTCTTGATTATTGGTGTTCTACTCGTGGTTGCCGGGTGCACCACCTTGCCAAAAACGGGGTATGACTTCGATCGCAGCACCAACTTCGGCGGATACAAAACGTATGCGTGGGTATCGGGGGAGCAGGAAAAAACCGGCGATCGACGCGCCGACAACTCGGCGGTGGATATGCGCATTCGAATCGCCATCGGGACCCAATTGCGCTTGAAGGGCTATCAGACGCTTCCAGAGGGCAGACCGGACTTCTTAGTGACGTACACGATCGCATTGAAGGACAGCAGTCCGACGGTTTCGTCACAATATTTTTCCGAGGGGATGGCCGGGCGTCCCTTTCTGCATTCCGCCGATAGCCGTTCTGTCCGTGATACGACACCCTCGAATAGCGAGGGGCACTCCTATCTCACAGGCACACTGCTCATCGACGTCATCGATGGCGCATCGGAGAAGTTGGTGTGGCGCGGAACGGCTGCCGGAGAGGTCGATCAGGGCCTGACATCCGAGCAACGGGACGAGCGCACGAGAGCGATCGTTCGGAGCATTCTCTCTCATTTCCCGCCCCAGTAATTCCGCGGGATGGCGTGAACGGCTCCATAGGGAACGTCAGGCGAGTCGCGCTGCTATGGTGTCCCGCCTGAGATGACCGGCCTGATTTCGATCCGGTCTTTGTCATACAGCATCTCGTCTTCGGTCACCAGTTCGTCGTCACGGATGACAAGATGCGCCTCTACCACGAGATTGAGTTCGCGCAAAAGATCCTTCGTCCGCTTCGGCCCTTTGATTTCGACGGTTCTTGCCGGATGACTCAGCTGGATGTGCATGCCGGTATCTTATGCCTGCTCCATGAACGGGAGCAAGGAGGGAAAGTGTGGAGGGTGCTCTAGTCTAAAGGACCGCTTCGCGCAGAGATCTTGCAGACTCTTCCGGCGAGACCGGATTGATGTAAAAGCCCGAGCCCCATTCAAAACCGGCGACCTGCGTGAGTTTCGGAATGAGTTCGATGTGCCAATGATAAAAGTCCCCGGTTTTTTCGTGCACCGGTGAGCTATGGAGCACAAAATTGTAGGCCGGCTTGGAGAGCACCCGATCCATCCGACGCAGTGATTCCGATAGAATCGGGGCAAGAAACTCAAAGTGCTGTTTCTCGCTCTCTTCAAAGTGGCCGGCATGCCGCTTGGGAAGAATCCACATTTCAAAAGGAAACCTCGGCGCGAACGGTGTTACGCAGGCATACTCGGCATTCTCCGCCACGATGCGTTCTCCGTGCGCAAGGTCCTGCTTCAGGATGTCGCAATACATGCACCGTTCTTTGTGTTGATAGTGCAGACGGCAGCCTTCGATCTCGTTCATCACGCTGGTGGGAACGACGGGGAGTGCGATCAACTGGGAGTGGCTGTGTTCGAGTGTCGCACCGGCCGCCGCGCCGTGGTTTTTGAATATCAGAATGTACCGCAGGCGGACATCCCTCTTAAGATCGATAATCCGGTCGCGATAGGCCCAGAGCACATCTTCTAGCCGCTTGGTCGGCATGTCGGCAAGACTGTCTTTATGAACCGGAGTTTCAATAATGACTTCATGAGCGCCAATGCCGTTCATCCGATCGTAGAGTCCCATGCCTTCGCGGCCTAAATCTCCTTCGACCTGTAAGGCAGGAAATTTGTTGGGTACCACCCGAACGGACCAATTCGGAGCGTTGGCTTCGGCGGGTTCAGGCCTGTAAGCCATGATCTCTTTCGGAGTGAGCCGTTCCTGCCCTGGACAAAACGGGCATAGCCCAGTCGAGATCGGCCGGACGGGCTGCATCTGCGCAAAGTCATGCGGACGGCCGTTTCGGTCCGTCGAAATGATGACCCAGCGCCCGACAATGGGATCGCGCCGTAAGTCAGGCATGGCGCACCAACACGTAAAGAGGGCTGTTCATACTCTCCAGACTGTGGCTCCGAATTCCGGTCCTGGCACCGTCACGACCGCCGGCTGATGGCGCGGATAGCGGGCGATTTCCATTTCATGCTCATACACGAGGAGGCTCATCTGCATCTGTTCGTTCTCCCCAACCTGAATCTCTTTGAACGGGAGAGCCAGTTCCAACACGTAGTTCCAGCCAATCAGTTCCCAAGAACCGATGTCCTCCCAGCTGCCGTCATCACGTCGTCGGGCCAGGCGATAGCGGTCCGGTGAGGCAGAGGAGACCATGAGACGATACGAGCCGCGAGGAGCCTGCAGCACACATTCAATCCGCAGATCGCTCGTTCGGGATTTGAACGCCTCGTCCGGATCGAGCCGCAGATAGAGGTGCTCGAAATCACAGACGAAGAAGATGGCGGTAAACAGGCCTTCCGCTTTCCACATTGCGCCCAGCGGTGGATTCGGGTTAATCGTCCCGGCGCCCCGCCATTCGAAGAAATCCGTCACCACTCCATCCAGTGTGGGATGTAAGATGGCCAGAGGCATCGTAACCTGATCGCGGCCCTCGAAGCGCCGGATCTCGCACAGCGGCTGATTGAGCTGAGCCGGCGGCGTCATGCCGGCCAGCGTCCAGACGTTGCGAAGATGCATACGAAAAAGCCAATCGAACTCTTCTTTATAGGTCGTATCGAAATCGTCACCGTACCACCAAAACCAGTCACTGCCTTCGGCGGCGTATAGCTCTTGCCAGGCCGCTTTGGCACGATCCGCCGGCAATGTGGAACTGATTTCGAGCAGGCGTGAGCGGGTGTGGTTCAGCAGGTCCCATCCCCGGTTGTCTTCTGCGTGGCCGATCCAGATCTTAAAATCCTGGTTGATCCATGAGCCCGAATGCAGGTGAGGGAGATACGGCCGATCCGGTGTGGCCGCCAACGCGTTGGAGACGGTGGCAGTGGCCACACGAATCGAGTCGCCTTCGTTGAGCACACCATCGGAAAGGGCCTGATAGAGATGTGAGAGGAACTGCTCGCCGCCTTCCTGATAATGCTCCCATGGATTTTCGCCATCTAAGATGATGGGGAGCAGAACGTGGTCCTGCGGCGTATCGATGGCGATCTGCTTTATCCGTCGGAGGACCTCCTCTGCAGCCACGTCGGGTGTCGTCTTATGGTAGAGAAAGCCAAACCCGTCTGACAGGTCTCGGTCCCGGAAGATGATCGTCGCGTCCTCTCCATTGGGTCCTACGCGATAAGGCCGATACAGCTGGGTCGGCCGATGCCAGGGGACGTCCGAGGCTTCGAGCGATCGGGCCAGGATGCCTTCGTCGGTGGCGAGCCAGCGGAGACCGACACGGCGAAGGAGCGGAATCAATTCGGGGCAGACAGACCCTTCGGAAGGCCAAAGACCAGCCGGCGGCCTGCCGAACACGTTCAGATGGCATTCGACAGCTTGGCGCAGCTGGGCCTCGGCATCATCCGGTGCTCGGAATCGTGAAGGTAACGGAAGATCCGGTCTGGCCCGGCGCGTGTGCTCGGTGTCCATTACCAGTGGGAGAATCGGATGATAGAACGGCGTCGTCGTCAACTCGATCTGCCCGCGCTCGGACAGGCGCCGGTACATCGGCAGAATGTCCTGGACCGTCCTGCGCTGTAACGCCAACAGCTCCTGCTTTTCATCTTCGGTGAAGCCCCGATTCTTGGCGCGTAAGGCGGCGAGCCGTGGATACCGGGCGACGGCGCCATAGCCGAACCAGGCTAGATTGAACCATACTTGTAAATCCAGGAAGTCCTGCGCCGTGAACTGCCGGGCGAGCCGATGGAGATCCTGACCCTCAATCTCGAACCCGCGCTTGCTCAATAGTTCGTGATAGCGGGGGTACGGTCGGATCATGGTTGTCCAATTGATCGAGAAGAAGTGCTTAATGAGGAATGCCTGCTCTTCTTCGTTCAAGCGGGCAGCCTGCCGCTGTGTACGTTCCCAGAACAGATCCTGAACTGAGCCGTCCCCGATCTCTTGTAGTTGAACCAGTAACGACGGCGTAAAATTGAACGTGGCCTGCACCCGCGGGAACTTATCAAGCAGATACGCCATGTCAAAGTACGCCTTTGCCGCGTGGAGGCGGACCCAGGGCATGCTGACCGACCGGGTCACCGGGTCCGTATAGTAGGGCTGGTGCATATGCCAGAGAAAACAGACTCGGACGGTTCTCATAGGCAATGTGTGTAAAGGATATTGTGGAGTAGCACAGAGTATGTCATAGGGATACTGAGGTGGCAATCAACGGAGGAAAATGGAAAAGACCTGTGTGGAAAGCAGTCAGCGCCCGGCAGCGCAATGGCTGCGATACTGGTTTCCGGTGATCGCATACATCACGTTGATTTTTTACCTCTCATCGTTATCCCATCCTGAGGAGCGGCTGCCCAACTTCCTCTTTGAACAACTGGGTGACAAGCTGTTGCATGGGATCGAGTATGCGGTGCTGGCGGTGCTCTGCTATCGGGCCTTTCGTTGGGCCGCAGGACCGCAAGCCGGAGAGTATGCCGTCATGCTCGCGATCGTCGCGACGTCCTTGTATGGCCTCACGGATGAACTTCATCAAGCCTACGTGCCCCTCCGCGAGTCCAGTCTCGCCGATTGGATCGCCGATACGACCGGGGCGGTGATCGGCGCAGTCGGGTCACGCCGCCTGATGGACCCCGGCACCAAGCCGAGCATTTCGTGACAAGCTTTTCACGCAACAGTATAATGCCGCGCTGATGGCCACGATCGATCCTGTCACCGCCAAACCGCCCCTCGCTCCGCCGGACCGAGCGCTCATTGCGGAAACGATACAGAGCCGGTTGCCTCTTCGAGCGACGTTCAAGAAACTGTCCCCTCTGGCCGGTGATGCCTCGAACCGCCGCTATTTTCGGCTCGAGCTCGGCGATGCCGCTCAGTCGGTCATCCTGATGCAGCTGGCCGAGCCGGAGGCCTTCAAGCAGTCGGAAGAGGCCGTGAGCGGGGCAGGTCATCAGATTGCCGAGCTGCCCTTCGTGAACATCCAGGCGCATCTTGCCAAGGCCGGGGTACCGGTCCCCGACCTCTACTATTATGATCAGACAGCCGGGTTGTTGTATCTCGAGGATTTTGGAGACCTCACGCTGTCAGAGGCCTGTGCCCATGCCGGTCTATCGCAACTCGAAACCCGCTATCGGCAGGCCATCGATGTGCTCGTGCGCATGCAAGTGAAAGCGACGTCTCCTGCCAATCCTCAATGCCTCGCATTCCATCGGAGCTTCGACGTGCCGCTGTTGATGTGGGAATTCGATCACTTCCTCGAATACGGGATCGCAGCGAAGCAGGGAGCGCCGATACGTGAGAGTGATGCAGCCGCCATCCGCCAAGAGTTCCGCAAGATTTCCGAATTGCTCGCGGCGCAACCGCGGGTCTTCGTACACCGCGATTACCATTCCAGAAATTTGATGGTCGACGGAGAGCGATTAGGCGTGATTGATTTTCAGGACGCCCTGATGGGCCCTGCGACCTACGATCTGGCCTCTCTGCTGCGCGACGCATACATTGCATTGGACGAGTCACTCATTGACCGGCTTGTGGCCTATTACCTCGATCAACTTCAGGAAGGCCGTCAGCTCTGGACTCATCGAGACGCGTTCCGCCGTCTGTTTGACTTCACTTGCATTCAGCGCAATCTCAAGGCGGCCGGACGGTTTGTGTATATCGATCGGGTGAAAGGCAACCCGAAATTCCTGGCCGATATTCCTCGCACGCTCGGATATGTCAAACGCAATTTGCACAAATATCCCGAATTGTTCACGCTGCGCAAACTGATGACTCTGTATGTGCCGGAACTGCAGTAAGGGGACTGACTACCGGAATCTGAAATCTGGCGGCCATCCGGCTCGCTCAGCGTTCGGCACGACCGGCTCAGCGTTGGCCCAGTGAAAGCCATGATCCTTGCCGCCGGCTTGGGCACACGGCTGCGGCCGCTCACCAATACGATTCCCAAACCCCTGCTCCCCATCGCGGGAACACCCTTGATCGTGTGGAATTTGCTGCTTCTGAAACGTCATGGCATCCATGACGTCGTCATCAACTTGCACCATTTGGGGCCCATGATCGAGCAGGCGCTCGGAAACGGATCCAGGTACGGGCTCAAGATCTATTACTCGCATGAACCGGTGATTCTCGGGACCGGCGGCGGCATCAAACAGGCGGAATGCCATTTCTCAGGAGAGCCTATGCTGGTCCTGAACGGCGATACGCTGTTTGAGCTGGACCTCGATGCGCTCTATGCCTGTCATCATCGGCGTCAGGCGGCAGCCACCTTGGCCCTACGGTCGGATCCCGATGCAGCGCGCTGGGGATTGGTCGAAGTAGACATGGAAGACCGTATCGTTCGGATCACGGGTCGCGGCAAGACGGACGTCGCTGCGACGAAACCGCGCATGTTCGCCGGCGTTCACATACTCAGCCCGCGTCTGTTGCGGGACGTGCCCAAAGGCAAAGCGTCTTCGATCATCGATGCGTACGTCGCGGCGATCGAGCGGGGAGACGCGGTGGTCGGGTATGAGCTGACGGGCTACTGGTCGGATGTCGGGACGCCCGAGCGTTATGCACAGGCAGAACACGATGCCACCAGCGGTCTGATTCGGCTCAGTGAACGGTTGCCCGCCGCTCCCTTGGCTTAGCCGGTTTCCTTCTTCACAGTTGTGCGGTCTGTGCCGTCACATCCTCGTCTCTCTCGTCGCCTCTTGCTTCGAGTTTCTGCCGCTGCTGTTTGAGCAATCGCGCCAAGTAGGTGCGTTGGAGCTTGAGGCGCTCGGCGGCTTTCGTCTGGTTCCCATCAGCATCCTGTAATGCCTGCTCAATGATATGCCGGCTGTGTGCGTCCATCGATTCGTGGTAGGGCATCCTGAGATACGGGATGACATCCTCTTTGATGACCGGTGAATTGAAATCGAGCGCCAGGACTTCGGGTTCGATGAGGTCGGTCTGGCTCAGAATGACAGCCCGGGCGATGACATTGTCCAATTCTCGAATGTTGCCCGGCCAGGAATAGCGGGACAAGGCGTCCAGGGCAGCAGGAGTGAACCACATGCCTGGACGCTTGGCTTCTTTGGCATGGCGGCTCAAGAAAAATTTTGCCAATGCAGGAAAGTCCTCCAGCCGCTCGCGCAGCGGGGGCAGAGTCAGGCCGATCACATTCAGACGGAAAAAGAGATCTTCGCGGAACTCTCCGTCCTTCACGGCCTGCTTCAGATCCTTGTTGGTGGCGGCAATGATTCGGATATTCACCGACACGAGTCTCGTTCCGCCGACACGATGAAATTCCCGATCCTGAAGGACCCGCAAGAGCTTGGACTGCAATGGGAGCGACATGTCTCCGATTTCATCGAGAAATACGGTGCCGCCGTCGGCCATTTCAAGCTTGCCTTTTTGCAGACGGTCGGCGCCGGTGAAGGCGCCGCGTTCATGACCGAATAATTCGTTTTCCAATAAGGTTTCGGTCAAGGCGACACAATTGATGACGACCAGCGGCATCGCGTGGCGCGGACTCCACTGATGAATGGACCGCGCGAGCAGTTCCTTGCCCGTGCCGCTCTCCCCCAGCAGGAGCACGCCGGCGTCCGATTTCGCGGCACGCTGAGCAGCTTCCAAGACGGCCCTGATCTTCGTACTGGTGCCGATGATCGATGCGTAGCGACTGTCCACCTCTGACTTGAGACAGGCGACGTGCCGTTTCAACGACGCACGCTCGAGCGCCTTGCCGATCACAATCAGCAGATGATCCTTGTCGAGGGGCTTCGTGAGGAAATCATATGCGCCGTGCTTCATCGCCTCGACTGCCGCTTCAATTGAACCATGGGCGGTCATGACGATCACTGGGATGTCCTCGGCTTGTTTGATCGTCGGCAGGCGTTTCAGTACCTCGAGACCGCCGAGTCGGGGCATGTCGAGGTCCAGGAGCATGAGGCTAGGAGCCTCCTGCTCCACTTTCTCCAGGGCCTGGACGCCGTCTTCCGCGAGGATCGTGCCATAGTCGGAGGCCTGAAGGCGGTCTTCCAACATCGTCGCAATGTCCCGATCGTCGTCGACGATCAGAATTTTAGCTTTCACGTGGTTGCCCTCCATCGCCTAGTCCCCCCAATTGATGTCCAACTCTCCGGTCATCATTCCATGACGTGGATGACCAGCCCTGTCAGCGGCTTCGGATAAAAGTACGTTGATTTGTGCGGCATTCGTTCGCCTGCTGTCGCCACCGCCTGCACTTCGCTCACTTTGGTCGCATTGAGCAGCAGGGCGGCCGTCCCTGGTCCTTCAGCTGCCCAATCGAGCGCTTCATGATCGTCCTTGGTGTAGAGGATGGCTTCCTGCTCTTGTTGTGTCGGGCACAGCACGCTCACGACCAATTGTTGGAGCAGTGAGACATCCAGCCTCGTACGCGGGGAAGCCTCAGCGGAAGGACGGTGCGCCGCCTTGAGCGAGAGCATCAGATAGCGATCATCTCCCTTGAGTGCGAGACCGAAGGTCGGAGCGGTGCGTCCGTTGATGCGTAATGCTTCCAGGAATTGTTCTCGCACTGCGACCGTTGTGGATGTCGTAAACGAAAACTCGGTCAGGTCGAAAGTGTCAGCCAAACGGCCGGTGACCTGCCGCTTAGGCGGTAGCGGGGTCGTGATCACACGGTGAGTGGGAAGTACGGTCAAGCCCGGGTCTTCGAGGGGAGACAACAGCATGAGGACGCTGTCATAGGGCTTCAGCTCGCCGGAAGTCCCGTCTGTTTCCCGCCGGAAGCGTTGATAATTGAGCGCCGTTTCATACCGATGATGGCCGTCGGCAATGAACAGCGGTTTGCTGGCCATGATGTCCATGATTTGCTGAAGGATGGAAGGATCGGTCACCGTCCACAGCCGCTGCCGGCAGCCATTGTCGTCCTCAAAATCGATCCGAGCCGGTTGGCCCTTCACGGCCTTTTCAAACAGGCCCAGGATCGCATTGTGGGGATCCGAATAGAGCAGCCAGATCGGACTGAGATTCGCCTTGCATGACTTGAGCAGATTCAGCCTGTCAGTTTTTGCAGCCGACCTCGTGTTTTCATGGGGGTAGATGTGACCAGAGTCCAGCGGCTCCAGTTTCGTCGTCGTCAGAAAGCCCCGCAGCGTCTTCTTCGGCGCCCGGGCATCCGACGATGGAGGCGCGTACTCGATCGTGTGGTAGTAGATGGCCGGTTGCGCGTCCCGCTTAAGCGCGCCACGTGCGATCCAGGCTCCCAACGTCTCGGCCGCGCGCGTATACCGGTTGTTGGTGGCATTGTCGCCAGGCTCATCCATGCCGAGCTCGAGGCGAATGATATTTTGCGGATGCCGGTCGTGCAACGCTTTTTGCCCTGCGGCATCGATGATGTCATAGGGCGGAGCCACGACGTTGCGAACGGATCCGACCGACGACAGGTCGTACAACGTTCCCCGAAATGGAATGATCTGTGCCATACGTTCCTCTCTGCAGGATGTGAAAATCGTTGCTGCGGCCGCGCCGGACGGTCTTTGACCATCCTGCGGGTTCCTTCAAAGGCTGGGCCGCCATTTGCGCGTGTTGCCCGTCTCGTGCCGAATGGCGTGAGACCACGCGGAGCGGCTACCGGTCGCGGGTCACCATGTAATCTGCAGCTACCGAGAGAGCCCGTTTCGCGGTGCCCTCTTCGAACTGTCTCAACTCTCGCTTCGCGGCGGTGATGTAGGCTTGAGCATGATTCAAGGCGTAGACGATGGATCCAGACTCGTCCATCAGGTCAATCAGCCGCTGTAAATCGCCTTCCGTCAACGTGCGTGTTTCCATCCGGTCTTTGATCATCTGCCGATCCCTGTCAGAGCAATGGTTCAGCAAATGAAGGAGGGGGAGCGTCGCCTTGCCCTGGCGGAGATCCTGGCCGAGCGTCTTCCCCAAAGAGGCGCCGTTCGCCGTATAGTCCAATGTGTCATCGACGACTTGAAACGCGATGCCGAGATATTGTCCGAAACGGAACACGCAGTCTTGCTGTTCTTCGGACGCCTCGGCCAAAATCGCACCCATCCGGCAGGAGGCGGCGATCAGTCCCGCCGTCTTATGTTCCACGATCTTAATGTAGTCGCCTTCCGGCATCGCAGGGTTGCCATTGTAGTAAAGCTGGAGTACTTCACCTTCAGCCATTTTCTTGCAGGCCTCGGCGAGCACTTCGTTGATCTTTTGGCTGCGGAACTCGACGACCTGGCACATGGCCTTGGAATAGAGGTAGTCGCCCACCAGAATACTGACCTGATTTCCCCAGACTTTTCGAGCGGTTTGACGGCCCCGCCTGATGTCGGCATCATCGACGACATCGTCATGCAGCAGGGTCGCCGTGTGGATGAACTCCACGAGGCTGCCGAGTTGATGGTGCTCGCGGCCTGCGTAGCCGCAGAGGCGCGCGCAGAGCAAGAGCAGGAGGGGCCGGATGCGCTTGCCACCGCTGTTGAGAATATGCGCGGCGACCGTATTGACGAGGGTGACGCTCGAAGTCAGATTCTGATGGATGCGATCTTCGACACCGTCCAGCTCACTACGATAGGCATCCCATACGTCCGCCATCGTGTGAATCGAGGAGGTGACAGGACCCTGTGGCATGCGGCGGATGGTAGGGCAGCGGATGAAACAAAGTCAAGGGAATCGCGGAGGAATCCATGCATTGTCGGCTTGACAGAAGAATCAACCTTCCATTAATCTGACCCACGAATTTGAACGAAGACATGCCTCGCGAGCAAGGGGTTTCCGCATCCCTGATTCCTCTCGATAGGGCCTCTACTCAACAGGAAAAAGACCTGCCTTTTTCACTGGATAGGTAAGAATGGAACTTCCAGGGCTTCCACCGAAGCAAGGGCTCTACGACCCTCGACACGAAAAAGATTCGTGCGGGATTGGATTTGTCGTCAACATCAAAGGTCACAAATCGCACGACATCATCCGCCAGGGCCTGCAAGTGCTCGAAAATCTCACCCACCGTGGCGCGCAGGGATGTGATCCGTGTACTGGTGACGGCGCGGGAATACTTTTGCAAGTCCCGCATCAATTCCTGCGGCGTGCGGCGGGTGATGCCGGCGTGAGTCTGCCGGGAGCCGGTGAATACGGCGTAGGCCAGGTGTTTCTGCCGCCCCATGCCGCTGCACGGCAGCAATGTGAAACCTTGTTCCGCACGATCATCGAGAAAGAAGGCTCACGGCTGCTCGGATGGCGAGACGTGCCGGTCAAAAGCGATACGATCGGCGTGCAGGCGCGTAAAACTGAGCCCTACATGCGCCAAGTGTTCATTGCTCGGGACATGCTGAACGAGGCGCAATTTGAACGAAAACTCTACGTGATCCGTAAGCTGGTCGAAAAAGCCGTGCGTGAATCGGCCATTCAGGGCCGCGAACATTTCTACATCCCCAGTCTCTCTGCCAGCACGATCGTCTACAAAGGCTTGCTGCTGCCGCATCAAATGGCGGCGTATTATCAGGATCTCACAGACGCCAGCATGGTCAGCGCGCTGGCGCTCGTACATTCGCGCTTCAGCACCAACACGTTTCCGACCTGGCCGCTCGCCCATCCCTATCGTCACATCTGCCA
>JARDZZ010000021.1 GCA_029240595.1 Nitrospira sp. | reverse complement strand
CATAGCTCCTCCAAAGATTAATGACAGACTCGTGGCTGGAGTCCGCTGCCATCCTCGCACCCGCCCCCTATGATCCGATCGCTGGCTCATCAAGGGGCGGTGGGGACCGGAGTGATCCGTTTCCACTGATAGGTGCCACCATGTTCGCGGGGCGGGATATTTTTATGGGTGCCGACCCTGGTATACCACCAGACGCCTTTAGCCTCCTTGCCGTCTTCTGACAGCAGAACCTCGAAACCGCCTTCACGGTCATTGCCCGGTTGTTGCCAGGTGCCTTGCCAGAGACGGTCAGAAAACCGGTTGGTGGTGAACCGTCCTCCATGTTGCGTATACGGCCCGTTGCCGGCCTTATCCAGCATGGCTCGGTAGCGCTTGTCGTCTTCCACTTCCAATATTTCCCATTCGCCGCTTAAATCCGTTTGCGCGAGATGATTGTTCGATGATGCTAGCGTGACGGAGGGATGCTCGTTCAAGCCCACTGCCCCGCCGGCATTGCGAAACGATTCGTGCCAGGACAGGAGCACCCACTGTCCGTCTCTTCGCTCTAATACCCCTGTCTCGCGAAGGGGAAGCAGGGCGCGCTGCGGTTGGCTGCCTGCACTGACCGTGCGGATGTAGTCGACTTCCATGGCATACCAGGCCAGATCGCCTCTCGTCCAGACTTTGAGTTCCCGGATTGGGATTTCGATGGTTGCCGCTGATTTGAACTCCTCCTCCATGTCCCGTTCAAGGTCGCCCCAGCCGACGTATTTTCTTCCCCCGATGGTGTAACTGGTAATGTCGGCGTCATGAGCCATCAGTCGCGACATGGTCTCCATGTCTTTTTCGGCATTCGCCCGCACCAGGGCTCGCACAGTAGCTTCGGGGCTCTGCTCGTCGGCCGCGCGTCCACTGGAGACTGATGCCAACATAACGATGGCGCTCAGGATCCACACACACGGACCGCGATTCATGACGTTTTGGATCTCCCGAACTCGTACGTACGGATGGTGCGCAGAAGCAGCTTGTGGCTAAATTGTGAGGCTACATGGCTGGTGGAGTCTTGTCAATGGCCAGACTTCCGACCTTCCCCGGCGTCGTATAGGCGCAGACGATGACGGTGACATTGTCTTCTCCGCCTGCCCTCAAGGCCTGTTCGACCAACTCATGACAGGCTCGCCGGGGATTCGCATGAGTCGCCGCTAAAATTGACCCGATCTGGTCATCGCTGAGCATTTTCGTCAACCCATCACTGCACAGCATCAGCGTGTCGTCAGGCGCCAAAGGAGTCGACGTGAGATCCGGTGTCATTTCAAGCCCCATGCCAAGTCCCTTTGCCAGCACATGTCTGTCCGGGTACGCTCGCGCGGTCGCCTCGTTGATCAATCCCCGCTGCAGTAAGACTTCCACTAAGGTATGATCCCGCGTGATCTGAGTGAGGACGCCGGCATGAAATCGGTAGGCGCGGCTGTCGCCCAAATGGGCCACGTGCGCAACGGGTGTCGGGCCGGGAGGAATGGTCATGGCGACAACGGTCGTTCCCATTCCTTTCAGAGAGGAATTTTCACGGATTTTTTCATGGATGGCCTTATTGGCTGCAATAACGGTCTCAATCAGACTCTGGTCCGGCGGTTGGGACGATTGTTCACGAGTTGAGAGGAGAGTCTTGGCGGTCTGGGTGGCCACATCGACTGCCACATGCGCCGCGACATCCCCTGCCGGGTGTCCGCCCATGCCGTCAGCGATGATCCAAAAGTTGCAACTATTGATCGCGGCGAAGACGTCCTGATTTGTCTTGCGGACATGGCCCGTTTCCGTGCGTCCGACGCCCAACCAGCGCGGTGACTGTTTCATACAATCATTGACCCGCTGGTTTTACCTGCGCGAGGACAGGGCCGATCGAGGGCGGACCGAAGCGTGACACCATCTGTTCGTAGAGCACTTCCGCCAAGGGTTCGAGGTTTCTCGTATCCGCGGCGTTGTAGCGAAGCAGCAGGTTCAATGCTCCTTCATCGCCGCCGCGCCATTGATACCACAAACGCACGGCGTCCCATCCGTCCAAACCTTGAATCTCCGGCTCTCGATCAATGTGCATTTCACGCTCGATGTATTTCAGCCCCCCCGTGAGTCCGAGGCGGCGAGCGGCAAAGCACAAATCAAAATGCGGTTTCTGCAGATTGAGCCGCGGGAAAGCCTGTTGCAAGAATGGAATGTCGAATGCGCTTCCGAAAAACGTCACCAGCAAATCCGTGCCTTCGAGTGCTTCCGCCAGGCGGTCCTCAGTCAAATTCTCCCCGCGAACAAGACTGGTCATGCGTCCGTTCCGATACAGACCCACCACCGTGATGACGGCTTGGCCGCTGGACTGGCCGGTAGTTTCAATGTCGAGATAGGTGGCGCGATGACGGAACGTGTGAAACAGACGCCAATGATCCCGGCTCTTGAGACAGGTTCGAAAAAAGTCCGCACTGCCTCCGGCAAGCCGCGATTGGGCCGTCGCGAGGACTTCGTCATACCAGCCTTTTCTCGTCGCTGAGATGCCGGTAATGAGAGCACGACCGAGAAACGCGGACCAATCTGCAACGCCATCCTGCCAGAGGCGGCGTTCCGTTGCCGGACCGATTCCCTTGAGCAGTACGAAGGTCGAGGTCAGCATGGTGGAGGGGATTGTAGCCTTGATTTCACCAGTTAAACAAGCTAGAGTCCGCGATGGGAGCGGGTTTTCAATCGCCGCGCTTCACGCAAGGAGAGCACTGTTCGTTGGCTGATCCCGGGAACAAAATCCGCATCATTGTCGGGGGGGTGCAGGTTGAGGCGGAGCTGAAAGGCACGAAGACGGCTCGCGAGGTCTATGCGGCGTTGCCGGTGGAGGCGCCCGTGAATACCTGGGGGGAAGAGTTTTATTTTAAGCTGGACGGCGTCCGGGATTATCGGGAAACGGCAACGAATCAGGTCAAGGTGGGCGATGTCGCGTTTTGGGGAGCGGGCCAAGTGTTGGCGATTTTCTTCGGCCGGACGCCGATGAGTATGGGCCCGGACCCAGTGCCCGCCGATCGTGTCAACGTGATCGGACGCATCCTTGGAGATCCCACGGTGTTGCGAAGTGTGATGGCGGCGCCGTCGATTCGCGTCGAGCGGGTGTAACCCATGCGGCTTTCCAAAGAGCGGGTCCGGCATATGGCCGAAACTCTGGCCGGGCGGTTGGTCCAAGAAAGTCATGTGGCCCTCACCGGTACACAGAAGGCGTTCATCGAGTCGCTTGACCAGGTGGTGACCGATGAGCTGTCGATTGAAGACCGGTTGAATAGCGAAGTCCGGCAGCTGCTCAAGGCCTACGAGCGTCAAATCGAAACCGGGCAAGTGGACTATCAGAAGATGTTTACCATGATCAAGCAGAAGCTGGTACGGGAGCGGGGTATTATCCTGTAAACGCGATCGGGCGCTCGCGGATCGAGGTAATACACGGCCGGTCAGGACGGACTGACCCCTATGTTGAGCGAGGACAAAGTCAGCCATCTGTCGCACGTCATCCTGCTTGCGGTAAAAAACAGCCCGCACGTTGAGGTGAAAAGCGAGGATGCACGGATATTGAAGGATATTAAACGCGTCCTTGCCACCGAATTGGCCCAGGAACAGGAGATCGACCGAAAAGTGAGGGCGAAGCTGGGCTCGTACACCCGCGGCATCGTGGAAGGCAGTCCTGAGTGGGACGTGCTCTATCGCAAAACGTTCGAGGAAGAGTCGCGGAAACACACGAAATGAGAAGGCGTATGAGTAGGAGGGTGTCATGAAATTCGGATTCCCCGTCCTCGTCGCGCTGGTGCTGATCGTCAGTTTCGGAGCCTGTACGAAGGGAAAAGCCAGGCCGCTCGTTCCCTTGGCCCTCGAACCCCATGCCAAAGCGCCGGCTGTGGCCTTGACTGAGCAGGGAATGCAGGCCTATCAGACGCGAAAATTCGATGAGGCCAAACGGTATTTTTCCCAGGCGGTGACAGAGGCGCCGCAATCAGGACCGGCACATTACAATTACGCGCTGGCGCTGAACGCGTTGGGCGATACCGAAGAAGCGAGGCAACATTTTATTGAAGCGGCCAATCTGGCGCCGGGCGACAAAACCATTTGGGATTCGCCGGCGCTCCATCAGTACGGGAATCCGCAAACTGAAAAGGAAACCAAGGAACATCGGACGACCACTAGCCGCCCGACGTTCGGCGGCCCTCCTCGGTAGAGAGGATTGAGATATGGCCAAGGACATCGCGGTGGGAGACAAAGCGCCAGACTGGTCATTGCCTGACCACACTGGCAAGCCGGTGACATTGAAGAGTCTGAAGGGCAAACAGATCGTGCTCTATTTCTATCCAAAAGACGATACGCCCGGCTGCACCAAGGAATCGTGTGATTTTCGAGACGTGGAATCACAAATTATCCGGGCGGGGGGCGTCATTCTCGGTGTCAGTCTCGACGACAAGGAGTCGCACCAAAAATTCGTGAAAAAATTTGGCTTGCCGTTTCCCTTGCTCAGCGATGAAGATGCCGCCGTCTCGAAGGCCTACGGCGTCTATAAAGAAAAAAATATGTACGGGAAAAAGTACTGGGGCATCGAGCGCAGCACGTTCGTCATCGACCCTGACGGCAAGCTCAAGGCCGTTTTCCGGAAGGTCAAAGTCGACGGGCATGTCGACGAAGTTCTAACGGCGTTACGGTCGTAGTCTCTCCCACTATCCTTCGCAGTCCCATGGCTTGATGCCGGTCAATGCCCTTCTCGCCTTCAGTCCGCACAACCGCGCTCGTGTTTTTGGTCCTTTTCCTGACCGTTGCCGCGCCGATACCAGCGGTGGAGAAGATCACCCCCACAGTGCTTGTGAAAGATAGCCTGACCGCACCCCACCAGCAGACCACCATCGAAGCCAAATTGTTCGCCAAAGGGTTGTTAAAAGACTCGCCGCTTGGCGGAGAGCCGGTTGAACTCCTCGTCAAGGGAATAGTGTCGGCAACGGCGATGACGGGAGGAGACGGAAGGGCATTCCTCTCGTTTATCCCAAAAGGCAAGGACATCCTGCCTATCCAGGTGAGAACGGGCAGCAGCCCGCGCGTGTCGTCAGCGGAAGGGGAAGCGCATCTGGTTGTTTGGGAACGTCGCACACCGATTCTGATGGTGGAGCTGACCGCGCTGATGGAGGACGTTCATGCGGAGACGCCGGTTTCTCGGTTGGTCCCGCGCATCGACCCGGAAGCAAGGCCGATCGCCGATGCCGCCGATGAACTCGGGAAGCTCACTCAGTTCTACTACGGTGTCATCTATGTCGTGACGGTTCCTGCAGGAGCGGATGTGTTTGTCACCAGCGTGGAAGCCAGGACCTGGCTCTCCACCCACAAGTTCCCCCGGGGGTTCGTGCTGGCACTCTCAGGGGGAGAAGACGCGCTCGGAGCAAAACTCGATGAGCTTCATCAGGCTGGCTGGAAGTCGGCCAAAACGGGGATCGGTCGTTCGAAAGCCTTTGCCGAGACGTTCCTCAAGCGTCGGCTCGAGGCCATTATCGTACCCGAGCCGCCCGTCGGGGAGGTGCCACGCAAAGGCAAGGTTGCCAAAAACTGGAAGGACGTGCGAAAAAAATTGTAGCAGCCGACCGGTGCCCTTCTTGCTCGCGCAGTCGAGTATCCATCTCCTTCCTTTGGTGCCAGCTTTGCTCTATGATAAAGCCTCGTTCCACTCCATGAGGCTTTCCGATTCATGAAATCCAAATCGATCTTTTCCTGCCAGGCATGCGGGCATCAATCGCCACGTTGGCTCGGTCGCTGTCCGGATTGCGGCGGATGGAACACGATCAAGGAAGAACGGCATGCCCCGACGGGGAAGGGGCGCCCCGTTGCCATGAACCTGGCGCAGGCAACGGCGACCCCGATTGCAAAGATTGAAGTGATCGGTGAAGACCGCCGGCTGACTCGCATCAGCGAATTCGATCGAGTCCTGGGCGGCGGAGTGATTCCGGGCGCCGTCATTTTGATCGGAGGAGATCCGGGAATCGGCAAGACCACCCTGCTATTGCAGGCCCTGCCTCGCCTGGCGTCGAACGTGCAGCCGGTGCTCTACGTCTCGGGGGAGGAGTCGCCTCGGCAGATCAAGATGCGCGGCCAGCGGCTTGGAGTCGATCATCCGAACCTCCTGGTCCTCGCCGAAACGTCGCTCGAACAGATCTTGAAGGCTGTTCAGGACATACAACCTGCTGCCGTAGTGGTCGATTCCATTCAGACGGTCTACACAGAGCAATTGACTTCGGCTCCCGGCAGCATCAGTCAGGTTCAGGAAGTGTCCGGTCAGCTCATGTGGTTCGCCAAGCGATCGGGTGTGCCGGTATTCATCATTGGCCATGTCACCAAAGAAGGAGCGATTGCCGGTCCGCGCTTGCTGGAACACATCGTCGATACCGTGCTGTATTTCGAAGGAGACAAGGGACACAGCTATCGCATCCTCCGTGCCGTGAAAAATCGGTTCGGCTCTACCAATGAGATCGGCGTGTTCGAGATGAAAGAGTCCGGGCTTGAAGAAGTCACGAATCCCTCACAACTGTTTTTGGGAGAACGCCCGCAGCGGAGCACAGGCTCTGTGGTGGTGTCGAGCGTCGAGGGATCGCGTCCGATTCTCGTCGAGTTACAGGCGTTGGTGTCTTCGACCAGTTATGCCATGCCTAAACGGATGACAAACGGCGTGGATCTGAATCGCGTCTCACTCCTCTTGGCGGTCATGGAAAAGCGCTTGGGCATGCATTTGTCCGGTCAAGACGTGTATGTGAATGTGGTCGGAGGCATGCATATCGATGAGCCTGCGATCGATCTCGGCATCGTTGCGGCAGTGACCTCGAGTTTGAGGGAAGTGCCGGTCGAGCCCGGATTGCTGATATTGGGCGAGGTTGGTTTGGGGGGCGAGGTGCGCGGCATTAGTCAGGCTGAATTACGGATACGTGAAGCAGCGAAGATGGGTTTCACGCGGTGTTTGTTGCCGGAGCGGAACCTCGCAAAGCTCGAGCCGGTTGACGGGATGGAACTCGTGGGAATTCATGAAGTCGGAGAAGCGCTGGATGTCGTATTGGCGTAAGAGCGCTCTGTGCCTGCTGCCTTACCTGACGGTGCTGTGCCTCGTGGCCGCCGGTTGCACGACTCCCGTGCAGCGGGAGGAAGCCGACACGAAGGCGGCCACCGCAGACGAGTTGACAGCTCTTTTGGAGCAACGGGAGCGCGCGGTTCAGACGATGAAAGGCTTGTTCAGTGCCAAGGTCCGCGGAGGCATCATCCCTATTACCACACGCGTGGAAGGGGCGGTGTATTACCGACGTCCCAGCGCGATGCGGTTACGCGGCTTTACCGCCATCGGCAGTGAACTGTTCGAATTTCTCCAGACGGATGATCAGTTCACATTACGATTGCCGACGATGGGCCGGGTGCTGTCCGGTCATCCTTCCGACATGAGCGAGATGGGCAAACTTGCGAGGCCATTTCAACTTAGCGTCTGGGCAATGAGCGGAGTGCTTGGAACCGGCACCATCAACGGGGGCGACACAGTCAGGGTTGTGGACGAAGGAGATCGTCATCGGCTCGAAGTATTCCGGGCCTCGCCTTCTGGAGGTCTCACAATTCATCGGCGACTCTGGTTCAATCGACAGACACGCCTGGTGGTCAAAGAGGATCGATTGACGGAGCTCGGTGAGATCGATGCCACGATTGTGTACGAAGATTTTCGTCCGGTTGGCGAGATGACCGGTCTTTCCATTTCAGGCGATGGCCAGTTACTCCGGCCGTTCAAGATCTCCTTGGAAGATGGGCAGGGGCGTGGCAGCGTCCAAGTGACCTTCCACGAGTTAATTCCGAATGCAACACTGAAGCCGAGTGAACTCGCTCACGCCTCAAACGCTCTTCCAGATACCGGCCGACTCGCGACCGGAACGGATGGCGCACGCCAGCTTCCGAATCAAGACCTGCCCTAGAGGCGTTGCCGCTCGATGACTTAGGCGATAACGAGAACGCGGTAAAGCGATGATTCGATGAAAGTCCTCGCGGTCGAAACAGCGACGTCATGGCAGAGCGTGGCGATCCTCGATGACGATCGCGTGCTGGCACGCTGCGATCAGGATGCCGCCGGTTCCCATGCGAGACTATTGTTACCGGCGGTGGACAAACTTTTCTCACAAACCGGGCTGGGACCGGCCAAGCTGGACGGACTCGTCGTCTCCATAGGCCCAGGCTCGTTCACTGGCCTCCGGGTCGGCCTTTCCACGGTGCTGGGATTTCGGACGATCACACGGGTGCCTTTGGCTGTTGTGCCAACACTGGAAGGGATGGCCTGGAGCTTGCGGGCCTCGAACGAACGACTCTGCCCTGTGTTGAATAGCAGACGAGGCGAGCTCTACTGGGCCATCTTTCAATGGCAAGGCCGCGACCGACTGGACCGTCTCACGCCCGAACAAGTGGGATCAGTTGAGACATTGGCGAAGCAACTGAGCGGATCCGTCATGATGTTCGGTGAAGGGTGGGAGACGGAAAGGGCGGCCATTCAGGCGATGGGGCGTTCGGTGATGATCATGGAAGCTGACCAGCTTCTGCGGCCCTCGGCTGTCTCGATCGGGATGGCCGGCATTGCTCGGCTGAAGAGGGGTGAGCACGCCGGTGTCGGCATCAGCCCCTTGTACGTGCAGCGCCCGGAGGCTGAGATTAAGTATGAGGAGTCCGGCGGGATCTCACCGATGTCAAGACGGCAACAAAAACTCGCACGGAAACTTCGCAATCGCCCGCCTCTCGCGGCGACCAAGACCAGGCGCCAGACATGATGCCGCATGACTGGACGATTGGGGCCGCAAACCTTGAATCTCTTTCAGAAATTTTAGCAGTAGAAGAAGCTTGCTTCTCGGCACCCTGGACGCGCAAAATGCTGGAAGGGGAGTTGAGCGGAAACCCTTTCGCCCACTTTCTGGTCGCAAGGCCGAGGCGCGTGGAGGAAGCGTCGAAACAGGCGATCCTCGGCTATCTGTGTTATTGGATCGTCTTCGAGGAAGTCCGGCTGATGAACCTGGCGGTCATCGAGTCGATGCGGCATCGGGGGATCGCCAGATCCCTGGTTTCCACCGCGCTACAGACAGGCGTGTCGCAATCCGCGCATCGGGCCGTGCTTGAGGTACGAGCCTCCAATCGTGCCGCGCAAGCGTTGTATCAAGGATTTGGGTTTTCCCAAACGGCCGTCCGGCCGAAGTACTACACCAATCCCGTGGAAGATGCAGTGCTCATGGAGTTGGACCCCATAGTCGTGGGGGATGCCGGCTCTACGGGAGGACATACATCACTGCGATAACTCACTCAACCAGGAGGTACGACAATGCTGACGGACAATGTGATTGTGGAGCGGCTTCGCCAATCCAACACAGAATTCCGCGAATTGGAAGAGTCCCACCATCGCCTTGACCTGGAGTTGAACGAATTGCAGAAGCGTCATGTTTTGACGCCGACAGAAGAATTAACCAAGAAGCAGATGCAGAAAGAAAAACTTGCCAAGAAAGATAAAATGGCCGAACTCATCCGCACGTATCGGGATCACGAGCACGCTACGGCACATTGAGGGGTGTGGCCGTGAGTCCAAGTCAAGAATTCCGACATGCCGCCGATGACCAATCCGCTGGCCGCTCACATACAGACCATCAAACGGCGCCTGCTCATTATCGCAGCCACCGTGCTCGTGTTTCTAATGGTGGCCTTTGCGTTTTCAGCCGAGATGGTGGCCTGGTTGAACCGCCCGTTTCCCAACCCACTGGTCTTCTACGGCCCGACGGAAGCCTTGTTCGCTTCCATCAAAGTTTCTTTCCTTGCGGCGGTGCTGGCTAGCCTGCCTGTCGTCTTTTATCAGTTGTGGAAGTTCGTCCAACCAGCGCTGCTCCCGAAGGAGCAGCGCTGGGGCATCCCCATTCTTGCGCTGGCCGGGGTGCTCTTTGCCCTCGGCCTTCTTTTTTGCAACCTTGTCATCCTTCCCCTCGTCATCGACTTTTTCGTCAGCTTCGGCATGGACCGCGACATTACTCCGGAGCTGAGCGTCGGCACGTACATTGATTTTAATGTCAAATTTCTGCTGACCTTTGGATGTGCATTCGAATTGCCCCTCGTCTTGACCATTCTCGCTCGTGTTGGCGTCGTCACGGCGGGGCAGTTGGCTCACTATCGCAAGCACGCCATCTTGAGCGCCTTGATCATCTCCGCTGTGGTGACCCCAGATGCCACGCTCTTCACCATGATGCTCATGGCCGTGCCCTTGATGGTCCTCTATGAAATTGGCATCCTCGGCGCCCGTCTGTTCGGCCGCAACCAGCCTCCAGACATGAATCTTCCACTGGATCCTGACCTACCCATGGGGACAGCGGGCCATCGGGTTCGGTAAGATACGTCATGATGAACCGATCATTGCTTTCTCTTGGCATGACCCTCCTGACCCTGTCGCCGGTCGGTTCCGCCATCGCTCAGCACCCGTCATCGAGCCCCTTCGAATCGCAAGCGGCCAGTATTCAGGCGCTCACGATGGTGGGTTCGGATATCCTCTATGCCGGCTCATTTGGGCTTGGCGTCTTTCGAAGCGAGGATCGCGGAGCGACCTGGACGAAATCCAGTGAAGGGGTGAGTGACCCGTTCATATTGTCGCTCGCAACGGCAAAAGACGGAACGGTGTATGTGGGAACTTTTCGGGGAGGAGTGTTCCGAACCACGGATCAAGGCAAGACCTGGCATCCAGTCAACGCCGGATTGAAGCGCAAAGAAGTGAAGACGTTGTTGGCGGCGGGCGATCTGCTGTATGCGGGGACTGCAGACGGCGCCTATCGTTTAAATACGACCGACGACCATTGGGGAGTCGTGACGAGCGGCCTCGATGAAATTCTGGTTCATGCCTTAGCACAATCGGCCGACGGCACGCTCTATGCCGGGACGTCCGGGAAGGGAGTCCTGAAATTCAAAGCCAACACGACCGGCTGGGTGCGCCTTCACCACGGGCTGAAGGATCACGAAGGTATGGTGGAGAATTTTATTCGGGTCCTTACAATCGACCGCGAAGGGGGGATCTATGCAGGGACCTTTGACGGCGGCGTCTTCCGAAGCCCAGACGGCGGCAATACCTGGCGTCCGATCAGCCGTGCCTTGCCGAACGATTCCATACGCGGCATCCTATTCAACAGCCGTGGCCTGTTCGTTGCGACGGGGCACGGCATTTTCAAGACTACCGACAAGGGCCGGCAGTGGGTGCCGCTGAATAATGGACTGACCAGTATGGCCGTGCAGGTGCTGGTTGAGTCTCCTTCCGGATCATTGTATGCGGGGACGAATGCCGGCGCATTCCGCAGCGACGACGATGGCAAGAGCTGGAGCCCGATCAACGAAGGGCTAGAGGGCGGCGTGGCTCCGCCGCCCTTCCTCTTCCGGTAGTGCTGGAGCGGAGCCGCCTGCGTTCTCAACTGGCGTCAGCAGAGCGATTGATCAGAGCCAACAAGAAAGGAACGGCGAGATGGCTGAGGTGACTGATAAGACCAGGGCAACGATTTCTGTGACCAGCAAGGGACAAGCGGTCGGGGATATAGTGGTGAGATTCTTTCATGACGTCGCACCAGGCCACGTCAAGAATTTCGTCGACCTAGCCACAAAAGGTTTCTACAACGGCACGACGTTCCATCGCGTGATTCCCAAGTTCATGATTCAGGGGGGCGACCCTAATAGCAAGAATGCCGACCGCTCTTCTCACGGCATGGGTGGACCTGGATATAAGATCAAAGCCGAATTCAACAGCAAGCCGCACAAGCGGGGAGTGGTCTCGATGGCACGTGCCAACGATCCCGACAGCGCCGGCTCGCAGTTTTTCATTTGCGTGGCCGATTCACATTTCCTGGATTGGCAATATACCGCCTTCGGCGAAGTTGTGAGCGGCATGGACGTGGCCGATATGGTCGTGAACATGAAGCGTGATGGCCGCGATAACCCTCTCGAGCGCGTCGAGATGACGATCAGCATCAGTGAATGACGTGTGAGTGTCGATCGATGAGTCGCAAGTCCGGAAGGGAACGCGCGTGGCGGCGCCTGGTACGGCTTGTGGTACTGTCGGCCTTCCTTCCTCTTCCGGCGCTACTTCTCTTCGCCGGTTGCGCGATTCCCCACGTACCCTACCGAACCATCTATGAGGACCCCGTCAATTACGTCCGGTTGGAAGAAGATGATGCGGTACTCCCCGAATGGCCTCCGGGGCACCATGCGCATCCCAAGACGTTCACCGCGGGGGAGATGAAGGTGCTGCTCAAAGGGATGACCATTCAAGAACATCGCATCTGGCTTCAAAAATGGCTGCAAGGCGATGCGCCTTTTGTGCCGGCCTTCAAAGACGAAGAGACGGAGCTTCTGGCGTCCCAGCTGATCGAGGCCTTTGCGGCGGCCAATTACAACGAGCGGGTGACGTTTTACCTGAGCCAGCCTCAAACCTCGGTGAAGCGCGTGATCACATCGGGAGGCATGTACGTGCATGGCGACGAATTGCACGTGATTCTCGGTAATTGGCAAATCGTGTATGGGATCCCCACGTATGGCATGATTTACGACCGCCGTTACCCGATGCGCCCCACGGCAGCCAAGGGTTTTGACCTCTTTTTTCAGCCGTCGAACGCAGTGGTGACGCAGCGGAGTAGCGTCTGGGACACACTCTTCGCCAACACCAAGGACGAGCTTGTTATCGACATGATCCGGTGGCAGGCCTCGGTCACTGCGAGTGCCGAATCCGGCTACTCCCTAACTGCTTACGACGCAGCGGGACGATGAGATAGGGCGGACCGCTTGTCTCAGGCAGCATCCTTTTACCGTATGATTGGATCAATCTGGAGCTGTGTGGTTCCACCGGCCGCATAGACTAACGTCGCTTCAGCAATCTTGTAATCGTACTGGGCTTCCGCCAGTTTCGTTTGAGCTGCGGTAAGACCGACTTCGGACTGAGTAACCTCGATGACAGACCCGAGGCCGAGTTTATACCGCTGCTTGGCAAGGCTAAGCGCTTCCTGAGCCGTCTTGACAAGCTCCTCTGTCAGCTTGATTTGCTGCGTGAACGTGATCGTGTCCAGATAGGCGTTTGTCACCTGTTGGGTTAGAGCCTGCTCGATGTTGGCGGTTTGGGCAAACGCGGCCGCTTCTTGTGCCGCGGCTTCTTTCACCTGGTTCTCGATCAAGCCTCCGGTAAAGAGGGGCATGGATACCAGCCCACCCGCTGCCCACCATCCACCTGTAGTCACATTGCGGCTGGTATCAAAGGTGTCGAAGTAGCCGCCGCTGGCGATAGCGGAAACGGTCGGCAGATACTGGCTCTTCATAGCGCGCTTTTTGGCTTCCGCCGCAGCGGTGGCTTCCTTGGCTCTCTTGACTTCGGGGTGCGCGAGGCTATCGGCGATCAGCTCGTTGAGCCCTCGTTGCACCTTCACTTCTATCAAGACGTCTTCCAGCGTGTAATCCTCGGGACCTTCGATGCCCATGGCGCGATTCAGGTCAGCGAAGCTCGCTTTGAGGTCGTTTCGGCTCCGGACGAGAAGCGATTCGGCATTGACCAGCTCTACACGTACGAGGTCCAGATCGAGTTTGGACTTGAGCTGCTGACGGTATAGCGTATCAATTTGACTGACGATCGTCCCACGCTCGCGCACCGTTTCCTCTGCGATCCGGACGAGCCGCTGCCGCTTCAGACTGTTCAGATAAGTCCGTTGAACGTTGACAATGACGAGCGCCCGCCTCGCATTGACATCCTGTTCCTGTGCCCGCACGCCGGACTGAGAGGATGCGACGAGATGACTGGTGTAGCCGAAGTCATAAATTCGCTGGCTCGCAAGCACGCCCGCCGTGTATGAGCTGAGATTGGGCTGCAGCATCGCGCCGGCCGGGGTTACGAACCGGGGATTGATGCGGCCGGCGCCCGCCGCTCCGTCGGCATTGGCATAGACCTGCGGATAGTAAAGCGACTTGACCTGGTCCACACGCGCGGATGAGGCCTCAAGACTTGCATTGCCCTCCTGAACGATTGGGTGGCTCTGCAGAGCCGTCTCAATTGCGTGTTGCAACCCCAGGAAACTTCCGTGTGGCGGTGGCTGCGAGCGCGCCGAAGGCTGCGCTCCCGTGTAGGGGGGTACGAGCATCACGAAGAAACCCAAAAGAAGCGGCATTCGCATGATGGCAGACATAATCGGTTCCTCCCGTATAAATGGACGCGACTCTATGGTTTCGTCGAGGGCACGGCCTTCGCCGGTGGAGACGGTTGGATGCCGGCGGAACGCCGCTCGAACTTCTGTTGTGACGGGGTGGCTTCAGGCAATTGGAATGGAGACGCCTGTACAGGGCTTTGATCCAGCAGTTGGCGTTTCCCGACCACGACGACATCCTCTTCTCCTTTGAGCCCGTCGGTAATCTCGATCCATCGTCCATCCGTGATTCCCGTGTGGACCGGTACGGCTTTCGCTTTGCCATCCTCCACGGTGAAGACGGATTTGCCCTTGGTGGTGCTGGTGATTGCTTGAGGCGGCACGACCAGCGCGTTCGGAACTTCCCGAAGCCCAATAACCACCTCAGCGAAGGTGCCCGGCCTCAGCAAATGGTCAGGATTGGGGAGGTCAATTTCGACCAGTAGGCTGCGCGTTGAGGGATCGAGAGCCAGGGTCGATCGGGTAATCGTTCCATTGAACGAACGACCAGGAAGTTCCGAAACGGTGACGGTGGCCTGCGTTTTTCCTGGTGTCACCCAGGGCGAGTCATCCTGCGGCACGTTGGTATAGACACGAACCGTATCGAGCTCCATGATTGTGAACAGGGGGATCGCGGTTGTCGCCGAGGATGTGGCAATTTGTATCAAAGCGCCGGGATCGGCAAACCGGGCGGTGATCGTCCCGTCATAGGGCGCCCGCACCTTGGTGTAGTCACGAAAGGCCGCACGCTGTTGCATGAGATTTCTGGCGCCTTCATACGCGGCTTCGGCCACATCCACGTCCTGCTTGGCAATGACATCCGGCGACGTGGTCCACACGTTCTTCAGCCGATTAAAAGTGATCTTCTTGATTTTGTAGTCGGCCGCTGCCTGTTGATACTGCTCTTCGATTTCGGGAGCATCGATGATCGCGACGACTTGGTTCTTTTTGACCCGGTCGCCTTTGTCGGGTCCGATCCATTTCAAGTAGCCGGACACCTTCGCATACAGTGTCGTTTGGTAGAGCGGGGCAATATTGCCCGACAGCGTGATCGTATAGACCAAGTCTTTTCTTGTCGGCTTGACGACTTGCACCTCGATCCCATAGTCCGAGGCAGCCTCGGGCTGTGACTCCGCCTTCTTCGCTGTGCCACGAGGCTCCTCCGGATTGCAGCCTCCACTTAGCAGCAGGGAAACGAAGATGATGATGATGGACCGCTTCCTCATGCGCCTAGATCTCCTCCGAAGGAGCGGCCGGAGGGGGTAAGGCCTCCGCTTGGACGCGCCGCGACAGCACGAGCGCATGCATGACCGGCACGACCAGCAGCGTCATAAGAGTCGAGACCGCGAGGCCGCCGACCACGGCGCGGGCCAACGGCACCATTGTCTCATTGCCTTCCCCGAATCCGAGCGCCAAGGGGAGCAGGCCCAGTATCGTGGCGAGGGCGGTCATGACGATCGGTCTGATTCGCCGACGCCCGGCTTCCAGGACAGCCCGCTCGGCCGTGGCGCCGGCGCGTACCATGCGATTAGCGAAATCCACGAGCAGAATACTGTTCGAAACCACGATGCCCATCATCATGAGTGTGCCGATCATCGATTCGACATTGATTGACGTATCGGTCAGATGCAGCATGATGATTGTGCCGATCCAACCCAAAGGGACCGCGACGAGAATGATGAGCGGATCGACCATTGAGCGAAACAGGCCGACCATCACCAGGTAGATCAACAGGACTGCAAGAGGCAGCGCGAGCGAGAAGTTGTTAAAGGCGGCTCGCATATTGGCCACCTCCCCCTTCAGTTCGATTGTCACGTCCTTCGGAAGCCCGATCCTCTGCAGCACCGCCTCGATATCTGCGGCGACACGCCCGAGGTCATTGCCGACTGGCGTCACCAACACGTCGAGCAAACGCGACAAATCATAGTGGTCCACAGTGTCCGGACCTGTCTTGATCTCCAGCGAGGCCACGTCGCGGAGGAGCACCGGTGGACCCCGGCGTTCGTCGGAGGCAAAGAACCCAGTGGACAAGTCGAGATTGCGCCCGGCGAAAGGCGTGTTTTGAAGAGCGATCGTCGAGCCGCTGGATCCGGCCGTGGTGAGCGATGAAGTCGGATTGAGGGCTGTGCGGGCGCCGATAACCGGAATATTGAGAAGATCTTCGGTCTTGGTCAGTGACTGCTCCGGGTACTGGGCTAAGAGAAAGTAGCCGTTGGCTGTCTTGGGATCGAGCCAGTAGTTAGGGCTCAGGGCCAAGTTCGAGCTGATACCTGTGATCACATCTACGATGACCTTGTCCTGTGTCAGTCCGTAGTAGGCGGCTTTGGTCCGATCCACGTTCACGTGAAGTTCCGGATAGCTCTTGCCCTGCTTGATGCGCACGTCCGTCGTGTTGGCGACTTGGGCGACCTCCTGGCGAATGTGCTCTGCAACCGGACGAATGAGATCCAAGGACGGTCCCTTGATCTGAATGTCGATTGGGGCACGCAGGCCGAAGTTCAACACGTCGCTGATGATGCCGCCTGTTTGAAAGGTGATTTCGACTCCCGGCAGTGACTTGCGGGTTTTTTCTCGCAGCGCGTCAATGTACGAATCGGTCCGGCCTGTATGCCCGGACACCAGATTGACGAGCACGAAGGCCGTGTGATTGCCCGTATTGGGTGCAAAACGGGCCGCATCGCCAAAATAGAGGCCGGTATTGGAGACGACTTCTTCCAGCTCCTGCTTGGGAACCGTCTCTTGCACGAGTCGCTCAATGTCGGCCACGATGGCGGTTGTCTTTTCAATTCGAGAGCCCTCGGGGGCGGTAACGAGCATCGTAAAGTTTCCTGCGTCGACCTTCGGGAAAAATTCCGTATGGAGTCGGGGCAGCAGCGTGATGCTCACGACCAGCAGCGCAGTGAGCGCCACGATCAGCACGAGCCACTTCAGCCGCAGGCCCGTGCGGAGGACCGGTTCGTAGGCCGCCAAGACGAACCGGAACCAGCCGTGGGCGGCCGATGCGTCGTCCCCCGACTCGTTCCCGTGCCCGCGGGAATACAGTCGGGCCAACACGACGGGGGTCACCGTCATCGATACGGCGTAGTCTGCGAGCATGGCAAACGCCACCGTCATGGCCAGGGGGACGAAGAGATACTTGACGATTCCTGCAAAGAAGATGATCGGCAGGTAGACGATCAGAATACAGAGCGTGGCGACGAAAATAGGAAGCGTCAACTCGGTCGCGCTGTCCTCGGCCGCTGATCGGCCATCCTTCCCCATTTCCAGGTGCCGATGGAGGTTTTCCTGAACCACGATATTGTTGTCGAGGAGAGTGCCGATGACGAGGGCGAGACCTCCGAGCGTCATGATGTTGACAGTCTGGCCGCTGAGGAAGAGGGCGACCAGTGCAGCGGTCAGCGAAAGGGGAATGGCGAGACCGACCACCAGTGCCGCTTTCATGCTGCGCAGGAATACAAAGATCATCAAGCCGGCGAGCCCGGCACCCAACAATCCTTCCTTCTGAAGGTTGGCGATGGCCTGCCGGATGTACAACGATTGATCATAAATAAATTTCACGGTGGTGCCGGCGGGAATCTCCGTCAGCTTGGGCAGCTTCGCCCGAATCCCGTCCGTCACTTCCAGGGTATTCGCCCCTTCTTGTCTCGTGATCGGCAGATACGTCGCTTCACGGCCATTGACGCGGACAATGGAGGTTTGAATAGCGGCGCTGTCGGCCGCGGTCCCGATGTCGCGAACGAGAATCGGTGTGCCGTTCACAACTTTGATCGGGAGGTCGTTAATTTTCTCGACCACCCCCACGAGGCTGTTCGAATACACGTAGTAATCCAGGTCTCCGATTTTGATGTCTCCGGCAGGAATGATTGCGCTTTGCGCGTTAATGGCCTTCACCACGTCCGACGGCGAGATGCCCCGGGCCAGCATCCGTTGCTGATCCATGAACACGGTGATCTGCCTGACTTTGCCGCCCAACGGAGGACCGAAGGAAATGCCGGGAATGTTGGCGATCTGATTGCGCACGGTAAAATAGGCGAGGTCGCGGATATCTTTCGGTCCGAGACTCTCGCTGCTGATGGAAAGAAAGCCGACCGGGAGGCTTGCGACGCCGAACTTATAGACGGAGGGCGGATAGACGCCGGGCGGCAGCAGACGAATGATGCTGTAGGCCAAACTGGTCAGTTCTGATTGCGCGGCATCGATCGAATACTCCGGCTGAAAAAAGACTTTGATATAACTCATGCCGGCGAGTGACTGGGACTCAATATGCTCCACGTAACTGGCTTCGACGAACCGTTGTTCCATGCGGAGGGTGATGGCGCCTTCCATCTCGCCGGGACTCATGCCGCGGTAGAAGGTCGTGACAAGGATGGTTGGTATCTTGATTTCCGGGAAAATGTCGACTCGCATCTTTTTGTAAGAGACGGCCCCCAGCACGAGGGCAATCATGCACAGGGCAAATACGGCATAAGGGTTTTTCAAGGCGGATCGTGTCAGCATGGCGTCTCCACCGGGTAGGGTGTTCGATTTCTGGTCAACCAATACCGGCAGATATCTTCCACGCACTGCACCAGGTCTTCGAACGTGTCCGGCTTCACCACATAGCCGTTGACGGCGTTGGCGTACGCGGCCGAAAGGTCGGCGACCTCGTCGGAAGTCGTAAACGCGACGACCGGAATAGCTGCGAACCGCCGCTCGGAGCGAAGACGCCTGAGGAAGCCATCGCCCCGCTCATGTCGGAGGTGCCAATCGAGCAGAATCAACGAGGGCAGCTCAGGCCGGTGTTTGAGAAAATGCAGCGCTGCTTCGGCATCCTGTTCGGAGTACAGGACGACATCGAGGTCGGTGCGCATGAGCGCCTCGCGGAACAGTTCGCGTTCGCCGGGGCTGTCATCGATCAGTAAGACGGAGGCGTGGCGCGGCATCGAGAAGCACTTCAGCAGAGATCGTGCCGTGTGGGGGATGAAAAAACATGCGATGACTTTTTCTGAGAGATCAACGATTTACAGGCTTATCTCGTAAGCCTGCGCGCGAGGAGCCTGCGACGGATCTGGAGAACTTCCATAGCACCATGGAGGTTTTCCCTATCGACCCCTTTTCTTACTGCTGTTGGGCCAATGGGGCCGCAGTCGCTGGACCGCCGACCGGTGGAAGCTGCGCAACCGGCGCTTTTTGGGCTTGGTTGTAGAGCGCCAGAGCCTCGGGCATCTTTTCGGTGAGCCGTTTGATCCTGGTTTCGTGTCCCGGGTGGGTCGAGAGAAATTCTTGTGGTTGTTTCCCGTCAGAGGACTGCTGCATTCTTTGCCACACTCGCACCGCCTCCTGAGGGTCGTAGCCGGCGTCTGCCGCCAATAGTAACCCGATATAGTCCGCTTCGGACTCATGGGCCCGGCTGAAGGGCAAGAGCACTCCCACCTGCGTACCGACGCCCAATGCGGTCATGGCAGCCTGACTCGTCACCGGACTGAACCCTTGAGTACCCATGGCGATAGAAGCGCCCACCAGACCGATTTGTGCGAGGACACCCTGACTCATGCGTTCCGAACCATGACGCGCGAGCGCGTGGACGACTTCGTGGCCCATGATGGCCGCCAGCCCGGACTCGTTATCCGCGACGGGGAAGATACCCGTATACACCGCGATTTTGCCCCCCGGCAGGGCGAAGGCGTTCTTGGTGCCGTCGTCTTTAATGACCGCGACCTCCCATTTGAAGTCTTTTGCCGAGTCGGCATATTTGGATTTCTTCGCTGCCTCGATGATACGTGAAGCCACTCTCTGAACCGGTGTGACTTCGGAGGGATTGTCGGAGATTTTGACCTTGGGGCTGCTCAGGACGTCCTGATACGCTTGGGCGCCTAGATTGGCTTCATAGGACTGGGGAACCATGAGAAGCTGCCAGCGTTTGGTGTAGGGATTGGTGGCGCAGCCGGTCGTCTGCAGCGCAAAGACGGCAAGGAGCATCACCGCATAATATAGCCGATGCGTCATGTCAGCCCTCCTGGTAGAGGATACAGAGATATTCTAAGAGGCTTGGCGGACGCGCAGTGATTAGGACATTCCCTAGGGAAAGCAATCTCGCGGCCCGGTTCACCTGCTAGGTCCTTCTGTGCCACCGGAGCTCCCGCGGCGGAGAGCCAGTGCTCGAGCGACTAGGATGATGATGAGTTCGACTGAACGACGCGGAAGCGCACTTCGTCGGCTTGAGTATAGGCAGATGTGCGTTCACCGGCAAAGAGTCCACAGCGGTAGAGGCCCGGCGTCCACCCGTGCTCCGGGGGAACGAGTGTAAAGTACCCCGACTGGTCGCTCATGGCCATGAGTACATGATCCTGGGCGATCATACCGGAATGTCCCGTTGCCTCGGTCGTTTCAAGGAAGCATTGGGTGGCAAGCGGTACGGCATCATAGGAATCGGAGACGAGACGAAACACGAGATAGATGTCTTGCTGGGTCGTGAGAAACGTATCGCCCGGATTCAGCGGGATGAAATCATGCTGGCCAGTAGGAAGGTCGTCGCGCATCACTTTGCTTGCGGGAATCACAAAGCGAAACCAGCTGAAATCCGCGTCGCGGCCAACCAGCACGCCGCCGGTATCCAAGGCACGCTCGGGTTTGAGCCGGTCCAACGCGGCATCGAGTTCTTCCTTGGTCGGGGCTGGGGCCTCACCGGCGTTCGGCGCCGAAGTCACGTCGGACGCCGGTCCATTGTCGAGGTTGGCCAGTTCGGCAGGGATGTGCGGCTTCACTCGCTCGAGCCATCGCAGGAGCTTTTTCTTGTCCAGCACACGCATGCCGGGAGGCAGCGCATTGTCTTTGTTTTGTATCTCGAACTGTACGGCTTGATCATACAGGGTGCGGAAGTGCATGAATGCCTCCTCCCACCGTTCGAGTTCCACCAAGCATTGACCCATCCGAAAGACGATGTCGTTGTACTGGTCTTCGGTCGGATCGAGGTCCGACACCTTGCCGAACACCTTGAGCGCTTCGTCACATTTTCCCAGTTGCATGAGAGTCAAGCCGAATTGGTGAGCGGCGGACGGGTCGCGTGGATTCAGTTCCAATAACTTCCGGTACATCGGCTCCGCTTCGTGATAACGGCCGGCCACGAACATTCTCCACGCGTCCGCGCGCATGAGCGCCCATTGCTTCAACTGGTCGGGTGTGATGTCCTTCGAGCTAAACACCGGATCGAATCGCCGTCCTCGGTCTTGCGAGTGGCCGTGAAACACTGTGGCCAAGGTATTGGCCGGCAACTCCAGGGGCGAACCGGGCGGGATATGATCGAGCACGTATTGGACGTCATTGACGGCGCCTTCATAGTCCAATACGTCGAACCGTGCGCGGGCCATCGCCAGCCGCCACCCATGCATGTCCGGCGCGAGTTCGACCGCTTTCTTGTACGACTGGAGTGAGGCCTCGAGGTGATCGAGCTTTCGGAGCTCCCGCGCGAGACGCAGGTGGATCAATGGATTGTGGGTGTCGACGGCGGCAATGCGGCGTAATTCCTCTACCGACTGTTCCCCTTGTCCTGACCGAACGAGCAGACTCCACTTGGCCCATCGGACGTCCAGGGCACTAGGTTGCATACCGAGGACCGTCTCATAGGCTTGGAGCGCTTCCGTCGAAGCACGCGACGTCGCGAGGATGTCGCCGCGCAGTTTGTGCAGTGTGATGGCGTCCGGGTGCGCTTCAATGCCTTGATCCAGCGTCTCCAGCGCGGGCGTGATGGCGCCGCTTTCCCAATCCGTTTTGGCGCGTTCGATGATGCGGGGATCTGACGCTGACGCCCCCTGAAGCTCCTCAGCGAGAATACCCGGCGCAACAAACATCCACCCGCACAAAACGGAAAGGCAGATGAGAAGCCCGGAGCAGAATAGTGGGTGTCGGGGATATGCACGAGGCATGCAGAGTCTCCAGGGTTGCAAGGCTATAATGGCCTGGCTTCATTATATCGCAGGCTTCCCTTGCTCGCACACCTAAGCCGAGCACCGTCATGATGGTCAGAGTTCCTTGGACCAGAACACGAAAAACCCGTGACGGCCTGGCAACGGTGGGCCACCACCGTGGTCGCTGTAAATGCCGAAGTTGTAGCTGTAATTGATTTCCACTTGTGAGCGCCAGGGCGCTCCGGTCACGACACCGCCGCTTAGGGCGGGCATCGCATCCATCTTATAGCGGATAGATCCGTCCGGCTGGAACCGTGGTTGCTCGACGAGGCCCCATGATCCTCGAATGTAGGGGAACACGAAGAATATCGGCTCATAACGGTACTCGAGATGCGCGATGCCGTATCGCCGCGGAAACAGTTCGTTGAAGGCGACACTCGGCAAGATGGGCAGGGCGAGCGCTTCCCATTCATATCCCGTAGGCCGACCAGGCAAGCGAAACGTGGAAAACCGGTCGAGATTTTGCCCCAGACCGGCATAGACGGAGGCGACCAGCCTGTGCCGCTCGCTGCTGACAAAGGGGACGCCCGTGGCGGCAAGCGCAAACACGCTTCCCATGAGGTATGTCCGTTCGTTGGAAAGACCGAACAGGCCCCCACCCCACGTGCTCCAGTTTGACCGGTGCCCATACATGAAATCGCCGCCGAAGGCATAGCCCCGATGCGGGAGCTCCATTAAATTGCGCTCGAGGGCATCTCGGCGGACGCGTGCATGCACGCGTCCTTCGTACGTATCCTCCGGGACAATGAAGTTTGGAGACGTCTTGCTCGTACCCTTGAACCAACGAAAGCCCGGTTCGTACGTCAATGACAGCTCCAACGCGTTATCCTGGTGACCGGGGTCGAGCAGCCTTCGATAGGCCAGGCCGAATCCTCCGAAGACATAACTCCATTCCACCTCCACATCCCGAATGATTTGACCCTCCACGTACTCGGATCGGCCGAGCGGAATAATCATCGTATTCAACGTGAAGCGGAATTCCCAACCGGTGGATGATCGAGATCCCACGTTCATGGTTAAATCGTTCACAGGACCGGAAAACGTGCCTCGAAACCGTTGCCTCATATCGTCTGAATTGCGCCAGACGTACAAGGCTCCGAACGGTAGGACTTGATAAAAACTCGGGCCGTCAGGGAGGTATTGAATGCCGAAACTGGCTGCCGTGACACTTTTTCGATCGCGAGGCGCGACTTGGACCGGTTCACCGAGCACTTCAGTGTCGAAGGCTTCTCCGGCTAACGGTGTCGGTTTCTCTTCCTCCGCCCACCCAGGGCTGGTGGAGAAAAGCATGCAGGCTGCCACGTAGGCTGTGCTGAGCAGCAAATGTCTTAGCCTGGCCTCCAGGCGCTGTCTCCGGACCGAGTCCATGTTTTCAGCATTTACGACTTTGCGACAGGGAGACACTAGGGAGGGCCCTAGTGTAGAAGGGCAGAAGAGCTGCAAATTAACTCAAGAATCCGGCGAGTTCCAGTGAGGCTCAGTCGAACGAACAATCTTCCATCGGACTAGGGCGAGCGGAGATAACACCGGGAGCTACTGTCATGTTTGACGTCATTTTGTACCAGCCTGAGATTCCGCCCAACACGGGGAACATCATCCGGCTCTGCGCGAACACTGGTGTTCGGCTACACCTCGTGAAACCGCTCGGATTTTCATTGGACGACCGCCAGATGCGGCGCGCGGGGTTGGACTATCACGAATATGCCACGGTGAAGGTTCATGAGGACTGGGTGAGCTGTGCCGCGGATTTCAGCGGCAAACGGATCTTCGCGGTCTCGACCAAGGGCTCCCAACGCTATGACACCAACCGGTATCGTGTTGACGATGTCTTTCTGTTCGGTCCTGAGACCCGGGGATTGCCGGCCGACCTGTTGATGCAATTTCCTCCTGAACGGCGGATCCGGCTACCGATGCTCGCGGAAAGTCGGAGCCTCAATCTCTCCAACGCCGCAGCGGTGGTCATCTACGAGGCCTGGCGTCAGGTAGATTTTGCGGACAAGCTTACTCGATGCCAGCCGTGAATCGAAGTACCCTGCTCGCTCGCAACAAAGCGGGGGTGTCCGATCAGACTCGAGGTTCAGTGACCGAGAGTACGGGCGTCCGTCACCTGATACTGTCCTCTAGCCATCACAGGATACAGGGAAAAAATCGGAGTA
>JARDZZ010000121.1 GCA_029240595.1 Nitrospira sp. | reverse complement strand
TCGTGAAGGCATGCACACCCATCAGCGGTTGCGAAGTGTCTCGAAGGATGTTCAAAAAGGCCTTTCAGCAAGGCCGCAGCGAGCAAGGGTGCGAGGCGTACATCGTCTCGTACGTTGAGCATCCCAGCGATGCGAGAACGATGCTGAAGGTCTTTTTCAACATCCTTTAAGCGGGGCGGGTGACGATGCTCTCGGCCAGTTCATTAAGGAGTGCGGCGGTGTCGTCCCAGCCCAGGCAGGCGTCGGTAATGGAAACGCCGTGAGCGAGTGCGACGCCTTGTTTCCAGGTCTGTTTTCCGGGGTTGAGATTGCTTTCCAGCATCAGGCCCATGATTGATTGGCGCCCGTCACGAAACTGTCTCAGCACTTCCCGAGCAACCAGGGCCTGGCGCGTATGGTCCTTGCTGGAATTGTCATGCGAGCAGTCGATCATGATCGATCGTGCTATGCCTTCACCGGCCACCGCGGCTTCCGCTTTCGCGACATGTTCGGCATCATAATTAGTTTTACCGCCACCCCCGCGCAGCACGATGTGGCGGTCCGGGTTGCCCATGGTTTTGATGATCGATGTCTGGCCGTCAGCGTTGATCCCGACAAAATGGTGAGGGGTTCGGGCTGAGGTCATGGCGTTCACGGCGACGTGCAGACTGCCTTCCGTCCCGTTCTTGAACCCGACGGGCATGGACACGCCGCTCGCCATTTCCCGGTGCGTCTGGCTCTCCGTCGTGCGGGCACCGATCGCAGTCCAACTGATAAGATCGGCGATGTACTGTGGGCTAATGGGATCGAGCAGCTCGGTGGCGCAGGGCATACCCGATTGATTGATCTTGAGGAGAGTCGTCCGGGCAAGCTCCATCCCAGTGGCGATATCGCAGGTGCCGTCCAAATGCGGATCGTTGATGAGTCCCTTCCAGCCGACCGTCGTCCGGGGTTTTTCAAAATAGGTCCGCATTACGATGAGGAGCCGGTCGCGAACCGCGTCCGACAACGGCTTGAGTTTTATCGCATATTCGAAGGCGGCTTCCGGATCATGGATCGAGCAGGGACCAACGATGACGAGGAGCCGGTCGCGATCTTGACCGTGGAGGATCCGACGGATTGCTTCCCGTGTTTCCACAACCAGCGCGGCGACATCGTCGGTGATCGGAAGTTTGGTCTTGATGGCCCGTGGGGAGGGCAATGCCTTGATTTCTATGACGTGTTGGTTGTCGAGCGGTCGATTCATGGCCGGCCTTTCAGTTGTCGAAGTGCGGTAGCATAGCGAAATGTTCAAGACAAGTCTACATGATCCGATCTAAGTTGTTGAAAAGATATGGGCTCATTGGAAAATAACCCTGATTTTGACAGTATTTACGACCTTGTGATAGTTAGGCTGCATGTCTCCAAGGGTGCCCTCCCACTCTCAAGCGCTTTCTCTCAGTCTTATCCTCTTGATACTGGTGTTCGCGCCGTTCGCTGCAGCACAGGACATTCATCATGAGCTGGCGGCAGCTGATGCAGATGGGCACGAGCATTCGGATACCGATCTGTGTCAATGGGTGCAGCATCACACGTCCGGCTCGGTCGATCTCGGCGGGCCGATCTGCTCCGCGTGGCAATCTACGGGTCAGTATGACGTTCCTCTTCCCTCGATTCTCTTCTCGATCGATTCGACCGCTGTCGGCCCCTCCCGCGCACCGCCTCATTCCTAACCGGCGAATTATTGCGACGTCATAGCTTGGGCGATCACCGCCCTCCTATGACCAGCATCTGCGTCATCGCTCGTGATTGCGGAGGTGGGTATGCGACGGGGAGCGGCGTGTTATGGCTGCGGTGTGGTGTTGATGACGGGAGTCGGTTGGCTGATCGCCAGTCAAACATTCCTCAACACCGCCACAGCCAAGGATTCAGGCGGGATTATTGTCGGCACAGTGCAGGGTCAAGACCTACGACGAGTAGATCAAGCCATGGTTCAGGTGCGTGACCAGGAAGGGAATCTGGTGGTCCAAACGGTCACCAACCAGGCGGGAGAGTTTCGAGTCGTGGTGCCGCAGTCCGGCACCTATTCCATCAGTGCAGTCCGGGATACCGATCGGAGTGAGTATGTTGTCTTGAGGATTGGCGCCGAGCAGCCAGCGCCTGTGTCGCTGACCCTTACGGCGACAAGAGAGATTGCGCTGGAGATTGTGTCACCGCTTCCCGCTATTCAATACAAGGCCTCGAGCGAAACATATCAGCTGAGCCGAAAAGAAATCGAGACCTTGCCGAAAGGGAACAACAACGACGTTCACGAGGTGTTGCTCACGGTGCCCAGCGTCGTCTACGGCGGCCTCAAACAGACGCACATTCGACAGGACCATGCCAATCAGCAATTCCGCATCGACGGAATCCCTATCCCGGATACGGTCAGCGGAAGCTTTGCAGACATTGTTCCCCCTCGTGCATGGGAACGGGCAGACATCATTCTGGGAGGCATGGAAGCGCAATACGGAAATAAGACGGCACTCGTCGTGGACATCACCAGCAAGAGCGGGACGACTCCCGGCTTCGGCTCCGCCCAGGTTTTCGGCGGATCGAATCAGACGGTAAATCCATCCTTTGAATACGGGGGAGCCATCGGCGAAAAAGTCCGGTTTTATTTATTGAACAGTTACGTCACGACGAGCCGCGGCATCGAGCCGCCGACGCTGGGCAAGACCAATCATCACAATCAGAGCGAAAAGAATAATACTTATCTGCGCGGCGATTATCAGCACGACAACCACAATAACTTCAGTTGGATTTTTCTCAATTCCGTGGCGAAGCATCAGATCCCGACGATTCCCGATCTGGCTCCTAATCCCGACGTGCTCGCGTTGTTGCCAGGCTTCACGCCGACGGCTTCACAGTCTGTCGATCAGTTTCAAAAGGAAGACAGCCAATATTCGCAGCTTGTGTGGAAGCATGATGTCAACGCGAGCAATTTGTTCGGGCTGGGCTTGTATTTTCGACGGGGGATTGCGGATTTTCGGACGGACCCATCCAATGCCCTGGCCTATGCCGAGGACGTCAGTTCGGCTCAAGCGGCGAATCAGCGGCGAGTCGCCTACAGCGGGGGCCTGCGGTTCGATTACACCTGGATCCCCGACAGCCGGCATTTGGTCAAGACTGGCTTCCAGCTGGACTACACCAAGGCCAACAACCAGGCGCAAATTTTCGCCTTCGATACGAGCAGCGGCGCGCCGGCCGGGCCCGTGTTATCTCTGAATGCCTCGAATCAGAACATCCAAACCAGACAGGAAATGTGGGTGCAGGATCAATGGAGTCCCACGGATGATTGGACCTTCAATCTCGGGGTGAGGGGCGACGCCATCCAGGGGTTCTACAATGAAGGCCAGATCAGTCCGCGGGTCGGTGTGACGTACAAGCACAATCAGTCGAATGTCTTCCACGCCTATTACGGCAGGCTGTTTACGCCGCCGAACGTGGAGCAGGTGGCGTTCGCGCAACTGAATACCCAAGATACGACTGCCGCGCCGGACAATCCGACCGGTTTTCGGCCTCGCGCCGAACGCTCCCATTACTTTGAAGTCGGGAGCTATCATGCTCTGCATCGGAAGGCGACGCTCGAATTAACCGGCTACTACAAGCTGGCCCACTATCTGTCCGATGCGGGCCAATTCGGCAGCACACCCCTCTTGAATTTCTTCGCCTTCGAACGGGGATGGCAACGCGGTATTGACGGGGCGTTAAAAGTGCAATTCGCGGACAACTTTACGGGGCGCGGGAACGTCGCGTGGGGGCAATGCAAAGGCTACGGGTTGCAGTCCGGTCAGTACCTGCTCGATCAGGCGGAGATCGACGACATCAACTCGACCGGCGGTGTCTTCTGCGATCATTCGCAATTTGTCACGAGCTCGGCCGTGTTGTCTTATCGATTATGGGAACGCACGATGTTCACCGGACAAATGCTCTATGGGTCCGGCTTGCGGACGGCAGAGCCCGGAGCGAAAACGAACTCGAGCCACGAAAATTCCTATACCGTTTACAATATCTCGGTTACCCATACCATTTCGTTGCCATGGCATGGTCAAAAAATGCTGCTGGGTTTTGACGTGATCAACCTGCTCGATCAGCACTATTTCATCAACCGGGGAGAAGGCAGCATCGGACTCGGAATTGCGCATGCCGGGATGCCCCGATCGTATTTCTTCCGCGCACAATGGTTCTTTTAGATTATGATGCAGCCCGCTGGGAGGCCGCTTGAGCATCCCACGCGAAATACTCTTGGCCATATGCCAACCAAACAAGGTGCCCCGGTGACACACACTTCAAGTTCGTCTATCGCTGGCATGCTCTGCGTCATCTTGCTCGCAGTCGGGTCCTTGCCGGTTTTAGCCTATGCTACTGCCGGTGATGAGGCGACCCATGAGAGCGACCATCAGGAGGACGTGTTGGAGCTACCGGAGGTTCACGTCCACGGGTTGCCGCTCAACAAGGACCAGCAGACCGGACCGGTTCCGAAATCCACCCCTTGGCCCAACATTCCTCCGGCACTCGAGGGGAACGTGATCGATGATTGGATGAAAGCCCGGATGCTCGTATCGAAAGACGCCAGGGTCACGGTCGTGATCCTCGAGCCTTGCCGATATCGGGAGCTGACCGCTGCCGGCATCGCTGCTCTCGCGAAATGGACCTTTGAGCCTCAGATGCAAGGCGATGTGCCCGTCGACGGAGAGCTAACCGTGCGCATTCACTTCCATACGAAGTAGGAGCCGTCTTGTCGTTGACGAATTCTCGATCGCCCTATATGGTCAGACGATGATTTGGGACGTCTTCTTCACACGCTTGATCAATGGATTGGCGGGAAAACAAACTTGGACCGATTGGTTATTCCTGACCTTGTCAGATCCCGACATGCTGTGGCTGCCTGGCATCCTCCTCGGCAGCTATTGGCTGTGGCGGTCTCCCCGGGAAGCTTTGATCGGAGGGCCGATCCTCGGTGTTTCCATCGGGATATTGGACTTCGTCGGCGCTCAATTAAAGTATCTGGCCGCTCGTCCACGTCCTTGTGTCAGCATGAATGATCTCGTCCAGTTGCAGGCTTGTGGAAAAACGTTCAGTTTCCCGTCCAACCATGCGGTCAATACCGCCACGGCCGCGGCGTTTTTCCAGGTGCTGTACCCGCGGTCTGGGTGGATCAGTTGGCCCATCGTGGGATTGATCGGTATTGGTCGGGTCTATATCGGCGCACACTATGTGAGTGATGTGATCGGCGGATGGATGATCGGGGCGCTTTGCGGTGCCGGCATCGCTTGGCTGTTGCTGCAAGGGCCACGGTTTCGTCAACGGGTATTGTCGCCGATCGTCTCGACGCAAGCTGATAGCTCTGCGCAATAACGATCCACGTCATAGCCTCTTCCGATCAGGACAATCGCGTTCTCCGGTTCGTCCAGCAGCATGACGGGTAAAACCGCCGGCTCGCCGGGCGGGGCGTACTGGAATTCCTGCAATTCAGGCTCCTGTGTGAAGCGGAGAAAGCCTTTGGCCCGCTCGATCTCCTTTGGCAATGTTTTGGCCCACGTCAAAAAGCGATCCCGGTTCAAGGTTCCGGGTAATCGAACCGTTGTCGCCATCGGATGATAGCCCGCGCGCAGGCGCGAAGGTGGCCGCGATCTGCCGAACTCCACGTTGGTGGGTTCCTCCCTGGATAAGCTGGCATGCCCGCTGAACAAGGCAGCCGCATCAATTCGCGCGTGGGTGGTCTCCCACACTCGCGCATGAGCGTTGCGGGCAACGATCGACGCCTTGAACTGTTCCCAGTGGCCGGGTACGTACAGATCCCGCTTATTCAAAATCAATTCATCGGCGTAGCGAATCGCCTGTTCGGTCACAAATGTGCTCGAAGGGCTCTGGTCGTTGGTGATCGGCTGAAGCAGCGCAATGATCCGTTCAAGCCTGGCTAGCCTGGCCGTGTAGAGATCCGTTACCCCGTCGACCACTTCGGCCGGATCCGCGAGTCCGGAACATTCGAGCACAATCAGCTCGGATTTATACTCTCTGACGAGTTGCGCGATTCCCCAGGACAAATCTTCTTTTGTATCGCAACAGACGCATCCTCCCGCAAGATTCATGACCTGCTCGGCCATGGTGCCGGCGCGCGGTCCGTCGATGCTGATTTCGCCGGCCTCATTCATGAGCACGCCGGCCCGAATGCCCCGCCTTTTCCAATGTTCGAGCAGCCGCATCAAGAGCGTTGTTTTTCCTGCACCAAGCGATCCGCAGAGAATGTAGAAAGGCACGGCAGGCTGTGTCATGGTCACAGGTTAGGGATGGGCGTGGAGACGGTTGGCGGGGCGGCCGGCCAATGCCATGAGGTCGCAATGGACGTCATCCTTGTGCGCGCAGTGGGTTTCGAGCTGAATGGTCACGTGTGTGATGCCGAAATCCGAAGTAATGCGGGAACGGATGTCACGCAACAACTCGTTGGTGAGCGCAGTGTCATCCGCGTCGACCAGCACATGGCAGGTCAGCATGACCAGTCGGGGTTCGATCGCCCACACATGCAAGTCGTGGACGTTGTCGACACCGGGAATCGCTTCAATGGTGGCGGCGATATGAGAGGCGCTGACGCCAGGGGGCGTTGACTCCAGCAGCACCTCCAGTGATTCGCGAAAAATCGGCCAGGCGCCGCGAACAATCGCTCCAACCAGGAGGATGCTGATCAGCGGATCGAAAACCGCCCAACCAGTCGCCACAATGGCCGCTCCGCTCAGGATCACTCCGAGTGAGACCCACGCGTCGGCCAGCATGTGCCAAAATGCACTGCGAATATTGAGATCATCCTTCGCGCCGTGCTGAAGCAGGAGCGCGATCGCGAGATTGGCGGCAAAACTGATAGCGGCGATGGCCATGACGCCGCCGCCGTCCACGGCGACAGGATGGATGAGCCGCTGCACACCGACGATCGTAATGCCCAGCGCGGTCAACAAGAGAACGAACGAGCTCAGAAATGCCGTCACGATGCCTGCTCGATGGTAGCCAAACGTACGGGCTTCCGTGGCCGGTCTTGCCGTCAGGATATGTGCATAGAGGGCGGCGAACAGCGCACCCTGATCAATGAGGTTATGACCGGCGTCGCCGATCAGTCCAATGCTGTTGATGAGAATCCCGCCGACGAACTCAGCGACAATGACGATCGCATTGAGCCCGAGGGCGAGGCGCAGTCGGGATTGTAAGCGGGAATAAGAAAGGGGAAGACTCATTCGTATAGTCTCGCATGTGTTTGAAATGGCAGCAAGAGGGTTGGCTCCATCCAGTCTGCTCGAACAGCTTGCCCATCTACCTAGTGTGAAAGAGGAATTTCAAACACATACACATGATTTTTTGAGAAAAGCATCGTCATGTTTCCCGGCAGTTGCTTGAGGATATGATCCTGCCGTATGGCCTCCGGTCCCGTAAAATTGAATAGATGATACCCATCATTGAGTCGTCGAAACTCTCTTGTATTCAAGATGACATGGGTAAAGCCTTCACGGCGTATCTTGTCGAGCAGGTCCTTAGGAGAATTCGCTTCTCTCGTCCATCCGGTGAGCGGATGCTCATGAAAGGGGTAAGGGGATAACGATGCACGATCGAAATAGAACGGCCTGGATTCGCCGATCAAGAGCAGATGCGCCTCGGAGGGAAGGTTGCTTCTGACATACATGGCTGCCTCGTATTGGTCGAGGGTTCGGCGCGCAAACTCGCCAGCGGATTCCCGTTCAAGCGCGACGTGCTTCGACGAAAAGACTTGATCGTGCAATAGGAGAAAGCGAGCCGTTCCGAACGTGCCGCATGCGGATAGGACGATAAGCGATAAGGCGAGCGCAGGTTTTGGAAGCCATGTGAGCATAGCGACAAGCGCGCTCAGGCCAACCATAAGCGCGGGAGCAAAAAAGCGTGTGGTGGTAGAAGTCATGATCCAGCAGAGTCCTGCGAAGAAGATAAAGAGACTTGCGGCATAGCACTGACGGC
>JARDZZ010000120.1 GCA_029240595.1 Nitrospira sp. | reverse complement strand
GATTGCTATGTCAATATCTTACGCGACGCCATGGCTGTGGATTCACTCGATCCCTGCGGTGTGTACTTCGGCACCACTGGCGGGCAGGTCTACGGATCCGCCGATGGCGGCGACACATGGGAGCCTCTTGTCCGGGATCTGCCGGCGGTTCTTTCCGTGGAAGTCCAGACACTGTAACCTGATCCCCAGATGTCAGCAGGCGCGGAAAGCCGTTGAAGAGTCCGGCGATGCTGTTTTTTAATAGGCAATAAGGGACAGTGCACACGATGATACGAGTCGTCCTCCCCGCACACTTACGCACATTGGCGCGCGTCGCCGGGGAGGTCACCGTCGACGTCCGTGGACCGGTGACGCAGCGCTCAGTTCTGGACGCGGTTGAGGACGGCTATCCGATGCTGAAGGGAACCATCCGAGATCACGTCACAAAACGGCGGCGGGCCTTTGTGAGGTTCTTCGCGTGTGAGCAGGACCTTTCTCACGAATCGCCGGATGCCCTCCTGCCCGATGCGGTTGCCACAGGCGCAGAGCCTTTGTTGATCGTCGGCGCTATGGCCGGCGGCTAGTCGCCGGCCTCAACAAAACTTCTCTCGAACCCATGAGCCTAGGCACATGAGCGAAGACGCGATGGTTACTGCGCGTGAGGCAATCGTTGAAGTGTATGGTGCGGAGTCGCGCCGGGTACTCGCCACCCTGATTCGGCTCCTTGGCGATTTTGACCTGGCCGAGGAAGCCTTGCATGAAGCCTTCGCTGCAGCGATAGAGCAATGGCCCCGTGACGGCATGCCTGCCAACCCACGGGCCTGGCTCGTGTCGACCGGCCGGTTTAAGGCGATCGATGCGATGCGGCGCCGCGCGCGCTACGATGCCACCTTGGGCGAATATGCGAGAGAGTACGATAGCCTTGTCACTGAGAGCGCCCAAGCGGACGATCAGGACATCGACGACGACCGCTTACGGCTGATCTTTACCTGCTGCCACCCTGCCCTGTCTCCCGAAGCGCAAATTCCCCTGACGCTCCGTGAAGTCTGCGGTCTGACCACGGAAGAAATTGCCCACGCTTTCCTCACCAAGCCCGCCACCATTGCTCAAAGGATCGTCAGGGCAAAAGCGAAGATACGCGACGCTCGGATACCTTACGAAGTACCGGCGCCATCCCAACTCTCCGAACGGCTTGATGCCGTCCTGCGCGTCATTTACCTCGTCTTTAACGAGGGGTATTCCGCATCCTCAGGGGAAGCCGTGACCCGCGCGGAGGTCTCGGGTGAAGCGATCCGCCTCGGGCGGCTCCTTGTCGAGTTGCTGCCCGAGGTGGAAACGAGAGGGTTGCTCGCGCTCATGCTGTTACAAGAATCACGACGGGCCGCGCGTACATCCGCTGATGGCGACCTCGTTTTATTGGAGGATCAGGACCGGTCGCTCTGGCACCAGGATTTGATTACCGAAGGACTGGCCTTGGTCACACAGGCGCTCTCGACGCAACGTATCGGGCCTTATTCGATCCAGGCGGCGATTGCCGCCGTGCACGCCGCAGCGGCTGAGGCGGCTAAGACCGATTGGGCTCAAATTGTCGGACTCTATGACGTGCTCACACGCATTGAGCCCTCTCCGATCGTGGAACTGAATAGGGCCGTCGCGGTGGCGATGCGAGATGGTCCCCTTGCCGGTCTTGTGCTCATTGAGGGCCTCTTCAACCGAGGGGAGCTGACGGGCTATCACCTGGCCCACGCTGCCCGCGCAGATATGTGCCGTCGACTCGGACGACATGCCGAAGCCCGGACCTTTTACAAAAGCGCCCTCGCGCTCACCAAGCAGGAGCCGGAACGGCGCTTCCTGGAACAGCGGCTCAGCTCGTTAGAGTAAATACCGTCGCATGGTGTGGAGGGAGGACGAACTCTCACCAATTTACAGGGAGTTGCGAGCACCGTCGATTTTTCCGGCCCACGACGACTATCTTACAAGTCACGGGTCAACTGACGAACCGCGAGGGGGATCGCATGAAATACATGCTGCTCGTGTTCCACAATGAACGGAACTTTTCCGAACTGGGCGAAGCGACACATGCGACCATGCTAGATGAGTCGATCCGGCTCGCACATGAGCTCGCTTCAAAGGGACAGTATCTCGCTGCGCCGCTGCAGCCCACCTCAACAGCCACATGTGTCAGGGTCCGTGACCATAAGCAGGTGGTCACAGACGGCCCCTATGCCGAAACGCATGAGCAGCTCGCGGGATACTTTCTCATCGACGTGAAAAATCTGGACGAAGCCATCACGGTCGCCGCCCGCGTGCCTGGCGCCCGCATCGGCACTGTGGAAATTCGGCCTGTCAGAGACGTGCCCGGCCTGCCAACTGTCCGTTAGCACACACGGTCTTGTTCGCGGTGTACTTCCGTAGCAGGTTGGTGACTTGGTCGATTTTGGCTTCTTCATTCGACTATCATGAAAAGGCCGGTCGATGGCCGGGAAAAGAATTGACGGGAAAGGAGTTTCCGCTATGCGTTTCATGATCATCGTCAAAGCCAGCAAGGACTCCGAAGCCGGCGTGATGCCTAGTGAAAAGCTGCTGGCCGAAATGGGAAAATTTAACGAGGAGCTGTCGAACGCCGGTATCTTGCTCGCTGGGGAAGGCCTTCATGCGAGTTCAAAAGGAGCACGGGTAAAGTTTTCGGGAAGCACGCGCACGGTCATTGACGGACCGTTTGCCGAGACCAAGGAGTTGATCGCCGGGTTCTGGTTGTGGAAAGTCACGTCCAAAGAAGAGGCGATCGAGTGGGTCAAACGCTGCCCCAACCCGCACAACGAGGACAGCGAGATCGAGATTCGCCAGGTATTCGAGGCGGAAGATTTCGGCGCGGAATTTACCCCGGAACTTCGAGAGCAGGAAGACCGCGTTCGGGCGCAAGCCGCCAAGACGGCGTCAGACCGCTCTGCTTCCCGAGATCGTCGGTGAACAGTCGACAAGTATTGGCGAACCTAAAAACAGTGAGTGAGCAAGAGGGCTGATCGCCCTCCTCGATTTGGAAACCATCGTCTAACCCCAGGAGGTCTTTATGCGTTTCTCGGTCAGCATTCTCGTGGCTCTTTTCGTGCTTTCCCTCGCATCTCCGCTCATGGCCAAAGACAAGAAATCAGAAAAGCCGATGGACCAGCAGGCCATGATGGAACTCTGGAAGAAGATGGCTATGCCGGGCGAGCCGCATAAGCTATTCGCAACCTTGGCGGGCAGTTGGACCACCACAAGCAAGGAATGGATGGAACCGGGCAAGCCGCCGACGGAATCCACCGGGACCGCCGAGATCAAGATGCTGCTCGACGGGCGCTTTCTCTATCAAGAATACAATTCTCAGATGATGGGCCAACCCTTCTCAGGCATCGGCATCGACGCATATGACAACATGACCAAAAAATATGTGACGGCCTGGTTAGATTCGATGGGCACTGGGATTTTCATCATGGAAGGAACAGCAAGTGCGGACGGGAAGACCATCACGCTGAAAGGCTCGCACCCTGAGCCAGGCGGAGGAAAGATGACGCATCGTGCGGTATGGAAGATTGTCGACAACAATAACCAGACGTTCGATATGTACGGAGCGCATCATGGCGGCAAAGAAACGAAGATGATGGAAATCGTGTACACCCGAAAGCCATAGCCTAGACGGACGTTGGATATGGCAACAAGACGCACATGAGCCAGGCAAAAGTTGATGAGGAGCCCTGCCACGGAACCCCGGGGGCGGGGCATCCTCTGCATGAAGGACGACTGCACACACGGATCTCGGATTAACCGAGCCGGTCGTACTGCTATCGATTTACTCGCCGGGGGTTTCGACTTGCCGCAAAGGAGATTCGCATGGCCGGATATGTCGATGGATACGTGCTGCCCATCCCGAAAAAACACTTGCAAGTCTACCGCCGCATGGCGCAAAAGGCGGGAAAAATATGGCGAGAGCACGGCGCCCTGGACTACAAGGAGTGCGCGGGCGATGATCTCAATATTACAATGGGAGTGTCATTCCCTCGTCAGATGAAAGTGAAATCAGGCGAAACAGTCGTGTTCGCGTATATCCTGTTTAAGTCGCGCGCGCATCGAGATCGCGTCAATGCCAAGGTCATGAAAGATCCGCGCCTCGCCGGCATGGGCGATCCAAAGGACATGCCATTCGATCACAAGCGCATGGTGTACGGTGGCTTCAAGGTGTTGGTGGATGCGTGAGCGCACCATATGACAGCACTGATCGACCTGGCCAGCAAGACTTCGCGTCCTGTGGCATGCGATCAGGTGGCTCGCGCTTGTTGCGCATTCCTCAATACCGGAGCCCGCCATGCGGTTCAGAAGTCCCTACCTTGCCTCCCATTCTCACGCTCGGCATTGACCATCGCCTTGACAACGTGCTTGACTAGCCATCCTCACTTATACACCAGGAGGAACGATATGCCGCGCACGATCGGAACGCTAGCGTTGATGTTGATGCTGTTGGGACTAGGCGGATGCAGCTATTTCTTTTATCCCCGCGCAGGGGATTATGCCTCACAGGCGAAAGGCGCGACCACCCTCGACACGATGATCAACCTGACCAATATGATGGAGGCGACAGCAGCCAAAGCGAAGGGCGGGAAGGGCAAAGACGCTGCGCTCGACGACTACCATAATCAGTTCCATGCCCTCCTGGACTCCTATTGCGATGTACCGAAAGAGCAGACAAAGACTCCCGCCTACGATATGGCCGTAACCCACAAGAAGGAATTGACCGCCATCTTCTGGCGTCTTTGGAAGTTCAAGGACGATCAGCCGCAGCGCGATCAGCACTTGGATCTCTCGATCGCTGAATTGAAGGAACTGCGGGAAAGCTTGCAGGCAATCAAGTAACCGGCGAGCGATCGACGGAGGCATCATGGCGACGAACTTTGGGCACATCGAGCTGATTACCCAGAACCTCGACAAAGCCAAGGATTTCTATCAGAAGCTGTTCGGCTGGAAAGCCCGCGATCTACCAGACATGCCATACTCGCTCTTTAATGAGCATCTCTTCCCCACCGGTGGCATGATGAAGAGCCCGCAACCCGGATCAGAATCCTTCTGGATCCCCTATATCGTGACGGATGACATCAGCGGGGTGACCGAAAAGGCCCGGAGTCTCGGCGCCACCATCCATCGCGAGGTCATGGTGGCGGGACAATACGGCTGGCTAAGCATCATCAATGATCCTACCGGAGCCACGTTTGGGCTCTGGCAACCCAAAATGGAACGGTCCACTCCAAGAAAAAAACCAACGGCCAAGCGCACGAAAACCAAATCGAAACGCCGGCGGCGCTAGGCACGGAATAGCCATAACACCCCAGTCTGCAGATCTCTCGACGGTCTCACTGGCCGCGCCATGTAAGAATGCCATCACGAGCCCTTCTTCATAACGGGATGATGGTTTTCAGGAAGATTCAATGAAGCGACTGCTGGTTTGTACCGCATTGTTCATCAATATGGCCGTCGCTGTCGGGTCCACACCGGTCGCTGCCGAGTCGGAGGCCAAGAGTCTCTGGCAACTGGCGCCGGCACAGCCGGATCCGCCGACATCCCCACGAAAGCCATGGGTGCTCCGTGAGCGAGACATCACGCTGGACATGCAGCTTCTTCGAATATTGAAAGATCCAACAGCAAGACCGCACCCGCGCGTGACTCTCGAATTCTTCGACGGACATCGCCATGAGTTGGACATCACCTCGACCGTGTCACGCATCAACGATACTGCGGTCATCCGCGGGACGTTTAAACCCCCTTCTCAAGGCGAGTTTACGTTGGTGGCGAGCGGCAGTCTGCTGGTCGGCAGCCTACAAGTGGGAAGTCGCTTGTACAGAACGGAGCATTTGGCCAACGGCAGGCTCAGGCTTGTGGAACTGGACCCTAGTAAGGCTCCGCCCGAATAGCGCCCTCCACTCATCTTGATCCGGCCTGAATTCTTCATCCAGAATGGAGAGGGGTACAGGCCATGTCGACCATATCACGCGAACCGCAGCTCTGGACCATCGGCCATTCGACGAAACCCATCGAAGACTTCCTGGCCTTGCTGAGATCCCACGGCATTCGGCGTCTCGTTGATGTGCGAACGATTCCCCGTTCGCGACACAATCCGCAATATGATACCGAGGTACTAGCGGCGCATCTGAAGAAGGCGAAGCTGACCTACCTTCACATGCCTCAGCTCGGCGGTTTGAAGAAGGCCAAGAAAGATTCGGTGAACGTTGGCTGGAAGAACGCCAGCTTTCGAGGATATGCCGACTACATGCAGTCGGAACAGTTCCAGAGTGCCCTCGAGCAACTGATGGCCGACAGTCGCGAAACCCCGACCGCCGTCATGTGCGCGGAAGCGGTGCCATGGCGGTGTCACCGATCGTTGATTGCCGATGCCCTGCTCATCCGGGGATGGAAGGTTCAGCACATCATGACGAAGAGGAAGGCTGACAGCCATCGGCTGACGCGATTTGCCGTTGTCGAAGCAGATCGCATCACGTATCCATCTGCCTCACCTTCCGCCAAGTCGTGAATCGTATGAGATATGGCCTTTTCGCCGATGTCATCGTGCTCGTGCATCTTCTCTTTGTGCTGTTTGTGATGTTTGGTGTGCTATTCGCACTCCGATGGCCCGGCGCTATTTGGATGCATGCTCCGGCGCTTCTCTGGGGACTCATCGTCGAGTTTGCCGATCTCACCTGTCCACTCACCCCGCTGGAAAACCGGCTACGTGTGGCAGCCGGAGAAGCCGGCAGCAGGGAAGATTTCCTCTCGCAGTGGCTTGTGACTGTCCTCTATCCTGAATTTTTGACTCGGGATCTCCAGTTCTTTCTTGGTGGATCGCTCCTGTTCATGAATATTGGCCTCTATGCCTACGTGTTGAGGAAGAGATCGAACCGGCGACCAACAAAGAGAGAAGAAGCCTATCCCTCCACCGGTGATCCGGCTGGACGGCACTAAGGTGAGAGGCTCTGACGGTTGTTGACCTGCACGTGAATCTCTGGCTAGATGAGTAAGGCGAACTGCGTCTGGACAGGCATCTTTTAGACGGGATTGACAGAGCCAGCTCATGCCATCACTCCTTGCACGAAGAAGTCCTCTAGCTCCGACGGCAGCGCAGCTGCAGCTTCTCGCGGCGACCACCGCTTGCGAGCCGTTTGACGTCCCGATGGCGCAGGCCGGCCTGCGCCCGCTCAAAGCGACCGGCATTACGGTCCTTCAGCTCAATGTAGGGAAACTGTGCAATCAGACCTGCAGACATTGTCACGTCGACGCGGCACCGGACCGTACGGAGAGCATGTCCCGTGAGACAGCAGCACTCTGCATCGAAGCATTGGCCAAAAGCGAGATTCCTACCGTCGACATCACCGGCGGGGCGCCAGAACTCAACCAGAATTTTCGCTGGCTGGTCGAACAGGCGCGGAGGCTACAGCGACATGTGATGGACCGCTGCAACCTTTCGGTTCTCCTGCTGCCGGCTCAGGCCGATTTGGCCGAATTCCTGGCGGCTCATCAGGTTGAGATCGTAGCGTCCCTTCCCTATTACAAAGTGCAACAGACAGATGCCCAGCGCGGAGACGGCGTCTTCAAGAAGTCGATCGAGGGGCTCCAGCGACTGAATCAACTCGGCTATGGACGACCCAATAGCGGCTTGGTGTTAAATCTCGTGTACAATCCGGTCGGGGCGTTTTTACCTCCAAAACAGGACGCGATTGAATCGCAGTTTCGCAAAGAGCTCCACAAGCATCATGGTATAGAGTTCAATCGTCTCTATACGATCACCAACATGCCGATCAGCCGCTTCTTAGAATTTCTTGTTGAGAGTGGAAACTATGATGGCTACATGGAGCGCCTCGCGAACGCCTTTAATCCCGCTGCTGCGGCAAGCGTCATGTGCCGCTATACGCTATCCGTCGCGTGGGACGGCACGCTGTACGATTGCGATTTTAACCAGATGTTGAACCTCCCCGTCGATCAACGGGCGC
>JARDZZ010000020.1 GCA_029240595.1 Nitrospira sp. | reverse complement strand
AGTACCTGGGCCCCCCGGGGCATCTTCAGAACATACTCTCCAAACGTCGGGCGCATAGCCAACATGGTCTTTCCACCGGAAAGGTGCACGACTGAGCCGTCAAGTTTATTGATCAGATCATCATGGGCGATTTTGTGGCCACTTATTTGATAGATATCGCCGGCCTTGAGGGTCAACGCATACTGGCGGCCTTTCCTGTCGACGAGGTGTATCCGATCCCCATTTTGCAGAGTTGTGGAGGACATGACGCGCCATTCTAGAAGCGCGACACCGGCTTTTCAACAGCACCTGTTCTCCGATACGTGGGTTATCCCTGATCCCGTCCGGCTGTGACAAATCGACCCAAACGCTATCTCAAAGCCTACACATTCGCAGCAGGATTGCCTCAGCCCTCTCCATGATTCCTCATTAAGCCGTTCTAATAGTGATGTATTTTCATCGCGATCCCGCCGCGGAGTTCTCATCATCCATCCAGCATGGGACTTGCTGCGTAGAATATTCGCAGGGACAAGCGTGTGAATCTTTTGTGCCGGGATTGCCTCTCACCTAAAAAGACTTATTTGTATGTGATCATTGACGACCTTCATACGGTAGTTAGGAGGAGGAAGATTACATGAAAAACGACCTGTTCTCTGCCGACGGTCCAGAGCTGAAATCGCCGGAGCTAAAAGATGCAGATACGGATCACTCCGAGGACAGCGATTTGCTGGATATGATCGGTCGCAACTCTACGGAAGTGGAATCCGTACAAGAAGCGCCAAAACCCATAAAGCGTCAGATCGAATCGAGCAGCCCCTTTCTGCTTGAATCGCTCTATTTCCAGTCCTTTGGCGAACGTGCACTGCTGACTCGGGAGGAAGAAACGGCATTAGCAAAACGGATCGATCAAGGCTCGACGATGATTCGGGCGACGCTCCTGCACGTGCATCGTCTCTTGGCGAGCGTGAAACGAACACAGACCATTACGGAAGTTCAGCAAACGCTCCAGACCATCAGGCGGCTGAGCGGCTTATCGGCTACCGCCCTGGATAAAGTCGAACGAAGTTTGCTGGATCTGATAAAGGGAGAAGACGGTTTCAAGGTGCCGGCGACTGTGATTAAAGCGCTGAAGAGCGATCTCGCAAGAGTTCGGCAGGCACGGCAAGTGCTTGAGAAAGCCAAGGATGAATTGGTCCGTTGCAACCTTCGTTTGGTGGTGGATGTCGCGAAGCACTATACGCGCCGCGGCCTGACGCTGCTGGATCTCGTCCAGGAAGGGAATATCGGCCTGATGAAAGCGGCTGAACGCTATCAATACCGGAAAGGATTCAAGTTCAGCACGTACGCCACCTGGTGGATTCGACAGGGAATCACACGAGCCCTGGCAGACCAAAGCCGTACGATTCGAATTCCCGTTCACCAGACAGAAGCCTCGCACCGGATTCTCCGCGTGACCAGGCGGCTGGGACAACAACTTGGTCGGCCGGCCAAATTGGAGGAGATCGCGAACGTGTTGCGGATGCGGCCCGAACGGCTGCATGAGACGGTGCAAGCTTTCCAGGAACCCGTCGCGTTGGAACATCCCGTGGGTGACGGCGGGACGGAGTTCGGGGAGCTACTGCCTGACCTCCAGGCCGTTTCGCCTGACGCGCACGTGCATCGCACCGAAATGACTCATCAACTCGACCGTATTTTAGAGAATTTGACCCCACGTGAGCAGACGGTGATTCGTCTCCGTTTTGGCATCGGCTATGACCAACCCAGCACGCTCGAACAAGTCGGCCAGAACCTCTCCGTGACGAGGGAGCGGATCAGACAAATCGAGGCAAAAGCGCTCAAGAAGCTCAAGACACCGGCGATAAAGGAAATGTTTGCCGCCATACAATAATGGCGAGACCGGGACGCGAAAGGGGTGAGGAGGCAGCTCCTCACCCCTTTTTTGTTGCGCCTTTTCCGGGATCGATAGTTGTGAGACAATGAGCGCAGTTCACGTGTGGGGTCTATGGCTACCCTTCCTCTCATCTTGATTCCCGTCGCAAGTCTGCTTTTCGGCTCCGGCGCCTGGGCCAACCCGGGTTCGAGCGCCGTGGTCTCGACCGACAAAACCCTCTCCGTCCCAGCCGTCGTGGCCAAAGTCCGGTCCTCGGTGGTCACCATCCTGACGCGCGGCGTGCCAGCCAGCCCGTCACAGGTCCAGGCGGGCTCTGGTTCGGGGTCGGGTGTTATCATCGACGAAGGGGGCTACATTCTGACCAATAATCATCTTGTCACCGGCGTCAAAAGCATGGTCGTAGGACTTTCGACCGGCCGTCTGACACCAGGTCGCGTCGTCGCTCGGGATTTTCTGCTCGACCTTGCTCTCGTCAAAATCAATGCACAGGATCTCGTGCCGGCGGTGTTGAATCCGAGACCCGATCTGGAGATCGGGGAGTCCGTGGTCGCCATCGGCAACCCCTTGGCACTGAAGGGTGGCTCTACCGTGACCGTAGGCGTCGTCAGTGCGTTGGACCGATCGGTCTTGACTCCCGATGGTGAAACGCTCTACGACCTGATTCAAACCGATGCGGCGATTAACCCGGGCAATAGCGGCGGCCCCCTTGTGGACTTATCCGGCCGAGTGGTGGGCATCAACGTCATCATTGCGCCATCGGCGCAAGCCATCAGTTATGCCCTATCAATGGAGGCGATTTACCCTCACATTCAATCCATGATGGTTCGTGGGTCAATCTACCGACCGGATTTGGGGTTTACACCGGTGACCATTACCCCAAGCGTCATGGCGAGCTTTGGTCTGGACGGGGATCGCGGGGTGCTTGCCTTACAGGTCGATGCAGCAAAACCTGCGGGAGTCGGCGGTTTGCAAAACGGCGACATCATCACGGCGGTCGATCAGCATCAGGTGTTCAACATGGGGGACTTTTGGCATGCGCTGCTTCGTTCAGGGGATCAACCTACCGTCCAGCTCACGTTGCACGGCAGAAGCGGTCCGGCCACAATCCAGCTCCCCAAACCGGCTGCGTTGAAGGCGGCACAGTGACGGCCATTGATTTTCCTGCAGGGGCACAGATTCTCGATCCCTCTATCAAGACGCCATTCCCCCAAGGAGAACTGATTACAATCAGCAAGCCCGTTCAGTATGGGATCGTCTGGCGCCTACAGCAACGACTCCACTCGGACCGTGTAGCGGGAAGGCGAGTCGACACGCTCGTACTCCTTCAGCATTTGCCGGTTTATACTGTCGGCCGTCGCACGAAACCGGGGCACGTGAGACTCCATCTTTCTTCCGACCATGACGACGTGCCAATCGAATCCGTCACTCGCGGCGGGTCCGTCACCTATCACGGACCCGGACAGCTAGTCGCCTATCCGATTCTGGCGCTCTCTCGTTATGCGCCCGGACCAAAGACTTATGTGCGCATGCTTGAGGAGGTCCTCCTGAGAACGCTCGCTCATTTGAATGTAAATGGCTACCGTCTCAGCAGGGCGCCAGGTGTTTGGACAGGGTCGTCCTGTGGTGAAGCCAAAATCGCCTCGATCGGCGCACGTGTTGACCTGGGAGTTACGCTACACGGGTTCGCACTGAATGTGGATCTTGATCTCTCTCCGTTTTCCCGAATTGTGCCCTGTGGTCTCGACGGATGCCGCATGACCTCGATGGCGGAGATCACCGGAGCGCCTATATCGCTTGAGTTAGTCGGCCGGCACGTGGCAGAAAGCTTCTCGTCCGTGTTTCAGCTCGAGTGGAGGCGCCCCTATCCGGGAACGACGATGCGGCCCTGGATTGGAGAGGAGCCGACGATTTCGCCCTCGGGAGAGGACTTCCGCTGATGTCTTCCCTGCATGAACTCGACACGCCGACATTCAGACTGGCAGTCGCTCAGTTCGATGAAGCCGCGGAATTGATGGGCCTGGATTCGAATCTGCGTGAACGACTGAAATTCCCACAGCGATCGCTGGTCGTCAGCGTGCCTATCCGGATGGATGACAATCGCGTGGAGGTCTATACCGGATACCGTGTTCAACATGATTCGTCTCGGGGGCCGTCAAAAGGCGGGATTCGCTATCACCCTGACGTCAATCTGGGGGAGGTAGCCGCACTCGCCATGTGGATGACCTGGAAATGTGCCCTGGCCGATCTGCCGTATGGCGGCGCCAAGGGCGGCGTAGCCGTAGCACCTAAACAACTGTCCCGAGGCGAGCTCCAACGCCTGACCCGCCGGTATGCGGCGGAGATTTTCCCTCTCATCGGACCGGAAAAGGACGTCCCAGCTCCGGATGTGGGAACGGATGCCCAGGTCATGGCATGGATCATGGACACTTACAGCCAGCAAGTCGGTTACGCTGTCCCGGGAGTGGTGACGGGCAAGCCCCTTTCTATAGGAGGAAGTCTCGGCAGAGAAGAAGCTACCGGCCGTGGAGTGGTTTGCGTGATTCAAGAAGCGCTCAAACATCTCCGTATCGAGATGGGTCACACCACGGTCGCCATTCAAGGTTTTGGCAACGTCGGATCGCACACCGCTCGCATCATGTACGAATCCGGCGCGAAGGTGGTGGCGGTCAGCGATGTGGAGGGTGGCATCTACCACGCCGGCGGGCTCGATATTCCCACCCTGCTCGCAAAATACAAAGGCACCGGGCAGACGCTGGCGGATACCAAGTTAGGGGATTGCATCACGAACGATGAGCTTCTTCAACTCAATTGCACGGTGCTCGTTCCCGCCGCTTTATCAGAGCAGATCACCGACCGCAATGCCCCCAAACTGAACTGTCGCGTATTGGCAGAAGGTGCTAATGGGCCGACGACAATGGGAGCTGACCGTATTTTGCAAGACAAAGGGATTTTCGTCATCCCTGATATTCTGGCAAACTCAGGGGGTGTCATCGTTTCGTATTTCGAATGGGTGCAGGATGCCCAGCGGTTTTTTTGGAAAGCGACAGATATTCAAGAACGTCTCAACGATCTGATGACCTCCGCCTTCCAACGCACCCTGCAGTTCGCCACGACCAAGCGAGCGACCATGCGGATAGCCGCGCTCATGATCGGAATCGATAAGGTTGCCAAGGCTCATTTGCATCGCGGCCTTTATCCGTAACAATTGCATGTCAGTGGATCAATAACCGACACCCATCTGAGGAGCGGTTCAGTGGACCGAGACACGGTCGGAAGGCTATGGGAAGCCCACAAACAGGAAGATTGGCCTCGGGTGGCCAGCCAAGTCGAAGGACCACTGATGACGTTGGATACGGTGATCAGCGGCTGCGTCGTCTATTTTCTAGACAGCGAAGGCGGATTGGACGAGCAACGTCGTACCATCGTCGGGGACTGTCTGGCCGATCTTGAAGCCATGGAACAGGAGCTTGATCAAGAATGCCGGGCGTATTTCCAGCGTCTCCGTGAACTCGGAACGTTGCTCCTGATCGCAGGGCGCAGTTCTTAGCGGCTTCGCCCGGGCGGACTTCGGCGCAGGATTCATTGCAACTGGCTGTGGCCTCCGATAGAATGAAATGAGGAATTTAGCGCTGTTTGAGATCAAATCTTCGCACCGGAGTTTGGGGTCAGGGAAAAGGAGGAGCCGATGGAAGCGATGATACGAATGGGTGTCCGATCATGCCTCGTCATAGGCATAATCGGTCTGGTCGTAGCATCGGCGCTTGCGGAACCCTACGAGCTGAGCAAAAACGATGTCATGGATCCGAAGGCGATCAAGAGTCCGGATATTTCTCTTTTCGGCGTCAAAATCGGTGATACCGAATCCAAGGCCATGGACGTCCTGGTCAATGAAAAAATACCTGGCATCAAGGTCGAACAAGAAGCGTTATTCATCTTTCTGGTCGATCAAAGGAAACCCACCGGTCCTATGGCAGGCGTGCGCGTACAAGATGGCAAAGTAGATATGATCTTCATCAACAATCGTTTTGCCTATAAGACACGCGGCCTCTTTCGCAACGTGCTGAACAGCGAGAGCCCCGAAGATATTCGAAAACTATTAGGCCAGGAAGATTACGGGGATGAAAACGTCATGGGGGCCGTGTTGGCGTACGACAAGCAGGGATTCGTGATTAATTATCTCGGCAAAGACGTCAACATCGAATTTTCACCCGTTCACTGACCGGTGCGTGCTGGGACAATAACGCCGCTTCGTTGCAATCCTCTTCATCTGACGATCTATTCGAGGGCGAGTCCGCTAGAGGGAAGGGCCTGACGCACGCAGTCCGTAGGTAATGAGGCTGGTCGCAGTATTCCATCGCCGGCTGGAGTTCAAGATCACCAACAACAGATCACTGCCGTTTTGTGACACCTTCGCAATGAGACAACGCCCTGCCTTGGAGGTAAACCCAGTCTTGATTCCTTCCACACCCGGAATTCTTCCCAACAGCCGGTTGGTAGTGTGCAGAACATAGGGATGGTTGCCGTTGACCGGCATGATGATGGCTCGCTCTTCCTTCACCAGGTCTCGGAAAATCGGCTGCATCAGAGCGATGATGCTCAACGTCGCGAGATCCTCAGCGGTCGAATAGTGCTCTGGACCGTCAAACCCGCATCCGTTGCTGAAGTGTGTATTGTGCAAACCCAGGGCCGCGGCCTTATCGTTCATCAGGCCGACAAATTGCGTTTCGTCCCCCCCGACATGCTCCACCGCAGCTAGGCAGGCGTCATTCGCTGATACGATCAGCATGGCCTTCAACAAGTCGTCAAGTTTGAACACTTGGCCCGCTTTCAGCCGGAGATGCGTTTTGTGCGCTCGAGCGGCCGCTGGACTCACAGTGACCAGATCGTCAAGCCTTCCATGCTCCAAAATAACCAGAGCGGACATGATTTTCGTCAGACTAGCGGGAGATAGACGCTTCGCCGAGTCGTGCTCATACAGTACGCGGCCACTGTTCAACTCTTTGAGAAGAATGCTGTGAGCCGGTACGCGACGCCAAGGCAAGTGGTGATGGTCTTCGCTAATGGCAGTGACATGCCTGGTCTTTCCATTCCCACGTTTGGCGAGAACTGTCGAAGGCGCCAACAACACGATGCAGAGAGCCGCGAGGAAGAACGTCGATGTTCGAAGGGTGAAAGAAAACAGCGTGGCCTGCACAGTCTTCCTCAAAGAGTGAACGATTCGCGGACCTTGCTGCCCCGGAATCCACTGTCGATGACTTTATGGAAAAAACGAAGCAGATCCGCGAGGTCGATCCAAAACCCGCAATTCAGACAGCGGGCATAGAGACGTCGATTCATGAGCGTGTAGTGCCGCTCGACCATCATGAACCCTTTGCACTTGAGACAATCCATGGCTCTCGCTCGTACCCGGTCTATCGAATGCGCTTCATCACCAATGCCAAACAACCGGCCAACAGTCCACCGCCAAAAATTGTGGTGGCGAAAGACACGTAGGGGCTCGCACCGCCACTGGGATGCGAACCGTCAAACAAGTCGCGCACGCCTCCTTGAACCATCAGAACGGACAGGGTCAGGAGTGCGCCCATTCCGAACCACCACGAAAAGGATCTCACCGCTGTCCCCGTACGAGGCAGCCACCTACATCAAACGGCGCCTGTCGGCCACTGTAGCCGAGGGGTCCAGGACTGTCAAGCTGACTGCGCTGTTTCGCCGCTCCGTCGTGATACCCTATTGAGTCGACTGCGATGAGGCGGCAGTCTTTGGCCTCGCCCCCCCCTTCAAGCCGCGATGGAGGAAAATTGAGACTGAGCCGTCGCCATTGTCGGCGGTCACCAGCCCAGGCTCTTCGACTTCAGTGCTGGTTACTCGGTACAGCGCGAGAGCGAACGGACCTGCCTTTGTCCGGTAGTTCCTCGGTGGATATTCGAATGTGCCATCTCCACGGCCGAACAGGATTGAGAGATCGCTTGACTGCAAGTTGACGATCGCGACATCGGTCCGATGATCCCCGTTGAAGTCCCGGGCCAGCCCGAAGTTTGGGCCGGCATTTGCGCCAGAATCATGTGCTGCCTGGAAAGTGGCATTGCCATTTCCCAGAAATATGGAAAAACTGTCGCGTTCACCATTGATCACAAGAAGATCGCGGATGCGGTCGTTGTTAAAATCGGCGACGCTCACGCCCAAAGGGCGTCGACCGGAGCGATAATCCGTCGGAGATCGAAAGCTGCCGTCTCCATTTCCAAGCCAAATGGACACGGCATTGGACATCGGTCCTCCGTTTGTCACGACCAGGTCGGTCTTCCCGTCTCCGTTCAGATCTGACAAAGCGACCGAGGTCGGTGTATCACCGTACTCATACTGCGCCCCGTGTCGAAACTCACCGTTGCCCTGCCCCAAAAACACCTTGATTTTGTCATTGCGTAACGCGACCACAAGATCGGCCATGCCGTCGCCGTTCAAATCATCACTCGCAATCGCCACCGGTGTCCGATGGACAGGATATTGGGGGCCTTCCTGAAACTTGCCGTCTGCTCGCCCGAACAAGACAGCGACCTCATCCCCGCCGGCGCATGCCAACGCGATGTCCGGATAAGAGTCGGCATTGAATGCCCCGGTGGCTAACGATCTGGGTTCCTGGCATACGTGAAGCTGTACGTGATCGTGGAAGGTTCCGTCTCCGTTACCGATCAGAAGTGAGAGCGTGTTGCTGCTCACATTGGTCGTCATGAGATCGGTCACTCCGTCCTGGTTGATGTCAAAGGGGGTGATCGTCGTGGGGTTTTTACCGACTTTATAGCTCGCGAAGTAATAGAAGAGATCGGGCGGGACATACGGATCCTGCTTCGAGCAGGCACCGCTCATCACGGCGAGCAGGCCCGAAATGAGACACGTGCAGCTCCATGTCGTTGTGAACTCACGCATTTCCCGCAAGACAGCCTCCCGTCCGTCCACTGCTCCCAGGCGTGATCCCGTGTTGAAGGCTCGCTAGTATACCGGCGGCGCCTTTCTCCTGGCAACGAACAGGCCCAGAGCCGGAACGATTGCACCGGTAAGATGGGCTTTGAAAGTCCGTTTGAATCTGGGTTAGACTACAGTCCTTTTGCAAGGAGGAATCCATGGGCAAGACCGTGAAGATCGATACGACGTTGTATGGAATTGCAGAAGTCCTGCATTGGTGTCACGACCGGAATAAGGGACGCATTCCCGGCGTGGATACTGCCGGGTTCGAGAAGATGAAAGCGCTGTTGGCGGAGAAGCCGCAGTCCGGCGACTATTTCACCCTCGATCAGTTCTGGAAGAAAAAGGTCGCCTTGGAACTGACCGAAGAGGAAGTGGCACTGATCGACCGTTGTCTGTACGACATTCCCAACCTCGACAACGAGCCGCTCCCGCAGATTCGACACAAATTTTGGCCACAGCAGATCGCGGCGCACTGAGACCAACCCGCCAACTCGGACTATCCTACTTGGTTGGCGCCGGCTGGCCAGGGCCGGTCTCGCATTGACCGGGCTAGGAACGAGAATTAGGCGGTTACGACAATGCTTTTGGAGAAGCCCGGATAAAGAGATGGCCCCGGAAGAGGAACCCCCTGGGCCACTGTTACAGACTTCCTTCCCCCTTGAGGTAGCGTCGGAAGCGGCCCATCAATTCAGCCCCCAGCGTTCCCCCCTCGGGTTTCTTCGTGTCAGGATCGGCAAAGTGGCTGCGAATTTCCTGAAGACGTTTTTCGGCTTGTTCATTGCCTTGTAACCGTTTGGTCTTCTCAAGCGCGGTGTCAAAGGCCTCGAAGGTCAGCTCGTTGTACCCGAACGAACGAATTCGTTTCACGGCTTTCATCATCGCTTGATTTCGAAACCCCGTCAGGTGTTCCGAGTCAATTTCCTTCAAACCGAGTTTTCGCGCGCGTCGTTCGGCGGCCTTGCGAATCCCGCTTCGCACAAAGTCAGGAGAGGTCTGGAGCCGTTTCCAGGCTTCGTCCGTCCAGGCGACTCGTTCTTGCGGAGCGTCCCATAATTGGATGAGCACCTGCTCATCGATCTGGGTCAAACCCTTCTCGCGAGCGAGATCTTCAGTATCACGCTTGAGCATGTCCGTGACGAATTCCACTGCGATGGGAGGCGACTGCTTCAGCTTGTCCTGCAGACGCGCAAGGGCTCCTTCCGTCCAGACGAGCGGGGGGGCAGCCGCCTCGCGCACATCCCCCATGGCCTCGACCCGCTCAAAGAGGTCGACGTTGACTTCCATGTGGCCGCCTTCCCTGGCGACCTCTTCGGCGATTTGCCTGATCATGCCGCGCATGAACTCCGGCACGGTGTTCAACCGCTCCTTCGCCGCCGCCGTCCATGGCAGCCGGCCCTGGGCCATGTCTTCCGCGGCCTGGGCCATGCCCGAAGCACCGCCCATCCCGCCCATCATCTGGCTCTTGAACTGTTCCAGCGTAGCTTCGGTAATCTCAGCATAGCCGAGTTCCCGTGCCTTTTTTTCTGCCAGACGGCGGACCATCCCACGCAAAAATATCGGAGCGCGCTCCATGCGCTTCAATGCGCCTTCGGTCCATCGGACTTCTGCGGTAGCCGTATCGTTGGAATCTGATGCAGCCATTGGATCTTCCTTTATATATCCTACTGGTTGAGCAATTCCTTGAGCTCCTTCCCCGCCTTGAAGAAGGGAACTTTCTTCGCAGGCACTGCGACGGTGGCGCCGGTCTTCGGATTGCGTCCTTCCTTCATGCGCCGTGATCGGAGGCGAAAGCTTCCAAACCCTCGGATTTCCGTTTTATCGCCGTTCTTCAGTGAGTCTCTGACGCAATCGAAGATCGTGTTCACGACGATCTCTGCTTGGCGTTTTGTCAGCGTCGTGACTTGCTCAGAGACCCGCTCAATAATCTGCGCCTTGGTCATACGGATTCCCCTTTCGCTTGGACGAGCAGCTGCCAGCCGCTCCGACCGATTAAAACGCCATGAGGTATTTGAGGCTCACCCCCGAATAGAAGTCCAACTTCGGGAACAACGCCGAGAATCGCGACTCGAGAAACTCACGGATGGAGAAACGCCGGCGTGGCTCGATGACCTTGGGCTCACCTTCAATCCCGGCCAAATCGGCCGCCAGCTGAATCGCGTCATCCAGATTGCCTAACTCATCGACAAGCTTTGCTTCCTTGGCTTGCCGGCCGGTAAAGATTCGGCCATCGGCCAATGCCTGAACCGCCGCTGGTTCTAACGCGCGCCCTTCTGCCACTGCATCGATGAATTGTTGGTGGACGTCGTCCATCACCGATTGAAGCAGTTTCTGCTCTTCCTCGGTCATTTTCCTGAGTGGCGACCCCACGTCTTTGAACTTTCCGCTCTTCACGACAATACCTTCGACGCCGATCTTTTTGAGCAACCCTTCGACATTCGCCGTTTCCATGATCACGCCGATGCTCCCGGTCAAGGTGCCGGGATTCGCGATGATCCGATCCGTTGCCGCGGCGATATAATAGCCGCCCGAAGCTGCCACGGTGCCCATCGAAGCGATCACCGCCTTATTGTGCTTGTTGCGCACCCGCTGCACGGCGTCATAGATCTCCTGAGACGGAACGACCCCGCCGCCCGGACTGTCGATCCGCAAGACAATGGCTTTAATGGATGGGTTTTCTCCGAACCGTTTCAACTCCGTGACCGTGGATTGAGCATCCAGGATGACCCCTTCAACACGAATTAACGCGACACGGTCCTCCGTCGACAGATCCAAATCAGGAAACAATACATTGAGGAGAAGCAGAAGAGCGATACCGATGCCTGCCACGAGAAGTATCCGGCGAAGCCACGATCGCTTTGGCGGTTTTCCTGTTGTCTCCTGCTCAATCGGACTCCACGCATAGCCGGCGCCGGAGATGCACGCTCCGGCGCCGAGAGGTCACCATCTATTTGTCGTCGTCGGCTCCGCGTTTGCGGCTTTGTTTGGCTGCCCGTCCGAGACTCTGGTCAGGAGTCCCTTGAGTCGCGTGGTACTCATCCACATGCCGACGGTCGGAGTCCAATTGATGATCGCGGAGGCTGAGCGCAATCTTCCGCTCTTCACGGTCGACCTTGATGATCTTCGCCGTCACTTCATCCTGTAACTTGAACTTCTCTTCGAGCTTCGCACTTTGATCCAATCCCGACTCGCTGACATGGATCAATCCTTCTACACCGCCGTCTAACTCGACGAAAATTCCGAAATCCGCCACTTTGCTCACTTTCCCCACGGCCGGATCTCCCACGCGGTACCGATTGGGAATCTCGTCGTCCCATGGATCACGCGAGAGCTGCTTGTAGCCGAGCGACAGCCGTTCCTTTTCCTTGTCAATCCGCAGGACGACGGCCTCCACTTTCTGGCCTTTCTTGAAAATCTCCGACGGATGCTTGATGTGCTTGGTCCAAGACATGTCGGAAATGTGGATCAATCCGTCGATCCCTTCGTCGAGCCCGATGAAGGCGCCGAAATCGGTCAGGCTCTTCACCTTTCCTTCGATGCGGGTGCCGAGGGGATACTTTCCTTCGACCATGTCCCAAGGGTTCGGCGCCGTCTGTTTCATGCCGAGCGAAATTTTTCGGCTCGCGGGATCCACATTGAGCACGGCGGCTTCAACCTGATCGCCGATGGCGACCACACGTGACGGATGGCGCACTTCGTGGGTCCACGACATCTCCGAAACATGGACCAGGCCTTCCACTCCAGGTTCAAGCTCAACGAACGCCCCGTAATCGGTCAGGCTGACGACACGACCTTTGACGCGCGTGCCAATCGGATACTTCCCCGCCACATTTGTCCACGGATCGGCAGATTTTTGCTTGAGCCCCAGCGAGATCCTGCCGGTTTCACGATCGTATTTGAGCACACTCACTTCGACACGATCGCCGACGTTGAACATTTCCGAAGGATGTCCGACACGGCCCCAGGACATGTCCGTGATGTGGAGCAAGCCATCGATCCCGCCCAGGTCGATGAAGGCTCCATAATCGGTGATGTTCTTGACCATCCCCTGAATCAACTGCCCTTCCTTTAAGGTAGCGAGCGTCGTCTGGCGTTTCTTGTCTCGGGTTTCTTCGAGCAGCACGCGGCGAGACACGACCACGTTTCCACGGCGGTGATTGATTTTGATGATCTTCATCGGGAACGTTCGGCCGACCAATCCATCCAGATCGCGCACCGGATGGAGATCGATCTGCGACCCCGGCAGGAACGCCTTCACGCCAATATCCACCATCATGCCGCCCTTGATGCGAGAAACCACTTTACCGTCGATGCTCTTCTCTTCCTTATAGAGCTTTTCCAATTCTTCCCAAATCTTCATCTTGTCGGCTTTTTCTTTGGAAAGAATGAGATTGCCGTCTGCGTCCTCGCATTCCTCGATATACACTTGAATCCGGTCGCCGATCTTTAGCTGCTGCAGATCGTCATGGGAAAACTGGTCGCTAGGGATCATCCCTTCCGACTTGTATCCGATATCGACCACAACCTTGTCCTTGGCCAAGGCGACAACGCGACCTTCCGTAATGGTGCCTTCTTCGAGGTTTTTGAACGTTTCCTCGTAGAGAGCGGCCAGTGCTTCACGATCCAACTGCGGCTCGTTCGTTTTCGAAACCGTGCTCATGGGGACGATCCTACTCTTCCGACGACTGTCGGGTGCTGATGATCAGTAACACCGGTGCTCACTCAGCGTTGCGAGCGCCGGCACTTGCATGATGCGGCGGCGGAGCCACCCCGCCGAGTGCGGCAATCCGCTCCATCACGACTCGACTCACGTTTTGATAAAACTGCTTCCCGTCACCGTTCCCGGTAGTCGAGAATGACAGCGGTGGACCGAATGACACAGACACGGGGTGGAACCGTGGCCGTTTGGCACCGGCGGGCAACACGTCAAAGGTGCCCTTGAGATACGCCGGCACCACAGGACACCCGGTTTGAGCGACGATCATACCGAGACCAGCCTTGGCCTGCCGCAGACGGCCATCGAGACTCCGTCCTCCCTCTGGAAAAATCACCACAACCTTCCCCGCCTTAATCAGGGCAATCGCCTGATCGATTGCCTTACGATCCAGCCTTCCCAGCTTGAGCGGGATCCAGCCAAGCCATCGCAAGATCACCTTCAAGCCGGGGATAAACAAATCACTTCGACCCAGATACCACGCGCGCCTGAACATGCCGCACCCCAGTAACGGAATGTCGAAATAGCTGGCATGGTTGGCAGCAACAAGCACACCGCCTTGCTTCGGCACCGCGCCCTCGACGCGAAACCGGAAACAGAGCCACGCGATCGCCCGCGCCAGAACCCATAAGATCCCATATGCAACCGAACTCACAATTTGGCCGTCACCACCGCCAACATCCGTTCGACGACTTCTTCGGCCGACAAACGGGACGTATCAATATGATGGGCATCGTCAGCCGCCACCAGCGGCGCCGCGGATCGCGACCGGTCTCGGTTGTCCCGCCCGGCTAACTCGGCACTCGTCTGCTCGATGGCCCGGCTGTGCCCGGCGGCCACCAGTTCGCGATGCCGGCGGTCGGCGCGAACGGTCGGATCTGCTTCAAGAAAAAATTTTACCGGAGCGGCCGGGAACACTTTCGTACCGACATCACGCCCTTCTGCCACGACGGAACCTTTTTGTCCGATCTGTCGTTGGATCGGCAACAGCCAGGCCCTGACTTCGGGAATGGCTGAGACGATCGAAGCGGCTGCAGAAACTGCCGGCGTTCGCAATTCTCCCGTGACATCTTTCCCATTTAATGAGACGTGCACGGTGTGGTTCGCGACCTCAATCTTGAGAGACAGCTTCGGCAGAAGCCCACCCACTGCCGTCTCGTCGTGGGGCTGGATACCATGATGAAGAACCGCCAGACCCACGGACCGGTAGAGCGCCCCCGTGTCGAGATACAAAAATCCCAGCCTCGAAGCCAACAACTTTGCTACCGTGCTTTTCCCCACACCAGCTGGGCCGTCGATCGCCACAATCATGGAACTCAGACACCTTTCTTCTACGAAGTCAGTTGCGTAAGGACCTGATCGAAATCAGGAAACGACGTCTCGATACAGTCCGCGTCGTGCACACGCGTTTCGTTCAGCGCCGTCAACCCTGCAATGGCAATTGACATCGCCACCCGATGATCCCCATGACTCTTCCCGTCGGTGCCTCTCAGGCGTCCGTTGCCTCGAGCGTGCCCCAGGCCTTCAATGACCATCCCGTCAGCCTTCTCATTTATCTGTGCACCCATGGCACGGAGTTCGGCGCCCATGGTCGCGATCCGGTCGCTCTCTTTGACGCGCAATTCCTGGGCTCCGGTCACGATGGTTTGACCCGACGCGACGGCTGCCGCTACGCAGAGAATCGGAAATTCATCAATAGACTGAGGAATCCACTCTGGACCAATCGTCACCCCATGGAGCGGAGCAGACCGCACACGGATGTCCGCGACCGGTTCGCCAGCTTCGTCTCGATAGTTTTCCACCTGAATGTCGCCGCCCATGCGCTGGAGAATCTCGAGGAGTCCAGTCCTCGTAGGATTGATCCCAACGCCGGTAATCGTCACGTCGGAATCCGGCACGATGGTCCCGCCCACAATGAAAAAGGCCGCGGCCGAGAAATCCCCTGGTACGGTCAATTCAGCTGCAGCAGTCCAGCCGACAGAAGGTCGCCCCTCCATGGTCAAAGTCAGGCCGTCCCGAGTCAGCGGCAAGCCATAGAATTGAAACAGTCGCTCAGTATGATCACGCGAGAGCCTGGGCTCGGAGAAACGGCTCGTGCCTTTGGCGAAGAGTGCCGCGAACAAGAGTGAGGATTTGATCTGGGCACTGGCGACAGGGGAGGTGTAGGTAAGCGCACGAAGCGTTGTCCCTGTCACGGCCAAGGGCGCCAGTTCTCCACCTTTGCGCCCGGCGATCGTGGCGCCCATCTCGCGTAGAGGTTTGACGATTCGTCCCATCGGACGACGTCGAATGGACGCATCTCCCGTGAGAACACTGAAAAAATCCTGACCCGCTAGAAGCCCGGTAAGCAGACGGATTCCGGTACCCGAGTTTCCGCAATCGAGGACCACTGCCGGTTCATTCAGTCCCCACAGACCCTTTCCATGCACACAGAGCTCATCGTCGGCTTCATCGATACGCACACCCAACGCCTGCAACGCACGCATGGTATTGAGGCAGTCTTCGCCACGGCAATAGCGTTTAATGCGTCCCATGCCTTCGGCGAGAGCCGTAAGAATAATCGCCCGATGCGTAATGGATTTATCGCCGGGAACGGCAATTGTTCCCCGCAGCGGCCGGCCCGGTGTGATCGTCAACGTCTTCAAGTTTGCCCGTTCTCCTCCAGCCGACTATCCGGTGCGGACCGGGAATTTCTCGCGTTCCTGCTTCGCCCGCTCCAACGCCTTTTCAATTCCCGCCGCATCGCCCGTGCGAATCAATTGTTTCAACTCTCCCAACGAGCGTTCATACGCGTCGATAAAGGCGACCACATTGTCCCGGTTCCACAGAAAAATGTCGCGCCACATCTCGGGAGAGCTGGCCGCGATTCGGGTCGTATCCCGCAACCCGCCGCCGGAATGGCCGGCCAGATCGAGCGACGGAACCTCCGTGCGGATATCGATCAAGGCGCCCATTAATGCAAAGGCCACGACGTGCGGCAGATGACTCACCGCTCCAAGAATTTTGTCGTGGAGAAGCGGATCCATCGTGAGCACCGTCGACCCCGCTTCCTGCCACAGCGTCCTTACCCGTTCGAGTGCCTGCGGATCCGTCTGTTTGGTGGGCGTCACAATGCACCGCATTCCCGAAAAAAGGTCCTCCGACCCCGCGGCGACGCCCGTTTTCTCCTTGCCGGCGATGGGATGCGCGCCGACAAAATGAACGCCGTCCGGCATGAGGCGTTCGCACTGCTCGACTAACTCGCCTTTCACACTTCCCACGTCCGACACAATCGCACCAGACTTCAAACACGAGGCCCATTCCTCCAAGTGGCGTTGATAGGTATCAACCGGCGTCGCCAGGACGACGACATCGGCATCTTTCACGCCCTCCTTGGCATCGACGACGTAATGATCGATCGCCCCTAATTTGACCGCCAGCTTGAGATTCTCGATGCGCCGTCCGACGCCCACGACGCTGGACGCCAATCCTTTCCGGCGAAGGATCATGCCGAGGGAACCACCGATCAGGCCGACACCGATAATGGCGGCCTGGCGAAAAAGCCGCGCCATTACACTTCTCTTCCCACCGCGATCGCGATCTTCCGCATATCATGCATCAATTCTTTGAACTTGAGCGGCTTGATCGACTCTTCGCCATCGCATAATGCGCATTCGGGATTCGAATGGACTTCAATGAGAATCCCGTCGGCACCGGCAGCTACGGCAGCCTTGGACATTGGAGCCACCAGATTCCATTTGCCGGTGGCATGGCTGGGATCGACGATGACCGGCAGATGGGACAGCTCCTTCAACGTGGGAATAGCGGCAAGATCGAGGGTGTTGCGGTACTGCGTCTCGAAGGTGCGTATACCCCGCTCACAGAGCATCACATTCCGGTTTCCGCGCGACATGATGTACTCCGCCGACAGCAGAAATTCCTTGATGGTAGCCGACAGCCCACGCTTTAAGAGCACAGGCTTGTCGTAAGCACCCACTTCCTTTAACAATTCAAAGTTTTGCATGTTCCGCGCACCGATCTGGATGATGTCAGCTTTTTCGAGAAACAACTCGATGTCACGGGTATCGAGAATTTCGCTGACCACTGGCAACCCTGTTTGTTTTCTCGCCTCAGCCAGATAGTCCAATCCTTCACGACCCAGTCCTTGAAACGAGTAGGGAGAGGTGCGCGGCTTGTACGCGCCGCCACGTAGCACGCTGGCTCCCGCCGCCTTGACCTCATGCGCAATGCCGACGGTCAGTTCGAGGCGTTCGACGGCACACGGGCCCGCCATGATTGCGAGCTTGTTGCCCCCGATCTTGACCCCTCCGACATCAATGATCGTGCCTTCTTTCTTAAATTCTCGGCTGACCAGTTTCCAGGGAGCCAGGATCGGCAGCACGCTTTCAACGCCGGGCAAGGCTGTGAGCGGCTGGTTTTGAAGTATGCGATCATCGCCGATGACCCCGATGATGGTTCGTTCCTGTCCGGTCGAGAGCTGCGATTTTAACCCCAGTTCACGCAGTCGATCGACGATATGATCGACTTCGCGTTCCGATGCCTCCGGCTTCAACACGATGATCATAACAACCTCACCCTTGTTCACCCTGCTGTAAGACCTGTGCAAGTGCAGCCAAGAACACCCGGTTTTCTTCTGCCTGTCCGATCGTTACCCGTATCATACGTCCCTCGATATGACGGACGATCACGCCGTGACGCAACATCGCATCGAATACGTAACGGCCGTCGCGACCGACATCAACATAGACGAAATTGGCTTCACTATTGATCGGCGCTAATCCGAGCGCCCGCAATCCATTCGCGATCTGTTCCATGCCGGCCTGATTCACTGCCCGGCTCCTCGCGACATGCTCGTCATCATCCAGCGCGGCAAGCGCTGCGCGCTGAGCAATGCTGTTGGCATTGAAAGGCGGCCTCACACGGTTCAAAAGATTCGCAATCTCGCCCGTAGTGACTCCATAGCCGATGCGCAATCCGGCGAGGCCGTAGATCTTGGAGAACGTCCGCAGCACGATGACATGGCGTCCTTCCTTGATCCAGGCCATGGAATCGGGGAACTCGGAACTGCGCACATACTCAAAATAGGCCTCATCGAAGACCACCACGACGTGGTCAGGGACGCGCCCGAGCAGCCATGCAACTTCTTCGGCCGACACCATCGTTCCCGTGGGATTGTTGGGATTGCACAGGAACACGAGGCGCGTCCGATCCGTAATCGCACTGGCCATTGCAGCAACATCGTGACGCCAGTCTTTCAGCGGGACGGTGACCGCCTTGCCATGCGCGGCCATGACTTCCATGTGGTAAATGACGAAGGTGTGGTCGGCCATGACCGCTTCGTCACCGGGCGACAGAAACGTTCGAGCGAGGAGCCCGAGAATTTCATCTGAGCCGTTGCCAAGAATGATCTGCTCGTCGGTCACTTTCCATCGATGAGCCAGCGCCTGGCGCAATTTGAACGCCCCGCCGTCCGGATACCGATGCAATGTCGCCGCACACTCGTTGATCACCGCCAAAGCTTTCGGCGACGGTCCCAACGGATTTTCGTTTGAGGCCAGCTTAATGACTCGGCTCAGGCCCAATTCACGTTGGAGTTCTTCGATGGGCTTACCCGGCACGTACGGACTTAAGGCGGCGATATCAGGGTGGACGTGAAGCGTCATAGAATCAGCTATGGGCTGGATAAGAGCCGAGGACTTTCATGAAGAGACAGCGTCCGGTGATTTCCTCGACCGCCTTCTTGACGCGCTCCTCTTCAATATGGCCCTCGATGTCGACGAAGAAAATGTATTCCCAGGCCTTGCGCCGTGAGGGGCGCGACTCGATCTTGGTCATGCTCAGCCCATGAGACGCAAAGGGACGCAGCAAGTCATAGAGCGCACCCACCTTGTCTTTAATGGAGAGCATGAGCGACGTCTTGTCTTTGCCTGTGCGTTGAGGTGGTTTTTGCGACAACACGAGGAACCGCGTAAAGTTGTTGAGATTGTCTTCGATGCGGGACTTGATGACCTTTAATCCATAGAGCTGCGACGCTAACTCGGAAGCAATGGCTGCGATCGAGGAATCGTCCAGGCACATCTCGGCTGCCCGGGCCGTACTCGCGACCTCCGAAACCGGAACGTGGGGCATATTCGTCTCGAGCCAGTTTCGGCATTGGGCGATGGCGTGGGGATGGGAGCAGATTTTCTTTATGTCCTCCGCAGCCCCGGACTTCGACATCAGATGATGGGAGACTTCCTGAAGAACCTCCCCATAGATCAAGAGGTTGGAATCGATAAACATGTCGAGGGTATGGTTCACCACACCCTCTGTCGTATTCTCGATCGGGACCACGCCAAAATTGGCACGACCCCGCTCCACTTCGCTGAACACTTCCTTGATGCTGTTGACCGGCACATACTGCGCGGACGCGCCAAACTTTTGCGTGCAGGCCATATGGGTGAACGTCGCCCGCGGTCCAAGGTAGGCCACCTTTTGCGGACCTTCCAGAGACAGAGACGCCGACATGATCTCCCGGTAGACGGGGCGAATGGCATCGGAAGGGAACGGACCGGTATTTTGGGCGACGAGCCGCTCGATAATGGCGGCCTCGCGCGCGGGCGTATGCAGGTTCGCCCCGGCATCTTGCAACATTTTCAGTCTGCCGATTTGAACCACACTTTTGGAACGCTCGTTGAGGAGACGTAAGATCTCGTCATCGATGCGATCGATTTCTTTCCGGTAATCGGAAAGGTCACCCGGCATGAATGGGACCCCCTCGACCCGTGCCCCATAAGTTGGACGAGCGTCCAGAGGCAGGACGGGCGTGAGTAAGCAACGAATGATACAGGAACCGCTCCCAGGAAAGCAAGGAGAGCCTAACACTTTCAGGAACTTGTGTGATCCACTGCGGGCGGCTGCGAAACGAAAAAGGGCTCAGTAGAGGAGAGAAGACGGCCGCTTGAAGTGGTCGAGCGCAGCTTTCGTGACCTGCCGGCCTCGACCGGTCCGGTCCAGAAAGCCAGCCTGGATGAGGTAGGGTTCGTGGACGTCCTCGAGGGTGCTCCTGTCTTCCTGAACAGCGGCGGCGAGAGACTCCACCCCCACCGGTCCGCCACCGAATTTATCGATGATCGTCAGGAGGATATGCCGATCCATCTCATCGAAACCGGCGGCATCGACGCCCAGCCACGCCAGGGCCTCCTGAGCGACTGCTCGGGTAATCTCTCCTTGAGCCTTCACTTGCGCATAGTCGCGGACGCGCTTGATCAGCCGGTTGACAATGCGAGGTGTCCCGCGTGCGCGGCATGCGATCTCCGCAGCGCCCTCCTGGTCAATGGGGATGCCGAGCAAACGGGCCGAGCGCATGACGATGACTTCCAGTTCGGCCGGTGAATAGAATTCCAGCCGATGAACGAGCCCGAAGCGGTCTCGGAGCGGCGAAGTCAGAGACCCCGCCTTCGTCGTCGCTCCCACAAGAGTGAACCGAGGGAGGTCCAACTTGACCGTCCGCGCCGCTGGCCCTTGCCCGACGACCAGATCGAGCTGGAAATCCTCCATTGCCGGATACAGCGCTTCCTCGACCGCGGCCGGCAAGCGATGAATCTCATCAATGAAGAGGACGTCGTGTTCCTGTAAGTTCGTCAAGATAGCAGCCAGATCACCGGCATGCGTTAAAACGAGCCCCGAGGTGGCGCAAAACGTCCCGCCCATTTCACGTGCAATGATGTGAGCGATGGTCGTCTTTCCCAGGCCCGGCGGACCATAGAAAATCGCATGGTCCAGAGGCTCTCGTCGCTGCTTTGCCGCCTCGATGCAGATTCGTAAGGAATCTTTCATTCGCGCCTGCCCAATGTACTCACTCAGGGTCTGCGGACGGAGGTGCTGCTCCAAGCTCCGTTCTTCATCTGTCAGCTGGGCATTGACGACACGAGTCATAATCCGCGAATCTCCACGTCAATCTTACTGCGGTGTATCGGGCGCCGGGACGTATTTCGGTGGAGGTGGGAGCGTGCCTCGCCCGGGAGGCGGCGTGCTACCGCAATCCGGAGGGCAGATTTTGCCACCCTGTGCCGGATCAGGGAGATGTTGTTCCATGGTCTCCAATTGACACTGCGCAAGCCGTCCTCCGTCCTGGCTTCCACAACGTGCCGGCACGGATGAATGGCCGACTTCTCGATACCCGTCGGGACAGGATCCGCAAACCGGCAGCATGTTCACACCCAGGGGAACACACTGCGTCAAGGTGGGATCGCCGCCTTTGCATAGTTCAGGCGCCTCGGTCACGCCGGTTGTGGCATATCCATCGGGACATTTTCCACAGGTCTTGCGGATGCTTTTCAGCTCTGCAGAGGCGTCCCCCGCCCACGCGACGGGAGCCAGCGCAGGCTGAAGAAGGCCGATCAGTACCAGCGTGATCGATGAGGCGGTCAAGACGTTCGTCCTGTGTGCGGTCATGAGCATGCTCATACCCTGGCCAGATGTTTCAATGTCTCGCGAATGAGCTCCTGTAGACTCAACGGCTGAGGGCGTGACTTCCGAACCGTTTTGAGTGCGTCTTTCGCGTCCGTTGACCGATACCCGAGATTCGTGAGGGCCGAAAGGGCGTCGTCAAAGACATCATCCTGCCCGGAGGTACTCTGGTCAACGGCCGGCGTCATTCCCGGGTGGAATTTTGTCAATTTATCTTTCAGTTCCAGTACCAGTCGACCGGCTGATTTCTTCCCGATCCCAGGAACTGTTTCTAATTTCTCAATATCACCCGACTGGATTGCAGAGGCTAGATCGGCGACGGGTAAGGCGGACAAGATGCCCAGCGCTGACTTCGGCCCGATCCCGGAGACACTCATGAGCAACACAAAGGCATCTTTCTCCTGGCGGGTACTAAATCCGAACAATTGGATGGCATCTTCCCTGACGTGGGTATGGATACTGAGGGTCAGACTCTCGTCCGCATTCGGAAGGTTATAGTAGGTGCTGAGGGGAATGAACACCTCGTATCCAACCCCGTGGACATCGAGGGCCAGATGCGTGGGCGCCTTGAAGGCCAGTCGGCCTGTCAGGTGGGCGATCATGCGTCGGTGGCGGATGAGTATTTAGCCGGCTGTCGCAGCCGCGACCTTTTCCATCACATCTTCAGGAATATCGAAATTGGCATGCACCTTTTGGACATCGTCATGCTCGTCCAGGATCTCCATGAGTTTCAACATTTGCTCGGCGCCCTTTTCCTCCAGCCGGATCGTATTTTGGGGTATATAGGTAATTTCGGCCATGGACGACTCAATCTTCGCATCCGCCAGGGATTTCTTCACCGCGTCGAAGTCTTGCGGATTCGTGATGACTTCGAATGTTTTCTCCCCGACTTTCACATCCTCTGCTCCAGCCTCGAGTGCAAGAGAAAGAAGGGTGTCTTCATCACTCTTGGACTTGTCGATCGTCAGCAATCCTTTTTTGTGAAACTGCCAGGAAACGGCTCCGGCTTCGGCCATGTTGCCATGATTTTTCGTGAGGACACTGCGGATTTCCGCCACGGTCCGATTCCGGTTATCGCTGGTGATCTCGATCAACAGCGCCGTTCCACCCGGACCATAGCCTTCGAGCGAAAATTCCTCATAGGTCACACCAGGCAACTCGCCTGTGCCGCGCTGAATCGCCTTCTTCAAGGTGTCACCGGGCATATTGGCTTCCTTGGCCTTGGCAATAGCCAGCCGCAACCTGGGATTGCCGTCCGGATCTCCGCCTGCACGGGCCGCGATCGTTACTTCGCGGATGATCCTCGTAAAGATCTTCCCCCGTTTGGCGTCTTGGGCTCCTTTATGTCGTTTGATCGTCGCCCAGTGACTATGTCCGCCCATAACTGCTCCATTCGGCCGCCCCAAGGCGCACCGGCTTTCCACTTACATGGGTGAAGTTGTAGACCTAACACAGGGTTTGGAGGGGTGTCAATTACAGTGCGCCCGAGGGAGAAGGACACTTATTCGGAATAAATGAGGAGCTGTGCTCCGATCAGGAGGATGAAAAACGCCCAAATCCAATCCCATCTGACCGCCGCTGCTTCGGGCGTCGGAGTGAACCAGGTGGAGAACAGCTTTGACGATCCTGCGGTGAGGGCCAGTGTTCCCATGACCGCATGGTGCGTCGCAATTTTCTGTGCAGAAGGATGGAACCCGTGTGAGTGGCCGAACAGCATCAGGCCTCCCACGATGGCCATGAGAGGAAGCGGCGATGCCCACGCTCTATGGCCGGCACGGCCCAATCGTCGAAACAACTCCACGCTCCCGACTGCAAACGCCAGCATCCCATAGATCTTGTGCTGAATAATCTCGTAGTCGTCGCCAAAGAACGATTGGCCGAAGGTCAGCGAGCCGATGGGCCACGCTTCATGATCGCTCCATATCAGAAGGAATGCTCCAGCACACAAGAGGGCGGAGGGCAACAGAAGCCGGACCCAGCTCAAGGCGGCGAGCCGCATCGCATGGGTGAGTTCAGCGACGCCCATCAAGATAACCAGAAGACCGGCTATGTGATGATTGCGCTCTGAATAGGCGATGCCTTTCGCCGAACCCTCCCAAGCCTCGGGCGCAGGGCGACCGTGCTGCCCATGATGCCCAGCGTGGGAGTCGACCTCAAGCGATGATGACTGTTGAGCAGCGGCAGGCGCCAAGAAGACCAGGATCAAGAACCCACTCGTCAACACGCAGCGTCGCACGATGCGGAGGATACAGTCGACCTTCATGTAGGCATGTCAGAAGCGTCTCACGTCAAAGGCCCATCCGGTTCCCCGGATGGGCCTCATGTTTCAAGACCGGGGCGATGTCCGTGTTACATGAATTTCATGAACTT
>JARDZZ010000119.1 GCA_029240595.1 Nitrospira sp. | reverse complement strand
GCGCCGGCCTGCGCCAGGGCGGCTTCCTTCGTCTCCGTCACATAGGCTTTGACTTTGGGCTCCACCTGCCCGATCCGGAGGAAATAGGCGCGCACGATGTCCGTAGCCGTGACCTCACCGGCGGTGAATTTCTTCTGAAGTTCGCAGAGTGAGAGCTTGTGCAGGGACATGAGCGTTATCTCGATTCGACGATCTGATTCTTTTCGTTGACGCGCACGATCCTCGGCGCATGTTTCTTAATTTCCTCATCGCCGTAATACTCGTAACAAAAGATGATGATCTGGTCCCCCACCGCTGCTTTGCGCGCCGTCGGTCCATTCAACACGATATCGCCGCTGCCCCGACGGCCACCGATCGCATACGTCATGAAGCGCTCGCCGTTGTTTAGATTCGAGCATACAATCGCCTCGTACGGGAGAATCGCGGCCGCCTCCATCAGATCTTCGTCGATCGTTAAACTACCTTCGTACTCGAGATGCGCGCCGGTCACGGTGACGCGATGAATTTTTGATCGTAACATTTGCCGGAACATCGTTACTTCACCTTACCTCTCATGCGATATCGTTACCGATCCTCAATAATCTTCGGCACCGCGAATGCGTCCCCTTCTCGTTCGGGTGCGTTGGTCAAGGCCTTGTCCACAGCGAGCGACGGCCGCACGATGTCCTCCCGGAAGACGTTCACCGCCCCAAGTACAGCAGCGGTGGGCGCAATACCCTTTGTGTCGTACTCTCTCAGTTTTTCGACGTGCGTCAAAATTTGGCTGAGTTGTTTGGCAAACGCTTCCTTCTCAGCTGGGGACACTTCCAGCCGCGCCAACTTCGCCACCTTCTCAACATCTTCCAGTGTGATCTTCATCGCTCAATTATTCCGTAGCGAATGTTCAACATGGCCGTCATTCTCACCCTCCCACCCCGTCGTGCTCAGGAGCACGCCTTCCCCGACTATTCCACCGTCACGCTCTTGGCTAGATTCCTCGGCTGATCCACGTCCGCCCCCCGCAGCACCGCAATATGATAGGCGAGCAGCTGCAAGGGAATCGTAAACAAGATGGGCGACATCAAGGGATGCGTATCGGGAATGGTAAATACGGCATCCGCCGTCCTGCCTAATTCTCTCTCCCCTTCGGCTACGAGCGCAATGACCGGTGCCCGTCGCGCCTTGACTTCCATCAGGTTACTCACGGTCTTTTCATACAGGCGATCTCGTGGTGCCAACACCACCACCGGCATGTCCCGGTCAATCAGCGCGATCGGCCCATGTTTCATCTCGCCGGCCGCATATCCCTCCGCATGGATGTACGATACTTCCTTCAATTTGAGGGAACCTTCCAGCGCGATGGGATAGTTGATACCGCGTCCGAGAAACAGAAAGTTGCGCTTTTTATAATAGCGTTTGGCAATCGCGACGATTTCCGCTTCCCGTCCCAACACTCCTTCGACCAGCGAAGGCAGCCGCACGAGCCGGTCCAGCCATGCCTTCCCGTCCGCCACATTCATCACATTGCGGACGCGGGCCAAATGGAGCGCCAGCAGATAGAGGGCGGTCAGTTGGGCCGTAAATGCCTTGGTGGACGCGACGCCGATCTCCGGCCCGCAATGGGTATAGAGCACGCCGTCAGACTCGCGGGCCAGCGTGCTGCCGACGACATTGACGATCGACAGGACGCGAGCGCCTTTTTCCTTGGCTTCCCGCGCGGCGGCGAGTGTGTCGGCTGTTTCGCCGGATTGGGAAATCGTAATGAAGAGATCGTGCTTCCCGACGAGCGGATCGCGGTACCGAAACTCACTGCCGATGTCGACTTGGACCGGCGTCCGAACCATTTCCTCCAACAGATATTTGCCAACCAGTCCCGCATGCCACGACGTCCCGCAGGCCACGATCCAGATTCGATCCACGGCCAAAAACTCGCTTGGCGTCAGACCGATGTCGGCGAGGTCCGCTTCGCCGGTTTCATACGAATAGCGGCCGCGCATCGTATCGAGAATCGTCTGCGGCTGCTCGTGGATCTCTTTCAACATGAAATGAGGGTATCCGCTTTTCTCCGCCGCCGAGGCGTCCCATGTGACGCGGGAAGTCTTCCGCGAGACCTCCCGGCCTTCGGCATCGATCACCTGCACCTCGGATTGGGTCACGCTCGCCACGTCGCCTTCTTCGAGATAGATGACGTCTCGGGTATGCGCCAGCATCGCCATGACATCCGATGCCACGTAAGAGGCCTGCTTCGTGCGCCCCACGACGAGCGGACAGCCGGAGCGCGCTGCAATGAGCCGCTCCGGCTCTTTTTCGCAGATCACGGCCAGCGCGTAGCTCCCCCGCACTTCCTTGGTGGCTGCACGGACGGCGTCGGCCAGGTTCAACCCGCGTTGGAGATGTTTATCGATGAGGTGGGCCACGACCTCGGTGTCGGTTTCCGACTGGAAGGCATAGCCCTCTCTTTGCAACTGCTGCTTGAGCGGTTGATAATTCTCTATGATCCCATTGTGGACGAGGACGCATCCATTCGATCGATGCGGGTGCGCATTCTGTTCCGACGGCTTTCCGTGAGTGGCCCATCGGGTATGTCCGATGCCAAGAACGCCATTGATGGCTTTTTCCGCGAGCGACTTTTGCAGATTGGCCAATTTGCCCACGCTTCTGCGGACCTCGATTTTCTCGCCCTGCAAGACGGCCACGCCGGCGGAGTCATAGCCCCGATATTCAAGCTTGGCTAACCCGGCGATCAGAATAGGGACCGCTTCCTGGCTGCCGACGTATCCCACGATACCGCACATGGTACGAACTCCGTCTTATCGTGATCGTTTTGCTGACGGCTTAACGGTCCGCTTTCGCGACGCGGCCTTGCGGGATTTTCCGCTGGACTGTTTCGGATTGGAGACCGGAGCAACGCCCGCCCCAAACAGTGCTCGCCGCTTGGCGGCCCATCCGGGTCTCGTGACCTGACGGCCCCGCGAGATCACGAGGGAATCCTTGGGGACATTTTCCGTGACCGTCGTTCCGGCCGCAATCACGGACCCTTCCCCCACCGTCACAGGAGCGACCAATTGCGTGTCGCTGCCGATAAACACCCCGTCTTGGACGATCGTTTCGGCTTTTCGCATTCCGTCATAATTACAGGTGATGGTGCCGGCGCCGATGTTCACGCCTTTGCCGATTTTCGCATCCCCAAGGTAGCTGAGATGATTGGCCTTCGACCCTTCTCCCAATTCGGTTTTTTTGACTTCGACGAAATTTCCAACCTTTGCGCCTTTGCGCACGACGACATGAGGACGGAGGTGGGTAAATGGCCCCAGCGTCGCATCGTCTTCAATCTCTGAATCGCTAAACACGCAGTGGTCGAGAATCTCGACGCGATCGCCGATGTTGCAATCGGTGATTCGGCAGCCCGATCGAACAATACTATCCTCGCCGATCACGGTCAGCCCTTCCAACATGACGTTCGGATAGAGCACCGAGTCTTTTCCGATCCTCACCTCTGCGTCAATCCATGTCGAGGCGGGATCGATCATCCGCACTCCGGCGTCGAGCCAACGATCACGAATCTGCGTTCGAACGACTTGCTCGGCCTCGGCCAACTGCCGTCTGGTGTTGACACCGAGACCTTCATGCGGGTCTTCGAGGAGAACCGCCGCGACCGGGCGCCCTTCTTCAACCGCCATGTGCACGATGTCGGTGAGATAAAATTCACCCTGCGCGTTGGTGGGCTGGATTTTTTCGAGAGCGGAAAACAAGAAATCTCCTTCGACGACATACGTCCCGACGTTAATCTCATGGATGGCTTTGGTCGCTGGGTCGGCATCACGCTCTTCCACGATCCGCGAGACATGGTCGGTCGAAGCCTGTCTCACCACGCGGCCATAGCCGCTGGCATCGTCGAGGACGGCCGTCAGAATGGTAACGGCGGCCTGTTGCTCCTGATGGACGTCGAGCAGTCGCCGCAGAGTCGTTTCCTTGAGCAACGGAGTATCGCCATTGAGAATGAGAAAGCGCCCGGGTGTGAACCGTCCAGACTCGAGAAACACGGGCCGCGTCTGTAAGACGGCATGGCCGGTTCCCAACAGTTCCCGTTGTTCGACGATTGAAACCGGTGCGTGTCCGCTTCTTTCTCCTGTGGCCTGCTTGATGACTTGGCTGACGCGATCGGCCTGATGGCCCACGACGATGGCGACCTGATGGCCGGCGACACGTAGAGCCAGCTGAACCGAGTACAAGACCATCGCCTGCCCCGCGACCGGATGCAGCACCTTGGCCTGCTTGGAATGCATCCGTTTTCCCAAGCCGGCAGCCATGACTATCGCCGCCAGACCTGGAACGGGACCGTCGGCCGTCTCTCGAGGCTCCTGATGTCTGGTGGCGTCCTGACGCGATAGCCGGCTCATCCGATCGGCACTCCGGCTTCCGGCTGCTTGACGGCCCCCCATTTGGCTTCCGGATCTAACGAGATGCCCAGTGAGGAGGATGGTGAATAGAGTCCGCCTGACACGATCAGCTTCATCGCTTCTTCAACACTGATGTTGACCGCGGTAACCTCGCGTTCGGGAACCAGGAGGAAATATCCGGAGGTTGGATTCGGCGAGGTCGGCACATACACATGCACCAGCGGTTCCTGCGCCAAATCCTGCATATCGCCCTTCGACACGCCTGTCACAAATGCAAAGCAATAATGTCCGTTTTTTGGAAATTGAATGAGCACGACGCGATGGTAGGACCCACGATCCGAGAAGGAGAGGATGTCCATCATGGATTTCAATGTCGAGTAGATGCCGCGCACCAACGGCACTCGATTGAGCCAGCCTTCCCACAATTTGACGATCTGCCTCCCGATGAAATTGGCCGCAAACAAGCCGGTGGTGAACACCAATAGGATCAGCGTGACGATCCCCAAGCCCGGAACATAATGGTTTGGGACCAACTGCGCGAGGAGATCCCCAAGGATGCCATCTACGGCCACGAAAAGAGTCTTTAAAATGAGAAAGGTTCCCCAGATCGGGGTGATGACGAGGAGACCGGTCAGAAAGTAGCGTTTTAGCGAGGCTTTCAACATAAATGGTGGTAGACAGGGATTGTCGCTCATCATACAGATATTGCTGGCGCGCTCGCAAGGGTTTTATTGCTATTTTCAATAACTTGGACTACTATCCCGCCCGTTTTTCAGTCGCACTGGAGTGAGTGATGAAGCGTCCGGGGACGAGCCGTCAGGCGCGGGGGGTGTTTCTCACACTTGAAGGCCCGGAGGGCAGCGGGAAAAGTACGCAAATTGCTTTCCTTGGTGCCGCTCTTCGCAAAGCCGGATATCCGGTTGTGTATACCCGTGAACCCGGGGGAACCAAGCTCGCTGAGATTATTCGAGGAACCCTTCTTTCCGCTTCATCCGCGGAACCGATAGCGCCTGAAACCGAGGCATTTCTTGTGCTTGCGGCCAGAAGCCAGCATGTCACTCACTTCATCCGGCCTGCTCTTGCTCGAGGCTCGATTGTCCTCTGTGATCGTTTTGCGGATTCCACGTTCGCCTATCAAGGCTTCGGCCGTCGTCTTTCGCTTTCCTGGTTACAGACTGCCAATCACGCAGCCACCCGCGGTCTGCTGCCGCATTTCACCTTGCTCCTCGATGTTCCGGTGTCGGTGGGTTTGGCGCGACGACGGCAAGCGTCCGGCAAACTGAACCGGCTGGATCGAGAGTCCAGACAGTTTCATATGCGCGTCCGCGAGGGATTTCTCACACTTGCTTCACGAACACCACGCCGAATTAAGGTCATCAATGCCAATCGGCCGGCCCATGTGGTTCGAGCGGAAATAGAAGCTGTTGTGTTAGGCTGGCTAGGAAAACGACGTCGTAAAGGGGGATGAGCGCGCATGCCGTTTGGAAGTATTGTCGGCCACCATTCGACGATCGCATCCCTGCAAACTGCTGTGAGCCGCCAGCGGCTCGCCCATGCCTACCTCTTTCACGGCGACAATTCAATCGGTAAGCGAACGACGGCCGTGTCTTTCGCACAGGCCCTCAATTGCGACAGTGCCGAGCCAACCCGGATCGATGGCTGCGGCGTGTGCCGGTCATGCCAACAGATTGAGGCCCGGACGCATCCCGACTACTTTGTTATTGAACCGGACCGGGAACTGGCAACTCCGCAGATCAAGATCGAACAGGTCCGAGAGATCGAACAGCAGATCGTGTATCGGCCTCTCATCGGCGAACGGAAGATCTGCCTGATCGATGACGCCGACCGCTTAACCATCAGTGCGGCCAACGCGCTGCTCAAAACACTCGAAGAACCACCGGATCACAGCCTGTTTCTTTTGATCACGAGCCGGCCCGCCTCGTTGCCCGTGACCATTCGCTCGCGCTGCCAGTCTCTCCGCTTTGCGACGCCGGCACGGACTGATGTGGAGGCGGCTCTCATTCTCAAACGGGAGATGCCGCCATCAGATGCCCGATTGCTTGCGATGATCAGCGAAGGGCGCCTCGGAGAGGCCTTGTCGACCGACTTGAAACAGGTTCGTGCCGAGCAACAGGAACTGCTTGAGCTCATGAGTCCGGATTCTCTCCGGTCAATCACCACGCTGCTGGCCGCGGCAGAGTCCGTCGCAAAAGCCGACCGAGCGACGGAGCTCCTTTCATGGCTTGCCCGCTGGATCCGAGATCTCGTGATCATCCAAGTAGGCGGCGATCGCGATCAACTGCTCCACCTTGATCACGTGCCTGTGTTGGAACGGTATGCCAGGCAGGCGCAAACCGACGCCCTGCTTTCCGTGCTGAGCGACATCGATCACACCCTACGACAGGCGACCAGGCATCTGAATTTGCAGATGGCGCTTGAGAACATTCTGTTTCGCCTGCGCGATGCGATCATGACGTCGGTTCCCCAGCCAGTTTCGTGAGACGAGTCAATACCAGGCGTTGGTTTTCGTCCTCTTCGACTGTTAGGGTTGAAATCTGACCATGCGCGATCAGCATACCTTTTACATCACCACGCCGATTTATTACGTCAATGACGTCCCGCACATCGGCCACGCCTACACGACGATCGCCGCAGATGTGCTCGCTCGGTACTGGCGACTTCGAGGGCGCGACGTCTTTTTTCTTACTGGCCTTGACGAACATGGTCAGAAAGTCCAGCAAGCCGCCGCCAAGGCCGGCATCGAGCCACAAGCCTATTGCGACAGGCTGGCACCTCAATTTGACGCGCTCTGGAAACGCCTGAATGTGACCAATGATGCCTTCATCAGAACGACGGAACCTGCGCACAAAGAAATCGTTCAACGATATCTTCAGGAATTGTTCCATAAGCAACTGATCTACCAGGATTCCTATACAGGATGGTATTGCACATTTGATGAACGGTTCTGGACTGAAAAGGACGTGGCTGACGGGCTGTGTCCGGACTGCAAACGCCCGGTCGAGCGGCTGAGTGAGCGAAACTACTTTTTCAAAATGGGTCAGTATCAGGACCGCCTCATCGAGTACATCAAGACTCACCCGAATTTCATCCGCCCTGAAACGCGTCGTAACGAAGTCCTCGGATTTCTCGAAACTCAGAAGCTCGGGGACCTTTCAATTTCACGGCCCAAGTCACGGCTCTCATGGGGCATTGAGCTGCCTTTTGATAGGGACTATGTCACTTATGTCTGGTTCGATGCGCTGGTCAATTACCTGTCAGCTCTGCAGTATAAGCCGACCTCCCCTTCCGTCGACCGTTATTGGCCCGCCACCGTCCATTTGGTTGGGAAGGATATTCTGACCACACATGCGGTGTATTGGTCCACGATGCTGATGGCGCTGGGATTGCCGTTACCGGAGATGATCTTCGCTCACGGATGGTGGACCGTCGATGGCGAGAAGATGTCAAAAAGCCGCGGCAATGTCGTTGACCCTAATGGGATGGTGGATCGCTTTGGGACGGATGCCTTTCGATACTTTCTGTTGCGGGAAGTGCCGTTCGGACAAGATGGCGACTTTTCCGAGCAGGCCCTGACAAGACGGATAAACAGTGACTTGGCCAATGGTCTCGGCAACCT
>JARDZZ010000118.1 GCA_029240595.1 Nitrospira sp. | reverse complement strand
CGGCCTTCTTGCGGCGACTCGCGTCCACAACACCAAGGATTTTGCGATCGCCGGACGCAGTCTCCCCGTGCCGATCGTCATGGCCACCGTCTTTGCGACATGGTTCGGAGCAGAGGCGGTCATGGGCATTTCCGCGACGTTCGCCAAAGAAGGACTGCGGGGCGTAGTGGCGGATCCGTTCGGCTCAAGTCTTTGTCTCGTTCTCGCGGGGCTGTTCTTTGCGCCTCGCTTCTACCGGCTCAATCTGTTGACCGTCGGTGATTACTATCGACTCCGCTACGACCGACGAGTGGAAGTGTTGTGCACCCTGTGCATCGTGGCATCGTATCTGGGGTGGGTCGCTGCACAGTTCAAAGTGCTGGGTCTCGTCTTGAACGTGGTGACCGAGGGGGCGGTCAGCCAAACCCTTGGCATGGTGCTTGGTGCGCTGATCGTGCTCGTGTATACGACATTCGGGGGGATGTTTTCCGTGGCGATTCTGGATTTCGTCCAGCTTTCCGTGATCGTGGGTGGATTACTGTATATCGCCAATGTCCTCGGAGACCTTACCGGTGGAGTCGGCGTGGTGGTCCGCCACGCGCAGCAAGCGGGCAAGCTCGAGTTCTTCCCGCCCGCTTCTCTGAATGCATGGATCCCCTTTGTGGGCGCCGGTGTGACCATGATGCTGGGCTCGATCCCGCAGCAAGACGTGTTTCAGCGCATTACGAGCGCGAAGAACGAACGGACGGCGGTCCGAGGGTCCCTCATGGGCGCGGCGTTGTACTTTGCCTTTTGCTTTGTCCCGATGTATATCGCCTATTCTGCCTTGCTGGTTGATCCGACAAAGTTTGGAACATTGCTGGAACGTGACTTCCAGCTGGTCCTGCCGACGTTAATCGTCGAGCATACGCCCGTGTTTGCCCAGGTCATGTTTTTCGGAGCGGTGCTTTCGGCAGTCATGAGTTGTTCGAGTGCCACTCTGCTGGCGCCCTCGGTCATACTGAGCGAAAACGTGATCAGAGGCGCGATGCCGCGGATGGACGAGAAGGGGCTCCTGACCACCATGCGGATCGTGCTCGTGTGCTTCGCCTTCGTGGTGTTGACCATTGCGCTCAGTTCAGATTCCAGCATCTACAAATTGGTGGTCAACACCTACAAGGTGACTCTTGTGGCGGCCTTTGTTCCACTCTGTGCCGGTCTGTTCTGGAAACGTGCCACGAGCGGAGGCGCGGTCTGCGCCATCGCAGCGGGCCTGGGGTGTTGGATCGGTTTTGAACTGCTGGGACCTGCAGCGTCCATCTGGCCTCCACAACTCGCAGGATTACTGATGGCCACGATCGGGATGATTGCCGGCTCATACCTCTTCCCGATGGCTCCTCGCGATAAACCTTTGTGAGCCGATACGTCTCGTGGCGATCAATCGCTTTCTCTTGCGGTCTCGCGTATGCTTGACCGAATGCCGTCATGGAATCGCATTTTGCATTCACGCTGGCTTTTCCGTGGCGGGCTGATACTGGCCGTCAGTTGTGTGCTGCTGGTGGCCGGCCTGCTGGTCTACGGAGCGTATCTCGCCACCTTCCTTGAGCTTCCCAGAAACGAAGATCATCCGGCGCTGCGGCTATATACGGCTCCGTTTCAGCTCAAGGCCGGTCTCTCGCTGAAGGTCGCACGCCTCCCGGAACGATTGCAGCGGCTCGGCTATCGAGCGGTGAAGGCACCCGTTGCTTCGCCCGGTGACTATCAACTCACGCCAGAGGCGCTCACCATTTTTCTGCACGCGCAGCCTGAAACCTTCGTGAAGGCCAATGTGGTCACTCTTGCGCTGGAAGATGGAGTGGTCACACAGGTTCTCTCGGAGCCTGACAGAACCCCGATCTTCCCGGTTTTTCTCGAGCCGGAGCTGATCAGTGGTTTACGCGGCTCGTCGCGTCAAGTGCGCGAATGGATCCCCTTGTCCCAGATGCCCCCGCGCCTGGTTGAAGCCATTCTGGCCGTGGAAGACCGGCGGTTCTATTCGCACCCCGGGATCGATCCGATGGCGATCGGACGGGCGGTCTGGCGAAACCTCACCAAAGGCGGAGTGGTACAAGGCGGCAGCACGATCACGCAGCAGTTGGCGAAGAACCTCTTTTATACGCCTCAACGGACATTCGCACGCAAAGTCAAGGAAGCGCTTGCTGCCATCGTGCTGGAAACGAAATACCGGAAACAGGACATTCTCGAAAGTTATCTCAATGAGATCTATCTCGGCCAAGCCGGTTTCGTATCGATCTATGGAGTCGGAGAGGCGGCGCATCGCTACTTCGGTAAGAATGTTGGCGAGCTCACCACAGGCGAAATGGCAATGATCGCGGGATTGGTCAAAGGACCGAACACATTCGCGCCGACAAAACACCGTGCCCTGGCTCAACAACGTCGGGACGTCGTCCTGCGTCTGTTGCGCGAACAAGGCCATGTGACGGAACACGAATGGAAGGTCGCCGTCAATCAACCGCTTCAGGTGGCGCCGCCCGACGATGTCTTGGCTGATGCGCCGTATTTTCTCGACACCGTTCTGCGCCAGGTAGAGGAAGCTATCGGCACGCCGTTGCCGGAAGGGCTCCGAATCGACAGCACGCTGGATGCAATTATGCAGCAGATTGCGACGGAAGGCCTTGAGAACGGATTGGCCAGACTCGAGCGGGCCTATCCAGCCCTCAGAGGATCCGATCAACTGTTGCAGGGAGCGGTGGCGATACTGGAGCCCTCCACCGGCGCGATGTTGGCGTTAGTGGGCGGACGGGACTACCGTGTCAGTCAGTTCAATCGAGCAGTACAAGCTCACCGCCAGGCCGGCTCGCTCTTCAAACCGTTTGTCTACCTTGCCGCGTTTGAAGCCAGCCGAACTGGCACGCCACCCTATATGACACCGGCCAGCCTGCTGGCGGACGAACCGGTGACTTTTGAATCGGAAGGCGTGACGTGGGCGCCTCAGAACTACGATAAGCAGTTTCGAGGGAATGTGACGCTGCGGAGCGCGTTGGAGCAGTCCCTCAACGTGCCAGCAGTGCGTGTGGCGAAGGTAGTCGGCACGCAACCCATCCTCGATGTTATCCGCCAGTTGGGAGTGACAAGCGCGCTGACTAACGATCTGTCGCTGGCCTTAGGCAGTCCCGCAGTCTCGTTGCTCGACATGGTGACGGCATACGGCGTGCTTGCCAATCGAGGGATTTGGGTCCATCCCACAAGTCTACGTGCGATATCGGATCGAGACGGGCTCGTCCTGTGGACACCAGCACCAGACCGGCGCCAGGGCGTCTCTCCTCAGGCAGCCTATCTGGTGACGTCGCTGATGGAGGGTGTGGTGCAGCGAGGGACGGCTGCGAAAGCGAAAGTCTTGGGCTTGACCGGATCCATTGCCGGCAAGACCGGGACAACCGACGGCTATCGTGATGCCTGGTTTGTCGGATATACCTCGGAACTCGTCATCGGCGTCTGGGTGGGATTCGACGACGAACGAGCCATCCGTCTGACCGGTGCTCAAGCGGCACTTCCGATATGGATGGACATCGCGAGGCGGATGCTGCCGGAACACATAGATCCCTTTACTCCGCCCTCCGGCATTGTTGCGCGAGCCATCGATCCCAAGACCGGACAATTGGCCACCTCGCAATGCCCGGAGCAGGTTGAGGAAGTCTTCATTGAAGGAACTGAGCCAACCGTGTATTGCGAAGTGCACGGCGGCGGTATCTGGGAACGTCTCCGGCACAGGTTTGGGTTTTCTTAACGCGTTACCGAGCGCATTTTTACATTGCGCCTCAGGAACGTTTCCACATTCTCCTAGGGCTTCTGGTTCATTTGGTGTAAGCTTGGCGGTGAGCTGGGAGGAACCGCATGAAAAAGAATGGATTTGGTGGCGACGACAACATCACGCTCTTGGCGAAGGGCGTGCATCTCAAGGGAGAAATCAGGGTGGAAGGAACCGTGCGGATTGACGGCCGTCTTGACGGAGAAATACACACGAAAGGTCAAGTCATCGTAGGTGAAGACGGCGTCGTACAAGGCCTAGTTATGGCCGGGACCGTTGTGAGCAGTGGGAGGATCAAGGCCACCGTCACGGCAGGCGAGCGCGTGCAGTTATTAAAAACCGCCATCCTAATCGGCGAAGTGCAGTCGCCGGTGCTCATGATGGAAGAAGGCGCCAAAATGCAGGGTACCACCGACATGGGAGTCGCGGCCTGGCCTGACGACCTGCCGAAATTGACGGGCACGGTCCGTGAGTTGGTGTCACACCGAGCCAAACACGCGGTGGTCGTTGAACAAGATTCCGGTTCCTAGCCCCCTGCGTCTCGTCCCCAACGTTTGTCTTTCTTTCCCAGGACCGCAAGCGTTTGCGGCCGCGTTTTTCGCCCTACTCAGTTCTTATGGCTGTCGGTCAGAGGCCGGCATCACTCGATCGGTATCGTGATTGCGATGCCGCCCATCACGTCATTGATCTTGAAATCCCGTTTAGGGCTCAGCGGATGGCTGTTATGGCAATTGATGCAGGCGGAGGATACGGCGCGGTCCGGATAGATGGCCTGGAAATACTGTTTGCGTCCGCTGCTCACAATGCCCGTAATGGGTGCATCCGGGGAGCGGTTGAGGAATTCCAACCCCTTTCGCTCAAAATCGGTCGCGGGGGCGTTGCGTTGATAGATCGGTGAGAGCCCGATGAGACGGTAGCGGATCCCTTGGCCGCTCTCGGCCACCAACCGCCCGGAGTGTTGGAGAAATTGCGCGGGAAGCGGCAGGGCGTTCTCCTGCTCCCAATGCTCGACGGCCATCACGACCCCCTTTTCTTGGAGGCGATTGACGATGTGCGTCGTGTAAATCGTCCGGTGGGCCTGGAGCACGGCATGCACGAAACCCGCAACTCTTTCCGGGGAGATGCCGGGCGTTTTGGAGTCGTCTTTGGCGGGATAGGCGCTCGCGACCCACCAGACCGCCAGGATTAGGAACGTGAGACCTGCGGTAGAGTACGCGATTCGGAAGCGGTCCATGATGCCTCCTTTGATGAAGAGGCGGGAGCCATGAGCGGCAGCGTGATCATGCAGGACGTACCGGCTCCCTCGACACTCTCCAATCGAATGTCACCGCCGAATTTCCTTATGATGCGGCGAGCCACCGTCAGTCCGAGACCGGAGCCTTCGCCTTGGCCCTTGGTTGTGAAAAATGGGTCAAAAATCTTCGACAGATGGTTCTTGGGAATGCCAGGACCGGTATCGGCGATAGTGGCGACAACGGTTTTTTCGCCCACGGTCGTCGACAACCGCAACGTTCCCTGGTTTTTCATGGCATGAAGGGCATTCGTCATAATGTTCGAGAATGCCTGCTTCAGTTGGTCCGGCAGAGCCATCACCAGCGTGTCGCCGGCATAGGTGCGCTCGATGGTCAACTGCGACGTGTCCAAGCCGACCATCACTGCCGCGAGCGCTTGATCCATTTCACGCTCCAAATGGACCGTCTGACGCTGGTCCGATATTTCGCGGGCCGCAATCCCGGTAAAATCTCTGATGATTGCCGCCATGCGCTTGCCGTGGTGAATGATATCCTGAGCATAGGATTTTACCCTCGCGGGATCGCACTCATCCTGTAGTGCTTCTCCTAACCCCATGATGCCGAACAAGGGGTTATTCAATTCGTGCCCGATTCCCGCCGTGAGAATGCCCAGACTTCCCGACTTTTCTGCTTGTACAAGCTTTTCCTGCATGCGGCTTTCGTCCGTCGTGTCTCGAAGCACGAGCCCTACGCGATCGGATTGTCCCGGTCGGCCGGTCACACGAAACCATTCGTAGCGGTACAGGTGAGCACCCAACTGCAGCTCCGCCTGTCGGCTCCTATGGACAGTCGCCGTTTCTGGAACGAGCGGATCTCTGATGTGTTCTACGGCAGCCGGTGGTTCACCGGCCAAGCTAGGGGCCATGCCGGTCGTTTGGTGACTCCACAGTTCCTGGCGTAGATGCTGCTGTTGCGAAGGCTCGACCGGCAACATGTCGAACAGCCGCCCCCCGGCAGATGATTCCTCTGTCAGGGCAAAGGCTTCCCGACCGGTCCGATTCACGTACAACACCTCTTCCTGATCGTCCACGATGAGAATCGGGGTCGGTACTGCATCGAGGATTTGGTCGGTAGATCGCTGCAAATACTGCACTTCCTGCGTCTTCAGGGTGACTTGATCGGTCAGACCGGTGAACGCCGCTTCCAATTGCCGATTCATGCGGTTGAATTCTTCAGCCAGTGTTTCCAACTCATCACCGGTCTTGATCTCGATCGACTGCCGCAGTTCTCCACGGCCGATCGATTGAGCGGCTTGTTGCAGCTGGCGAACCGGCGTGACGATGCGCTTGGCGGCCAAATAGCCGAGCGTCGCCAGCAGTGCGACGGCGATCGAGCCGAAGACCGTCATCCACGTGAATAAATGCTTGATGGGGGCGAAAAGCTCATCTGATGATTGCCAGACAAACGTATGCCATGATCCCACTTCCAACGCTCCATTCGTATTCCGGCTTGTTTCTGGAAGGGGGGAAAAGCCGATAATGGACGAGGAGCGTCCTCCATGGCCATCGCTTGGTGCGCTCGTCCAGCCGGACTCTCGCTGGGTGACCAATGGAATGATGCTCGCGTCGGAGAGCCGGACTCCAGTAGGAAGGATGGGACAGCTGACGACGATTCCTCGATGGTCGATCAGCATGACGTGCCCGGTCTTTCCGAACCGGATCGGATGAGTGGATGGACCAAAAAATTCCTTGGCATCGATCACCCGATGGATGACGCCAATCGCTTCATAGCGGAGACTGTCCATGACCGGAAGGCTGATCGAGAACGCATACGTCTGGGCCAGGTCGTCAAAATACACGTCTTCGATATAGAGTTGACCGATGCCTTTGTTGAACGTGCCCTTCCACCAAAGAAATTCTCCGTTGGCGAACGGCGGCTTGTCTGTCAGCGCCGCGGCGAGATGCCCTTGGGTATCCGTCACAAACAGCATTTTCGTGGCACCACGCACCACCTGCGGAATCAATTCATCCGGCTCGCTCCTCGCACCCGTATAGTATTCTCGCAACAGATTGGCGACAGGATTTTCCGTGATCATTTTCACGGTCGCCGGATCCTTGCTCTCCCACTTGAGCTGAAGGTCCTGCTTGATGGGGTAGCGACCGGATTCCGGCTTCAGGTTCCTGTCACGTCGCCGCTCGAGTTCCCGGACTATCATTGGGTCGGCGGCGATTCTTGAGGTGCGGGCGATCTCTTCTCCTACGAGAAGGTCGAGCTTTCTTGCGGCTTCCGTGGCCAGCGCTTTGAAGCTTTCTCCACTGACTTCGTGAATTTCCTGAGACCCTTGCCAGAAGGCCATGCCCAGGCCAACGAGGAGTGGCACAACACCGACCAAGAGCATAGACACGATGAGCTTGGTTTGAAGCCTCCATCCTCGCGTGACAGGAGAGGGTTGCTGGGTCGCCTTCGTCACGTCCGTTCCTCCGGAACCGCGGGAAAAGTAATCGTAAACGTCGTCCCCTGGGCGAGGCGGCTTTCCACATGAATCGTCCCGCGCATTTTGGTCACGATGGTCTTGACGTTATACAGCCCTAAGCCGGTGCCCTTGCCGGGATCCTTGGTCGTGAAAAAGGGATCAAAAATCTGACCAAGCAGGTCCGGCGCAATCCCGCACCCCGTATCAGCAATGCGCAGCCTCACGCCGTCATCGGAGGTGCGAGTGGTCAGGCTCAACGTACCTCCGTCTTTTTCCATGGCTTGCACGGCGTTGGTAATCAGATTCACCAACAGGTGAAGGACCTCATCCGGACTGCCTCGCGCTTCGACCCCGTCCGCGTACTGCTTGTCCACGGTGATGTCATGAAAACTGACCGCATAGCGGGCAATTTTCAACGCCTCGTCAAGACGGTTATTGAGCGAAACCATCGTATCGTCGCGGGCCGACGTCTTTCTGGCATATTGCGTCAAATCCTGGCAGATGGAGCTTGTCCGCCGGACGGCTTCGATGATTTCGCGGGCCTGCTCGTGGACG
>JARDZZ010000264.1 GCA_029240595.1 Nitrospira sp. | reverse complement strand
CTATTTTGTCTGACGGCCCGCCTTGCCAGTCGTGTGCCTCCCGCTGCGAGCGGCCTCAGGGGCTCCAGGGCTCCTTGACACTGTTATTCCCCGCCGCTATTCTTCCCTATTCTCAACCAGTTTAGATACTCATCCATTAAGGAGCCGACATTATGCGTATCGCGAAGACCCTTCGGGGTCAGACGGTTCTTGTCCTTGCGACCGTCGGGTTGTGGGTACTCAGTCTGACGTGCTGGGCCGCAGCGGCGGAATTCAAGATGGGGGTCATTGATCCCCAGGCCGTACTGGAAAAATCAAAAGCGGGAAAGAAGGCGCTCGATGGTCTCAAAGAGTATGTCTCGACGCGACAGAAACTGCTGTCGAGGGATGAGGAAGAGCTGCGCAACACCGAAAAGACGCTCAAGGAAGCCAGCGCCAAGCTCAGCGAGGGGGAGAAAAAAGAGAAAGAAGCGCAGTTTCGCAGTAAGATTCAAGACTATCAGAAACGAGCACAGGAGTTTAATCAGGAACTGCAGGGTAAACAGAAAGAGCTCGTAGACGATTACATGAAGCGAATTGCATCGGCGACGCAGACAGTCGCCGAGAAGGGTGGTTTTTCGATCGTCGTCGACAAGGGCAGCGAACAGACCATTAGGATTGTGATCTACAGCAAGGATGCCATCGACCTGACCGACCAGGTCATCAAGGAATTTGACCGGGTGAACAGCAAATAAACGCCCAGCCTGACGGACTTCCGCGGAGAAGTTCCGTCAGGATTCCATCGGATATCCCGCTTCCCTCCATGCCTTGATCCCTCCATCCATCGATGAAACGTTCGTGTAGCCCATTTGCTGCAAGGCATCCGCAGCGAGCGCGGATCGATACCCTCCACCACAATACAGGACAATCGAAGCTCGCTTGTCGGCGACCAGTGTCTCGATGTCCCGCTCGATGATGCCTTTTCCCACGTGCCGCGCCCCTTTGGCGTGGTCGTTTCCAAACTCATGATCTTCGCGGACATCAATGAAGTGCGTGACTTCCCCGCGATCGAGGCGCGCCTTGGCCTCGGCTACCGTGCATGTCTTCACCCGTGCACGCGCAGCCTCCACCAACTTCAAAAATCCGGGGTTATGCTTCATGCGATCACTCCCTTCGCCGTCAGAACAACCGTGCTTGCTCCCGTCCCGGTCGGCGAAACGTCATGGGCACATGCTCGTGGTCGGATTCCTCGAAGCCGGCCTTCCGCTTCGCCACTTCAAACAAGCGTTCAATCGCATCCCAATACGGTCCGTGTCCATGCTGACGTGAAAAGAACGCACTATCAGACATGGCGCCTCCACGAACTTCCCGGATGCGATGGATAATTTTACCGATCCGCTCAGGAAAGGCCTCTGCCATGCGTTCGAGAAAAACCGATTCCACCGATGTCGACAGCCGTAACAGGGTGTGCATCGCTTGCCGGGCACCGGCTTGCCTGGCGCGGTGCAAGAGATCCGGGATGTCTTCGTCGTTGAGACCTGGGATGACCGGAGCGATGGAAACGCCGGTGGGGATTCCGGCATCGGACAAACGCGCCATGGCCTCAAAACGCTTCCGGGTTGTTGGAGCCTGCGGCTCAACTCGCCGAGCCACTTCATCATCGGCAAAGGGAATGCTGCAATAGACCCTCACCCAGGCTTCCTGCTGCAACCGTTTGAGGATATCCAAGTCGCGGAGAACCAACACACCCTTCGTGATAATGGCCACGGGGTTTCGATACTCTACGCAGACCTCCAGACACGAGCGGGTCAATTCGAGCGAGGCTTCGATCGGCTGGTAGCAGTCGGTATTGCCGGAAAATACGATCAACTCCCCTTTCCAGGACGGTTTTTCAAACGCCCGGCGCAACAATGCCGGCGCATGACGCTTGACGATGATCTTCGATTCGAAATCAGTTCCGGCCCCGAAGCCCCAATATTCATGCGTCGGCCTCGCATAACAATAGGCGCAGGCATGAAAACACCCTCGATATGGATTGACACTCCAGCGAAAAGATAGGTCGGGACTGTCATTGCGGCTTAGAATTTCTCTCGTCTCGTCATCGTAAAGCTCGAGCCGCGCAGATGAAGCCGGCTCGAGTAGCTCTCGATGAGTGGACTCATACGGATTAGGGGGATTGGACATCGCGCGCATGTTCCTCATGGTCTCTCTTCGCCGCGCCGCTGTCAACGGGGCTCGCCACGCGGCGTTCGTTGACTCCTCGCCACCTCGATGTTAGATTTCAGCCGCCCATTGGAACACGCCTCTCATGTACGATTTGCGCGACCTCCGCGATAACTTGGACCAGATCAAAGGTCGACTCGGAACCCGCAGCCGAGACGTCCAATGGGACACTCTTCGTAAATTGCTTGAGGAGCGGCGTGGTTTGACCGTCCAAGTGGAACACCTCAGAGCAGATCTGAAAAAGGGTTCCGATGAGGTTGCCAGCCTGAAACGGCAGAAACTGCCCAGCGAGGCTGCCGTGGCCGCCATGAAGCAGCTTGGTGAGCGTATCGCCGAA
>JARDZZ010000019.1 GCA_029240595.1 Nitrospira sp. | reverse complement strand
CCGATTTTCGTGGGAGAGAGAGAGTCGTCGCTCATATGATTGATAAGGCCGGCTCGCGCCGCACTTAATCCAGAAATTCGCGGTTAATGATCGCGGACACCGTAAACAGAAGAATCGCCGTCATCACCGCAATCCAGCTAATGAGGGCAATCGGACGCTTGAAGATGTTCCGTTCGGGATCGCGATCGATAAACGGCAACGCGGCCAGCAGGGCCATAAATGCGCCGGGCAACGCGATGGCGCCAAGGAACTGGCCGAACTCACCGGCGAATACTTTCAAGCGCAACAACTGGAACAAGAACAAGAAGTACCATTCGGGTTCCGGATGGTATTCGCCAGGGTCGGGTGTCGCTTCTTCCAGCAGCACGACCGGTTCCCAAAAGGCCAAGGCACAGATGCTGGCGAAGACCACGGCCATTCCGACGATGTCTTTCCAGACCTGCCGTGGGAAAAAGTAATCGGTCTTCGCGCGGATTTCTTCCGGCGTCCCGCGAAAGGGACCGGCCGGGCCGGCCGCTCGGAACAGGAACAGATGAAGGCCCGCAAGACCCATGAGAGCGGCCGGCAGGATCATGACGTGGATGACAAAGAATCGGCTGAGCGTCATCTGGCCCGGCGTCGGACCGCCCTTGAGGAATCGGGCCATGAAATCCCCGACCAGCGGGGTCTTGTCCATGATCTCCACGCCGACGGTGGTGGCCCAGTAGGCGCGCTGATCCCACGGGAGCAGGTAGCCGGTGAACCCGAACCCCATGACGATGCCGAACAGCGCCAGGCCGACCAGCCAGATCATTTCGCGAGGAGGTTTGTAGGCGCCCCAGAGAAAGACCTGCGACATGTGGGCAAAGACACAGACGACCATGGCGGTGGAACCCCAGAAGTGGTAACTCAGGAGGAACCAGCCGTAATCCACGTCATGAATGATGTACTGCGTGCTCGCATACGCGTGATCGGCGGTCGGCACGTAATAGAACATCAAGAGAATGCCCGTGAGCGCCTGCATGATGAAAATGAACAACAGCACGGAGCCAAACACGTAGGCCCAACGGGAGCCGCCTGGAACCGGCTCGTTGAGCATCTTCGCCTGCATCTGCTTCAAGCCGATGCGCTCGTCGACGAAGGCCACGACTTTCTCGATCACGGTGGGTTCGGTACTAGGGAGCGATGACTGTGCCATTTAAACAATCCGTATTTGGGACTTTGTGCCGGCTTTGAATTCCATGTCGATGATTTGGACTTCACCGCTCGCGGAGACTTTGATCGGCAGCGCGTCGAGCGGACGGGGCGCCGGACCGTCGAGCACCTTCCCGGACGCATCGTAGATGCTCAAGTGGCAGGGGCAGAGGAACACCTGCCCGAGCACTTTATGCTTCCGCCACTTGTACCCGCAGCCCAGATGCGGGCACTTGCCCGAAAAGGCGACATAGGGGATGTCTTTCTTATTCGTCCAGACCGGTTTCCCGGTCGCGTCACGGAATTCCATATCCTTGCCCTGGTAGACCTTCTCGAGCACCGCGGGGGTGGCTTTCAAAATCCAGATGTTCTTTTCGACCTCGGCTTCGGGCAGATAGGCTTCCTTGACTTTTTTCTTGTATTTGAACTGGACGCCGATGTCATCCGACTTGATCTTGCCGACATTCCCGATCTTCAACCATCCATTATCGAACGGGGCGTACATGGGCTTCATGAGATAGCGGAGGATCGGAAACGCGATCGGCAGCCCAATCAGGAATCCGATGGCATGGGTAAAATTCATGAAGAACGTACGGCGCTTGACGTTCTTTTCCAATTCAGGGAAGGGCACCAGGACTTCGCCCGGGGTCACGTGCAGCTTGTCTTCCAAATGGGCGATTTCGACTTCGTGCGTACTGACATATTCGGCCCGGTTGAACGGCGGAAGCGCCACGATTTCCGAGGAGGTGTTGCGTAGCTGCACCGTACTGTCCGTCACGGTCTGCACGAGAGCCATCGCGACCTGCCGCTCGCCGCTCCCGTTCATGGAGACGACAATGTGGCTGATCTGATGCGAGAGCGGATCGACGATGACCTTCGTCACCTCTCCGATTTCGCGGTCTGTGCAGCGGACCTTCGATTTCAGTTGCGGTTGCATATGCCTCTGCTTACTTCTTCTTGATTGGCTTCGGCGTGTTGACCGAAGTGTTCTTGAAAGTGACCAGCCACGAGGCGAGCGCAACCACGTCCTGCTCTTCCATGAGATCCTTGTACTTGTCGGGCATCTTGCCCTTTTCGTACTCTTTCTCGAAGCCCTCCGCCATCCAGCTCTTGGGATCGAGGATCTTCTGCTTGATGTCGTCGACGGTCAGGAGGTTCCCGATATTATCGAGCTCCGGACCGCGTTTTTTCCCACCCTCGCCGCGAAGCTTGTGGCAGTTGTAGCACTCCTGGAGCTGCCATTGGTCTTCCCCGATCTTGAGGAGGTCCCCGCCGGCGGCGCCGGTCGTGGATGGCGGGGTGCCGGCGCCGCCCGCGGCCTGCGCTCCAGGTGCCTGATCACCACCCAACGCCTTGATCCTCGCTGCCAGGGCCTTTGCCTGCTCATCGAGCGCCTTCGCCCGGGCCAGCAATTCTTCGGCCTTTCCCTGTTCCGTGGCCGCGCGTTTAGGCTTCAGAATCTTTTCAATCTTTCCTTTTTCGTCTTCCGGATCGTACTGCGGCCAGAGAGACGCCCCGGCAATGTAGACGACGCATAGCACGATGTAGAACACGACGAGCGCGCCGAGGGCTTTGACTCCGCCGACCGGCTTGAGAGACGGAGCATCGAGGAGGACGAACACGGCAGTCCCGAGAATCGCATAGGCAAAGAACATCCACTGAAACACTGTCGGGAATTCCAGCGCCCTCGTGATGCCGAAGAGCGCGCCGCCGACGATTAACCCGATGACCACCTTCTTGATCACGTTCCCCATAGAGATCCTCTTCCCTGCATGAAGGTTCGACCCGACTTATTTGGCGCCAGCAGGAGCCGGAGTCCCTTCTGGTGCAAGACCCTTCGCCTCTGCCGGCCTCAGAGTGACAAAAATGGCGAAGCTGACCACCACGTAAAAGGCCACGGTAATCGCGGTGATCCACCAGGCTGAATAGGACAAGGTCGGGGTGAAGGACTCTGGGGTAAAGTCCGGAAGCAGATTGTAAGTATGAAAATATTTTCGTAACAGTGACCGGACCGCCCCCATCAAGCCCATCGTCCAAATCGCACTAAACGCGAGAAACACGAGCACGAACTGCGATACAAAATCGATTTTCCCCCACACGATTGTGCCCTGGCTGATCGCCCTGTTGTAAATGATGTAGTTCACGACTGTGACGAACACTAACGTGAAGGCCGCGGAATTCTTCGCCGGCATGAGGGCGAGAAAGTTCCAATCCGAAGGCAGCTCCAAATCGGCCACCAGTTTGGCCCCCGTGGGTACGAAGCCATGGGGCGTCAACCAGATGGCATCCCCGACAACGACCATCAAGAACCCGACATTGATGACGGTCCGAGCGGACACTGTCCACGGGATGAAGCGGCCGAGGACGACGGGCAGCAGGGCCAGTGGGACCAGAATGGCGAGTGAGAGGGGATCCGGCACGGGGAACATCGTCCATGCCCAGGTCATGACAAAGGGCAGGGCCACCATGACCATCGGCGCAAAGATTGTCATCCTGACCCGCTCCACTCCCTCAATGCGCTTCATGCTCAGCCAGATGTAATAATTACTGGCAAGAAAGATGAGGCCCACCATGGCTCCCTGCATCTCGAAGAACATCGACAACTGGTCCGCCATCATATACGGACAGATCGACGCATCGTAATCGCAGAGCTCATAGGCGAGCAGATAACCCATGAACGGCAGAAACAACAGCGCACCGACCCCAATCAAATTTCCCACAAACCCCATCCAGTCGTAATACGCCCGCTCGTCTTCCTTCTTTGCCGCCATGTACATATAGGCAGCCACAAGACCGGTGATGAAGCCGCCGAACGTGACGTTGCCCACCAGGCGGTGCAAATTCATCGGCATCCAGCTGTAGTTATAGATCTTGTCCCAGAGGCTCGCGGTGGCGAGAAAGTCCATGGGCGAGATGCCTTCCGCCTTGACCGGAGTATTCATAAACGACGTGGGGCCGTCGATCACGAACAAGGTAATCGTGCCGACTAAATTCAGAAGAACACCCAGGGCGATATGCCTGGCCTTCTTCTCTCCTTTCCAGGCATCCCACGAATAGAAATACATGTAGAGGAGGATGGTCTCCCCGATGAAGAGAAGCGGATAAATAACCGCGAAGACCAGAAAGAAGTGATTGATGAGCCAGGTGGTGAACTGCGGGTAGGTCGCCAGCAGGACAAAGATGAATAAACCGCCGGTCAGGGCGGTCATGCTGTAGAGAATGACCGTGACCTTCATGACCTCCTTGGCCAGACGATCGTAGCGCGGATCATGCTTCCGATATCCGAGCCATTCGGAGATGACGACGAAGATCGGCGCACCGAGGATGAATGCGGCAAACAAGATGTGGAGTTGGGCAACGATCCAGACCGCAGTCCGGTTACCCGTGTACGGGAACTCAACCGGCGGCGCGCCAGGAGTCTGCGCAAAGGCCGCTCCCCCCAACAGCGCCAGAAGCGCACAGCAAGCCAACAAACCGCGCTGCCATGTTTTCATAAGTCTCGCCGCCCCTCCCCCGCGAATCCGATTAGGATAATGCAGTCGAGTCGTTACTTAGCCGCGCCAGCTTGGGCCACCGCCATGTTGCCTGCGTCCGCCCATTCCTTCTTTCCGTCGTCCCATTTTTTCCCGGACAATCCGAAATTGCGCTCGAATAGGACCAGCTTCCAGCGGTCTTCGTCCGAGAGCTTGCTCTTCCAGGCTTTCATCTTGGTGTTGGGTACGCCTTCGGAAATCCGCCAGAACCACACGGAATCCGAATAGAGCTTCATGCGCTCTCCATTGCGGAAATCGCGGGCGCCGGCCTTGACAGGCTTGCCATCCTTGCCATGACAGCTGGCACAGTTGACGTCCGGGTTTGTTTCGCCAATGAACAGTTTGCGGCCTTCTTCCGCCTTGGCCGCGTCTCCCCACCAGTCGGCGGGCATGTGCTTGTCGGCATATTCCGCGGGCGCCGGAGGTGGAGGAACCACCGGCCCTTCGCCACCTTCTCCACACCCGCTCATGATCAACCCCACCCCCATCAGCAATGCCTGCAGCGTTCTCGATTGCGTCATAACGGTTTTCACTCCTTCTATGATTTCAGACGAAAAAAAACGCTTTAACGGGAGTGCCTGGACTCCAGTAAAGCGCCGACACCTCAAGATCCCGGAAGCTACTCGCACGGACCCTCGCCACATCCTTGACCGATCCGGCGAGGTGCCATGAGCCCCACGGACCGCCATCGGTGTTAATGCTTTCTCTTGCTCTGCGACTTGCCTCGTTTCTGCCCCTGTTTGCGCCGTGCCCTGGCGATCTTACTGAATCCGACAGCTCCGATTGCAATGGCTGCGGTTCCTCCTAATCCCCACCACACCCACGTAGGCGGGCTGTTCACATCGCGGACACAGCCGGTTCCAAAATGAATGTGAACTTTACGCTCAGACTCCAGGTCCTTGGGATCGAACTGGATTGTATGATTCTGCTGTTCACCCTTGGCCTCGACCAGGAGCGCATCGCCGAGATTTTCATTGTGCAGATGGAACGTCGCCTTGTAGTACCCGTCTCCGTCGGTCTTCACGACCTGGCCGTAGGAGATCTTGGTATCTTTGACAAGGACGTCGGTATCGGCCATTCCCTTTCCATCAGAGCCGCAGACGAATCCTTCGACGGTGAACCGATGATCGGCTTCGTGCGTCGCCGAGCCGACGGATGGAAAGGCGGTGACCAGACACACAACGACCGCTGCGACCCTCAGCCTACTCCGTCCTGGCCCTGCATCCCTCAAACTGGAACGCGTTCCTGCCGCTGGAATGGTTTCAAACAACAAAACGCCTCGCCACGCCAGGCTTCCCCAGTTTTGAGGCGGATGTTTCTAGCATAGGGCCCCCTGGTTGTCAACGAGAGGGCCCGGCCGGACACACGACCGGAGCCTTGAGATGCGAAGATTGGTGCGGAGAAAAGGAGGAGAAGCGGGAGAAATCGTGCTCAGTCGGACCGGCATCTCGCTGCTATAAATGCCCGCGGGTCCGGGCGTCTGCTTCTACTCGAGCGGCTTCTGCCAGGCGGTCGGACTGTTTCTTAGAGACCCAGGTCTCCCACGATTTCCCATTGGCGGTGTCAACGCCCGTAAATCCAATTGACAGAATATCGCGATAGGCTATCCGGCGGGAGTCGGAATCGGCCGCGGAGAGGACTTCGATCCAGGGATCTGCAGCGGCATGGTCACGATTAAACACATAGCCCGTCAGCGTCTCCCCGGATTTGAGCTCGAGGGTCACATCGCCCCTGTAATCAAACGCCAGTTCCACTGCTTCGGCAGTTTCGGCAGAGGACGATGGCCGAAAGACCCGTCCTTCCGGTGAACCGGCGCCTGCCGGGGTATGATCTTTTGTATCGGTCATAGCCTGCCTGTCGTCGGTGAGATGTTCGAAAGTTGAACGCTGCTGCTCGAGCGTTATCGGGAAGTGGGCAGGAAGGTTAACTTTGCCGTTCGTGCGAAGCCTGACAGGCTTCCAAACGTATCCTCGACGGCCGACGCCTCATAGCCGCAATGCACCATGCAGTCAGCGCATTTCTCGTTCTTGGTCGTGCCGTAGTCCTGCCATTGGGTAGTCTCGATCAGTTCACGGAATGTCTTGGCGTAGCCCTCCTGCAGGAGATAGCACGGCTTTTGCCATCCAAAGACATTATAAGTCGGGTTCCCCCATGGCGTGCATTGATAGTCGCGTCGTCCCATCAGGAAATCCAGAAAGAGCGGCGATTGGTTGAACTGCCAACCACGCCTGGGCTGACTAAGAATCTTTGAGAAAAGCTCTTTCGTCCTGGCGCGCTTGAGGAAGTGTTGTTGGTCCGGCGCCTTTTGGTAGTTGTAGCCGGGCGAGATCATCATGCCTTCGACGCCCAACGCCATCATTTCGTCGAAGAACGCTCTCACACGCTCCGGATTCGCGTCGTCGAACAAGGTGGTGTTGGTCGTGACCCGGTGGCCACGCTTGAGGGCGGCCTTGATCGCCCTCACGGCGACGTCATAGACACCGTCTCGGCAGACGGCCAAGTCATGCTCGTCTTTCAAGCCGTCCATGTGAATACTAAACGTGAGGTACTTGGAGGGCTGATACTCATCGAGCTTCCGCTCGAGCAAGATGGCATTGGTACAGAGATAGACATAGCGTTTCTGGGCGACGAGACCCTTGACGATCGTGGCCATCTCGGGATGGATCAACGGCTCGCCGCCGGGAATACTGACGATCGGTGCGCCGCATTCCCGAGCTGCCGCCCAACATTGTTCGGGCGTCAGACGTTTATCGAGGACGTGGTCAGGGTATTGGATCTTCCCGCATCCGGCGCAGGCCAAATTGCAACGGAAGAGCGGCTCCAGCATGAGGACCAAGGGATATCGCTTCACCCCTTTGAATTTCTGGGCGAGGACATAGCTGGCAACCGTATACATTTGCGAAAGCGGGACAGCCATCACGAACTCCAACGCTTGAGATTAGAACGGTCACCACGGCGAGCCGCGGGTGGGCGAATTGATTGTAAACGCTGCGGATTCTAACACTCCATCAGCGAGTCGTCAATTTCGAAGACGGCGTTCCTTCCAAAGACAGATGCTTATGGTATCTATCTGTCAGCTCGATGAAGAAGGCCGCGCCTGAAGAGCCGCCGGCACGCACCAAGTGAAGATTTAGAGCCTACTTGTGGCAAAGTACCTCTCTGCTGCGATTTGATCGAACGCAGCGGAACGAGCAAGCTCTGTTTGGAGGCGCCGAGCGGGTTCGAACCGCTGCATCGCAGTTTTGCAGACTGCTCCCTTAGCCACTTGGGTACGGCGCCCCGGGGGAACCCATTATAAGCTGGGGATAGGACGGGTGGCTAGAGCGAAGACGCACGAGACTGAAAGCACCGTGGCGTCTCCCGCCGGAGACGCATCTACGCAATGACCACAGGTAATCAGAAGACTGGTCAGCGCTTGTTGGACAGAACAGGGATCTCTTTTCCGGCTGTTCGGTCAGACTGGCCGGGCAACGCTTCCCAACCTTCGGACGAGGAGGAGACCGGTTCCCCGGAGCTTTCAGCGTCTTTCTCTTTGGCGAGCAGTTCCACCTCGTGGATGAGCGTGTCCATTAATTCTTCCATGGGCACTTTCCGGACGAGTTTGCCCTTCTTGAACAGAATGCCTTTGCCTTCGCCACCCGCAATGCCGATATCGGCTTCTTTGCCTTCGCCAATGCCGTTGACGACGCACCCGAGCACGGAGACATTCAGCGGCGTCTTAATGTGACTCAGCTTCTTCTCCAATTCATTGGCCATTCGCACGACATCGATTTCGACGCGGCCGCAGGTCGGACAGGCAATCACATTGATGCCGCGATGGCGCAGCTCCAGCGATTTGAGAATTTCAAACCCGACTTTCACTTCTTCCACCGGATCTGCCGCCAACGACACACGCAGCGTGTCGCCGATTCCCTGGGAGAGCAGGTAACCAAGGCCGATAGACGATTTCACCGCACCGGTCATCGCCGTTCCGGCCTCCGTGATGCCGATATGCAACGGATAATTGGATTGATGGGCGAACAGCCAGTAGGCATCGATCGCATGATGCACGTCGGACGCCTTGAGCGACACCTTTAGATTGGTAAACCCCACGTCTTCCAATGCGTGCACCGCATTGAGCGCCGATTCGGCAAGCGCTTCGGGGGACGGCCAGCCATACTTGTCGAGCAGCGGGCGCTCGAGCGATCCGCCGTTCACACCGACCCGCAGCGGAATGCCACGTGCATTCACCGCCTTAATGACCTCTTCGACCTTCCACCACGCACCGATGTTGCCGGGATTGATACGAACACAATCAACGATCTCTGCGGCTTTCAAGGCCAACCGATGGTCGAAGTGAATGTCGGCGATCAACGGAACGGTCATGGCCGCCTTGATCTTGGGAAGCGCGGCCGCCGCCTCCTCATCCGGGACGGCGACGCGGATCAGCTCGCAGCCCGCGCTCTCGAGCTGTCGGATCTGCTCGACCGTTGCCGGGACGTCCCTCGTATCGGTCGAACACATCGACTGGACAGAGATGGCGGCATCGCCGCCGATCTTTACCGTGCCGACTTGAATTTGCCTGGTTTGACGACGTGAGATGTGCATCGTACCCTGTCTTCTGGCCTAGCTCCCCTGTTCATCCCCATGCGGCAGGTGATCAATCGCCGCTGAAAAGTATTCCGCCTCGCGCGATTCGGCGGGGCTCTTGCTGACCAGTTCCTTGACGCTACGGGTGATTCCGTCCGTCGTCAATCCATAGCGTTCGCGCAAGAGGTCTTGCGGCCCTTGCTCGATGTACCAATCAGGCAGACCCAGGATCTTCGTTCTGACGCCGGTCACACCGGCATCGGAGAGTGCTTCGAGCACTGCCGAGCCGAAACCGCCCATCTTGCAGCCTTCTTCGACGGTTACGACGTAACGGACGCGCTTGGCCACCTCGACGATGAGCTCTTGATCCAAGGGCTTGGCAAAGCGGGCATTCACCACCGCCGTCGACAACCCCTCCTGACTGAGCTGTTCTGCTGCCTGTACGGCCGGCCACACGGACACGCCAATGGCGATGATCGCGACATCGGTGCCGTCGCGCAGCAGCTCAGCCTTGCCGATGGGCAGTGCTGAGAGTTCCCGGTCCATCGTCACGCCCAGGCTCACTCCTCGCGGATACCGAACGGAGGCCGGACCGTCATACTGAAGGGCGGTCTTGAGCATATGTTGAAGCTCATTTTCATCCTTGGGCGCCATGATGACCATGTTGGGCATGTGGCGCAAATAGGCATAATCGAATGCCCCATGATGCGTCGTGCCGTCTTCCGCCACGAGCCCGCCGCGGTCAATGCAGAACGTCACTGGAAGATTTTGGGTGGCAACGTCGTGGACGACTTGATCGTAGGCGCGCTGCAGGAATGTCGCATACATCGCCACAACCGGCCGCATGCCCTGCGCGGCCAAGCCGGCTGCAAAGGTCACGGCATGCTGCTCGGCGATGCCGACATCGTAGAGGCGGTCAGGGAATTCCTTTTCAAAGGCATTCAAGCCGGTTCCTTCGCACATCGCTGCGGTAATGGCCACGACCCGACGGTCCTCCCGGGCCAACCGGATGAGCGAGTCAATGGCGATCTGAGTATAGGAAGGTCGTACGGCTTTCTTTGCTGGAGCACCTGTTTCCCGGACAAAAGGCGGACAGGCATGGAACCACACCGGATTCTTTTCGGCCGGCGCATAGCCCAAGCCCTTTTTCGTGATCACGTGAAGCAGGACTGGTCCCCGCATCTTGAGCACATTTTCCAGTGTCGGAAGCAGATGCTCGAAGTTATGCCCGTCAATCGGACCGGCATAGCGGAATCCCAACTCTTCGAACAGCAACCCCGGTAGAATCGCTCCCTTGGCCAACTCTTCTGCGCGGCGGGCGAACTTTTCGACGTCATAGCCGATATGGGGGATCTTCCGAAGCAGCTGACCGGTTTCTTCCCGCATCTTGGTATAAAACTCTCCGGTGAACGTCCGGTTCAGGTAGGAAGAAATGGCACCCACGTTCTTGGAAATCGACATCTGATTGTCGTTCAAGATCACGAGAAAATCTTTGCCGAGGCCTCCGGCATGGTGCAACCCTTCGAGGGTCATTCCGGCCGTCATGGCGCCGTCGCCGACCACGCAGACCACTTTGTGCTTCTGACCTTGCTGCTCCCTCGCCTCGACCATCCCATACGCGGCCGAAACGCCGGTGCCGGCATGACCCGCATTGAAGGTGTCGTAGACGCTCTCTTCACGCTTGCAGAACCCGCTCAGCCCTCCATATTGCCGAAGGGTATGGAACTGCTCCCGCCGGCCGGTGAGCAGCTTATGGGCATACGCCTGATTGCTCGTGTCCCAGACAATCCTGTCTTGTGGGGTATCGAGGAGGTAATGGAGCGCCACGGTCAATTCAACAACCCCGAGATTTGAGGCGAGATGGCCCCCCACATTGGAGACGGCCCCGATGATCTGCTCTCTAAGCTCTTGGCATAATTTAGGAAATTGCGGGGGCTTCAGCCGCTTGAGATCAGCCGGGCTGTGAACGGTTTTTAAAATCGACATGGCAAAACTCCTTTGCGAGTGTCCTGCCCCAGTATCAGCGGGCCGAATTCAGATAGGCTTGGCGAAGAGTGAAGCGGTTAGCATACCGGCTCGAGCAGTTTCACACAAGACCTCCATGAAGTCAAGCGGTTAGACCATTTTTCCGTTGGACTAGGTCCTTTCCCCTTCCGGGAATGACGCCCATCATGTTCGGTACCGGTAGGTGAAGAGGACTGCCACGGTGAAGTCCGCGGCTCCTCCGGTAATGAAATCGACGTTTTCGACGGCATACATTTGCCAGACCCACTGCTCGGCGATGCGGTAGTTGAAGCCGGCCACCACCTCTGTGGCGCCCTTGTCAAACACCTCGAGGCCGACATGACGGAAAGGGGTGGTGTAATAGTCGAACTGGAGGGTCAGTGACAGGTTGTCCGACCATAGATACTCAGTGGCCGCCATCCCGGAGATCGTCGGATACAGGGGCAATCCGGCGATACGGCCCGTCGGCAAGACAGTGCTCAAGTTGCCGTACAAGATCCACCGCCCTCCGAGCCGCTTCTCGGCTGCGATGCCAATCCCGAAATCCGGACTGCCGCTTCCAAAAAATTCGCGTTCGTTGCCTGTGGGGAGTTTGACTGCCGTCCGGAGCGACAGCGCCGGCATCGAGGACGTTTCGTTCAGCAGCTGATACTTCGCCTGGAGCGTGCTGTCACCGAGTCCGACCGCTCCCTTGGTTCCACTGACGATCTGTTGCCCATTGCGTGAAATGCTATAGGCGTAGCTGACGTGGCTGAGCGCCTGGCGCGCCGGCGATATGCCGGTCGTCGCTCGTTCGACGGCTTCAATCGCCCCCGACATGAAACCCGTGTACCGGTACAACACCGGCACTTCGAGAGCGATCTCGAGCTTGCGGGTCGCGCCATAGCGCAAAAAGAGGCCGTTCCGCAGCGTTTCGAATTTTACGCTGGCTGTGGCGCCCGGGGGGGCTTCGCTATAAATGGCAGCGGTTTCAGCGAGTTCGAGGCGCACGTCCAATGCGCCGGGCTCCAGCACTGCTGCACGGTCACCCGGCATGTTGAGGACCAGCTGTTGGAGAGGATTGAAATTCCGCACAGGAAAGGGGCCGAACCCTTCAGCGGATGCTGAAGACGGGTGCAGACAGGCGATGCCGATGAGGCCAGCCACAAGCGCCCGACACGTTGAACCCCCTCGGTGATCATCGGAGCAAAGCATGTCAGTAGGGGAAATCCAGGCCGGCGAAGATGGCGCCTCCCTCTTTGCTATATCCATAGTCGATTCGACCGACCACGTTCGGTCGAACGATGCCGCGAAAACCAACGCCGGGGGTCATCCGATAGTCCTTGAAGCTGACATCTTTGAAGCTGTTGAAGACCTGGCCCGTGTCCAAAAAGGGTGCGATTTCAAAATCCGCCGCGACACCGGCAATCTTGGCCCTCACAAGATGGATGCGTTCTTCAATACTCGCCGCAATCAAGTTCTTGTCGATGAACCGATCGACGCCGTATCCTCTGAGGTTGTTCTGTCCACCCAAAGAACTCTGCTCAAAAAACGGCACCTGGTCGCCAAGCGTGGCCTGAAGGTCGGCCCTGATAATCAGAATGGCCCGTTTGGACTCGCTGGGGATCAATTTTTTGACCTCCAACTCGTAGCGCGAAAAGATCGGGAAATCGTGATTACGGATATTTTGATTAATTTCGGCATAGGCCGTCACGGCCATGCCGTCGGTCGGCGAAATAAGGTTGTTCCTCGTATCGTAATAGAACGTCGCCCGGTGTCCGACAATTATCGTTTCGCCTTGGACCCCGTTAACCGTCGGATAGACGTCACCTGTGAAGGGTAGATCGGTTGCGCCTCTTTGAAGACTAACCTGACGCACCCGTTGGCCGACGGCGATTTGCGTCACCTCGTTGGCATAGATGCCAAACCGCCAGTTAGCACGCGCTTCGCGGGCCGTGTAGTTGGTTTCATCCGCTTCGACCGTGGTTTGCCCGATCCCGAAAAATCGAGAGGTCGCATTCTTGAAAAACGTACCGCCGAAATTCAGAAAGTACCGGCCATCGCTGAAGGCCGGATCAATGTAGTTGAAGACCACCTTTCGCTCAATCTTTTCGGTAAGGGACGCGATAAATTGCATCTGCCGGCCACCGGTATCGTAGCGGAAGAGATTGAACGTCCCTCTAGTCCCCACGATCGAGTTCTTGATGATCATGGGAGCCATGAGATATTTCAGCTCGCCGTCCGGGTCTGTAATGAGAATCGGAACGATGAGCCCGGCGTCGCTGCCGTCATTTTTGGACGTGGACGCGGACGGGATCGGGAAGATCTGGGTATCCGCTGCGGCGGGCCTCACCCACACAGCGGTCACCGCTGCGACCAGGCATACAAGAAAAATCGCGATGCCGCGCAGGGTCGTCATGGGAGGATCGGCTCGAAGGTGTTACGGGGCTTTAATTTTGTCGGATTTCTTGCGCAGTTGCTCGATCAATTCGGCATAGCTGCCGTTACGAAGGATTTTGCTGAACTGTCCGCGATAATTGTTCACGAGGCTGACGCCGTCCACGACCACGTCGTAGACCCGCCAGGCCGAACCCTTGTTGAGGAGACGATAATCCAGCGGGATCTCGGTCTTCCCCGTGAGCACCTTCGTCCGGACCTCGGCGTATTCCTTTTCCGTACGCTCGTTCACATATTGCACGCCCTCGCCGGAATAGGATTCGACCTTGTCGGCGTAGGTGTTGACCAGCAGGGTCTGGAAAAGGGAGACAAACTCCTGCTTTTCTTTGTCGGACATATTCCCCCAGGGCGCTCCCAATGACCGACGGGACATTTCCTGATAATCAAAGCGCTCTCCCACCACCTTTTCCAATAATTGTCGGCGCTCGTTCGCTTTGGCCGGCTGCTTGAGGTCTTTATCGGCCAGGATTCTCAGCACTTCTTCGATGGTGCCCTTCATGGCCTCGGTCGCCGCGCCGGCCCGGGCGGTGTCCGGGATCACGCCTGCCAGCCCCAGAGCTGCCAGCATCAGCCCTGCACAGAACGTTCGGCCGGAAATCCTGTGAACGAGTGCGGACATTCTCATAGCTCGACTCCCTCGTGCTCCTAGGTCCCGATTCAGCGCGACGGCGCCAGGTCATTTCACATTACCATGGACGTACTGACTGACCAACTCTTCTAAATCCAAACCGGACTCCGTATCCCGGATGGTATCGCCGGGTTTTAGCGGATCCCCCCCTCCACCCGGTGAAAGGGCAAGAAACTTCTCCCCGATAATGCCACGTGTTTTGATGGATGCGATGGTGTCCGTATAGAGCTTGACGGTGTTGTCCACCGCCAGAACCACGGCGGCTCGATCCTCGTTGAGTCGAATCGCCCGGACGCGGCCGACTTCCACGCCGGCTATTTCAATCGCCGAGCCGGCCTTCAGGCCCGAGGCGCTATTGAACTGGGCGATGACTTCATAGACGTCGCCACCGATCAGCTCGAGCTTTCCGAGTTTGATCGAGAGATACCCGAGACAGATAATGCCCACGAGCACGAACACGCCAACGATGAATTCCAGCTTGGTCTTTTCCATCCGTGCACTCCTTGTCGTCTCAGCCTGCGGCCACTCCGCTCAGCCTGATCGGACCGCTCACAGAAATAAATTCCTGGATTTCAGGATCGGTCGTCTTCACGAAGTCTGCGGCCGGCGCCATGAGAGCGATCTTGCCCTTGCGCAACATCGCCACCCAATCACTGATCGCGAAAATTTCGGGGATCTCATGGCTCACCATCACCGCGGTAAACTTGAACCGCCGCTGCATCGTCACGATCAAATCGTGAATCGACTTCGCCATCAACGGATCCAGACCGGTAGTGGGCTCGTCAAAGAGTATGATTTCCGGCTCCATGACCAGCGCACGGGCAAGGCCCGCCCGTTTCTTCATGCCGCCGCTCAATTCGGCCGGAAATTTATGTCCCATCCCGGCCAGTCCCACCTGCTCGATCTTCTCGTCCACCCGCCTCGCGACCTCGGCCCCCTTCAGTCCCAATTTCTCCCGCAAGGGGAACGCGACGTTTTCGAAGACACTCAGCGAATCGAACAATGCCGCTCCTTGAAAGAGCATGGCAAATCGCTTGCGGACCTCATTGAGGGCCTTGCCGCGCAACCGGCTGATCTCGGCGTCGCCGACCCACACTTGTCCGCGGTCCGGCTGCAGCAAGCCGATCATATGCTTCAACAACACGCTCTTTCCCTCACCGCTCTTGCCGATGATGGTCGTCAGTTTTCCGGCCGGGGCCGAAAAATCGAGGCCTTGCAATACCGGCTGTCCGCCCAACGTTTTTTCCACTCCGACGAGTCTAATCATTGCCGTTACAGCAAGACGGAGGTGAGAAAGTAATCCCAGACCAGGATCAATACCGAGGACAACACCACCGCTTCGGTTGTCGCTGTGCCAAGTCCTTCGGCGCTGTGCTTGGTAAAAAAACCTTTGTAGCAGCAGACCCAGCTCACAATGAGCCCGAAACTGATCGACTTGAGAATACCGCCATACACATCCTTCCATTCCACGGCCGATTCGATCGAGTTCCAATAGGCCCCGCCGTTGCCGCCCAACAACTCGACTCCCACGAGATAGCCGCCGTAGATACCGACGACATCGAAAATCGCGACGAGCAGCGGCACCCCGATCAGACCCGCCACGAGTTTGGGAGCAATCAAGTACTGCAACGGATTGATCGCCATCGTATCCAGCGCATCGATCTGATCCGTGATGCGCATGATTCCAATTTCCGCCGTCATAGCCGAACCAGCCCGGGCCGTCACCATCAATGCTGCCAGCACCGGTCCTAACTCCCGGATCATGCTCAAGGCGACTGCAGAGCCCAGAAGACCTTCGGAACCGAATTTTCTGAGCGTGTAATAGCCCTGCAGCGCGAGGACCATACCGGTAAAGCCCGCCGTGAGTACGACAACGAAGGTGGATTTGTACCCGACGAAATGCAGTTGTTTGACGATCTGCACAAACCGGAGAGGCGGACGGACCAGCCAGGCAAAGGCTGAGAGCACAAACAAGAGCATGCGCCCCATTTCCTGAATCGAGTCCAAGGCCCATGCGCCTAGCCGTTTGACCATCATGCTCTTTCAGTATTGATGTGGGGCACCACGCCGAAGTCTCGTGCCGCATAGGCGGAACTCAAGGCCGTCAACCGGTCGGCAGCCAGACGGCTCTGGCGCCGAAGGCGGTTCAGTCCAATCAGGCTTGAGGGGCGCATGACGATTGCGGCAATTCCTCGCATCCACCCCGATCGCATGAGAAACAGATTGAAATCCAGCGGCAAATCTTCCGTGACGATGTCTGACACGGTCCGGCAAACGGCAAAGGGAACACCCTGGGCCAGGGCGGCTGTTCCTAGCGCCGCGCTTTCCATATCCACCGCGATGGCACCCGTGAGACGCGCGAGGCGCTGCTTGTCTGCAGCCCCGCAGATGACTGTCGACACAGACAAGACGGCCCCGGTATGCGCTTCCAAGCCAATGTCGGCAGCCGCCGCTCGTGCCGCGTCCGCTGCCCCCTCATGGCAGAGCACAGGCTGTCCCGACTCGTGCCAGAGGCCATCGAACGTCCCTGAAACCACGCGCGTGCCGACGATCACGTCCGAGATGGCAGCACCTGACGCGAGCGCGCCGGCAAAGCCGACGGAAACTGCCAGAGCCATACGTTCGCGATTCAGCACGGCACTTGCCGCGGCCTGAGCCGCTTCTGGGCCGATTCCCGTGTGAATCAGCCAATACGACCGAGCGGCCTGCCGGCCGATGAAACAGCCCACACCGCCGATGTCAATCCGGTGGTTGACCGGTAACGCGCGCCGCACGGCTGCCAACTCCCATCGTGTCGCCACGAACAGCGCGACGGGACTGGCGGCAGATCCGCCGAGGGATTGTCCGTCAGTGAATGAGCTCGGCCGGCCTTGGGTCAACAATCAAACCGATAGCATCCCGACGCCAGAATCTGGTTTCGCACTTCGTCGGCTCGCATGGTGTTGCGCGTCCTCAGATTCCGATACATCGCGAGTGCCCACAGTGGGAAATACTGGCAGTACCAGTGATAACGGAGATAGAACACGCGTGGAAACCCTGTGCCGGTGTGCCGAACCTCTTCCCACGAACCATCCTTCATTTGGTGACGCAGAAGAAATTGAATGCCTCGCGCCACACTGAACGAATCGCACATGCCGGCCGACATCAGCCCAAGAAGCGCCCAGGCGGTTTGCGATGGCGCGCTTGGACCCCTGCCGGCACAAGCAGGATCGGCATAGGAAAGACACGATTCTCCCCAGCCGCCGTCCGGATTTTGTTTCGATTCCAGCCAAGACACCGCACGACGAATGTACGGCAGTGACAGATCTTCTCCAATGGCGCGAAGCCCCGCCAGAACGGACCACGTGCCGTAAATATAATTCACGCCCCATCGGCCGTACCAACTGCCGTCCGGTTCTTGTTCGTGCTTGAGAAAGGCTAGGGCGGGCGGCACCGCCGGATGCGACCGATCATATCCCAGAGCGGCAAGCATTTCGAGACAGCGTCCGGTCAGGTCCGCGGTGCTCGGATCGAGCAAGGCATGATGGTCGGCGAACGGGATGTAATTGAAGACAATGCGATTGTTGTCTTTGTCGTACGCACCCCAGCCGCCGTCCGACCCCTGCATGGCCACGACCCAGGCGGCGCCTCGCCGAATGGATTCTCGAAGTTCCGCCTCGTCTCCTACCTTCACCTTTGCGAGCGCCATCAGCACGACGGCCGAATCATCCACGTCGGGATACAGCTCATTCTCGTGCTGGAAATACCATCCGCCAGGTTCAGCTTTGGGAGAGGACACCTTCCAATCGCCGACCGTCTTCGTTTGCCGGGACATCAGATAGGCTGCGCCCCGCTGCAGCGCCGGGTGGTCCTGTGGCATCCCCGCCTCGATGAATGCATTCATCAACAGCGACGTATCCCAAATGGGCGAGTGACAAGGCTGTAAGTGCATGGCCTCGACCCGTTTATCACCGATCGACACCGTGTCGTAGACTTCAAGATCTTCGATTTCTCTGAGCGCTTTGCGGACCAAGGGATCGTCGACCTGATATCCCAAACACTGGAGCGCCATAATTGAGTTGGCCATCGCAGGATAAATCGCCCCGAGGCCGCCGCTGCCTTTGATGTGTTCCAGCATCCAGGTGGCGGCCTGATGCAGCGCCTTTTCCCGCAACCACAGAAGCGGCATGTGGTCATAAATCTTGAGTAAGGCATCCAACGCGACGAACACATTATGAGGCGTGAGCCACTTTTGGTCTTTGTTAAACGGCGGAAATTTCCAGTAGCGAATTTCGGTACGGGGACTCGCGTAAAGTTCCTCGATGCCCTGTTCCTTGGAAATGCGGCAAACCGGACGATGCGCGAAGACGATCAGGAGGGGAATCAACACGGCGCGAGACCAATATGAAATCGCGTAAATATTGAAATAGAACCACTTGGGAAGGAACATGAGTTCCACGGGCATGTGGGGGATGCCTTCCCAGTCGTACTGATCGAAGAGGGCCAGCGTGATCTTCGTAAAGACATTGGCCTGCACGACGCCGCCTTTGCCGAGAATGCAATTGCGCGCCCGCAGCATGCACGGCTCATCTCCGGAAATACCGCACAGCTTCAGCGCAAAATACGCTTTCACCGACGCGCTGATCTCCGATGGCCCGCCGTAATAGATGGGCCACCCTCCGTCGGGCAATTGGGTGGCGCGCAAGTAGCTGACCGCCTTGCGTTCCCGTTCGGGATCGACTTGATCCAGAAGCCGTCTCAGCATCAGGTACTCAGCCGTGAGCGTGGTATCGGCTTCCAGTTCCGCGACCCAGTAGCCTTCAGTCGGATGTTGTCGCGACAGAAACCAGGCTTGGCTTCGCCGTATGGCATCATCGATGGCGTCAAGTTGGCTGCCTGCCTGAGATGCAAGGCGGCGTGACGGAGCATCGGCAACGACAGCTGACTTGTCTGACACCAGCCGGAGGGAGGGCCCGGCAAGGGGGTCGGCGGTAAAGCGGTCTGGAACCGAAATGAAAAAGCTATCGGAAAGGCGGTCGAGGATAGTTCGAATCAGATTCATCGGCATTGAACGGACACACCGGCGCTGTGAATGCAGGTGATCTGCGGTGCCACTGACCTCGCGACAAGAGAAGCCCTGGACGCCATCGCTGTGGGACTAGTTCGTGGGGATATAACAGACGGTGTGGTCGAAGTCAAGCAAGGGCATGCGGAAGTCCTCTGAACTACGGGGGTTTTTCGACTATACGTCCGATCTCATGACACGGTTTGAAGTTCGTTTAAGCGCACGGAAACCAATTTCGAGATACCCGGCTCTTCCATCGTCACGCCAAAGAGCGAATCCGCAATACCCATCGTCCGCTTATTGTGAGTGATCACCATGAACTGGGCGCCTTCAGCCAGCTCACACAGGACGCTGGTAAACCGGCCAATGTTCTCCTCATCGAGTGGAGCGTCAATTTCGTCCAGGATGCAGAAAGGGGTCGGACGGATCAAAAAGCTCGCAAACAGCAGCGCCATAGCCGTCAGCGTCTTTTCTCCGCCGGACAGCATGGTGATGCTCTTCAAGCGCTTCCCGGGAGGCTGTGCGACAATCTCCACCCCGGGTTCCTGCGGACCTGGGTGTTCCGCCTGTGCATCCGCTTCAACATCCACTAACTGCAGCTCCGCCCTGCCGCCCCTAAAGAACTTCGCGAAGACCTCGCTAAATTTTTCCTGCAACTCGGCAAACGTCGTCGCAAACATGTCCTTCGTCGTGCGATTGATGCGCTGAATAATCTCCTTCAGCGATGCGATCGAATTCGACAGATCCTGCTCCTGCGTGGAAAGAAATCGATGACGTTCCTCCAACTCCTGATGTTCATTGATTGCCGCGAGATTGATCGGCCCCATCCGGTCAAGCCGTTCGCGGATCTTCAGCAATTGCTGACGGATCTCATCTTCGCTTGGCGAGGCCTGTGGTTGGGCCTCAGGCTCGAGAAGAGCAGGCGCGCCGGATTCACACACCGATCCCGGATCCATCTGATACGTGCCGGAGAGCGTGGACTCCACAGTCGCCAACTGGGTCCGCACTTCGGCCCGCCTGACTTCAAACGTCAGACGGGATTCCTGCAACCCGGATACAAGCTTGCGGACCTCATCCAACCTCGACTCAATGGTATTGGCCTGGGCCATGTCTCGCGCCTGCCCTTCTTGCGCTTCCACGATTCGTGCCTTCAGTCGCTCCGCTGACTCGCCGATCTCCCGGCACATGGCTTCCTGCCGGTCCCGTTCTGCACGGCTCTGCTCAGCCGACGCCATCAGCGATTCAAGTTGCTGGTCCAAGCTGCCGATACGGACAGCAGTGTCCTGTTGCTCCTGGCGAACGCGCTGCAAATCAGCTTGACGATGCTCGCAGGTATTGCGAGCCCCTTGCACGCTCAATTGAGCCTCGGTCAGTCGCTGCTGGAGACCGTGGATGGCCTGATCGAGGTGCACCACCCGCTCACGCACGGCTTGCAGGGCCCCCTCCTGCCCGTTCTTCTCGGCGATCCACTGCGCCAACTGGGCTTCAGCCGAGGTGGCTTCGCCTTCCAAGCGTCGTACCTCCAATGAGCCGCGTTGCGCATCGCCCAACAAGGTCTCGATACGCTGAGTGAGATCTCCCAACAGCTGTTGAATTCCTGAAGCATCCTTTTGGAGAGAGAGGGCATTCATTTCTTCTTCACGTAACGCATCGGCCACGCGCCGCCCCTCCTCCCGAAGGAAGTGACTTTCCGCCTGCAACGACTCCCGACGCTGCCGGGCCTGCTCGACCTCTGCCACCAACGTGGTTCGCCTCACTTCAAGCTCCATCACTTCCCGCCGGCGTTGCAACAGACCGCCGCTTGAGCTCACCTGACCGCCCGTGACGACACCGGCTGCGTCCACGAGCTCCCCGGCGCGCGTGACGAACGTCGCGCCATCGGCGCCTGTCCTCTCCTGCTCGTGCCACAAGGCCATCGCATCCTCGAGCGTCTCGACGAACACCACGCGATCGAACAGATAATCCCTGGCGGCGTTGCGAGATCCGCTGATGCCGACCAAGTCGACCGCTCGTCCGATGACCCCCGCTCGGCCGTCCATGCCGGTCCACCAATCGTGGGACCGCTCGGGGGCCGTCCACCGAGGGGCCTGAGGGATAAAGGTGCCGCGGCCGAGGTCCTTTTCCATCAGAAAGGCAATCGCCTGCGATGCCGACTGCGGACCATCGACGAACCAGCCTCTGACGCGCTCACCGAGCACTGCTTCCACGGCTCGATCTAATCCGGCCGGGACAATCAACCATTCCGCGACCGCCTCATGGACCCCCTGACAGGTCTTGAGTGCAGTGGCTTCCTCATTCCCCGACCGGCCATAGCCCATATCTTCCCGCAAGACACCTTGCAAAGCCCGCAGATGCGAATCGACGGCCGCTAATTCTTCCGATCCTGCCGATACCTGCTGTTCAACTTCAGCCAACTTCACTCCCGTCGCCACGGATTGCTGTTCCAGCTCGTGATGCTGTCGCCGAAGATCCACCACCAGCCCATCGGACCCGCGACACGCCTCAGTGAGTCTGGACTGTTTCTCCAGGGCCGTGTCGTGCTGAGATTGAACCTCTTCACGCTCCCGCGTCAGGCGTCCGTCGCGCTCGGATATCTCCCTGAGACGCGCTGTCAACTGCTCAAGGTTCTGTTCGGTATTGGCTACCAGCACCGTCAGGTTCAACACGTCCGCCCGTCCACGGTCCTCCTCCTGCAGGGACGCCACTCGCTGATGGACCAGGCCTTTCATCTCATGATCGAGTTCGGCGAGCGCGTGCTCCCGCTCGCGGCAGACCTCTTCGAGTCGAGTCAATTCGGCGCACAACGCCGCTTCCGCTTCGCTCGCCGCTGTCTGCTCGCTCAAGAGACGTGCACGATCCTCGGCGCCCTGTTGGCGTTGCTGTTCATAGAGCTCGCCCTTGTGCCGTTCGACTTCCGCAGCCGTCAACGCCTGGGCCTGTCGCTGTTCGATGTGGGAGAGCTCTTCCCGTCGTTGGACGATGACGAGTCCGGTATCGGCGATCGCGAGCTTGAGACCTTCCAGTTCCGCGGACAAACGGGCCTGAAGAGCCGCCTGTTCAGACTCCTGTCCGCTGAGGGTGGCGAGTTCGCGCTCGATCTCTGCGATGGTTTGCCGCAAGCGGCGCAATTCATTGGTCAGCAATTGCACCTCCAGCGTCCGGGCTTCCTGCTGAAGCACCTGGTAGGAGCGTGCTTGCCGGGCCTGGCGTTCAAGCGAGTTCAATTGCTTTTTGACTTCGGCAATGATGTCGCGAACACGCAGCAGGTTTTGCTGAGTCGCGTCCAATTTTCGTAGGGCCTCCGCCTTCTGTTTCTTGTAACGAACGATCCCGGCGGTTTCTTCAATCAGTTCCCGCCGGTCCTGCGGCGAGGCATTGAGAATCTGGTCGATCTGCCCTTGGGCAATGACGGTGTGCCCCTTCGTCCCTGCCCGGGTATCCAACAGGATACTGCGAATGTCCTTCAAGCGGCACTGCGTCTTGTTGATCAAGTATTCGCTGTCTCCGTTCCGATAGAGCCGGCGGGTGATCATGAGGTCCTGGTATTCCGACAACTGGCCCGGCAGGCCGTTCTGACTTTCCACTTTGACTTGATCCAGGCCGCTGATGACCAGGGATACCTCGGCCATGCCTAGCGGCTTGCGCAATTCCGTCCCGTTGAAAATGACGTCCTCCATCTTTTCGCTGCGCAAGGTTTTGGTGCTTTGTTCTCCGAGTACCCAGAGGATGGCGTCCACGACGTTGCTCTTGCCGCTGCCATTTGGGCCGACGATGGCCGTCACGCCGTTGGGAAATTCGAGACGTGCTTCGGCGAACGACTTAAACCCCACCATCTCAAGCGACTTGAGGTACATGCCCTGCTCCTTTGGTAGTTGGTCGGAGGATAACCGGACGAGGGAAAACCACGGGTGGGTTTTGTAGCACAGGACTCGAAGGAAATCAAAGAAAAATACCGCAGGTAGTGGCCGGGGGCCCGAGTGCCTACCATACTTGGGACGGGGGAAGAGTCGGCGAGGTTATGGCGAGGTTATCTGGACGCGGCCACGGACTTGCTGGCCGGAGCGATCGTGATCAATTCCTTAGGAAGGAGAAACTCGACATCCTCTTCGATGACAGTCAAATCCTCGACTTCGGCGCTGCCATAGGTTTTGAGGTAGGCTACCACTTCTTCCACGAGCACTTCCGGCGCCGAGGCGCCCGCAGTGATGCCGATCGCCTTGGCATTCTTCACCCACTCGGGATTGATGTCGGCGGCCGAATCGATCAAGTACGAACTAATTCCGCAATGCTCACCGAGCTCGCGCAAGCGGTTCGAGTTCGAGCTGTTGGGTGAACCGATGACGAGAATCACATCGACGAGCTTCGACAACTCCTTCACGGCGTTCTGGCGATTCTGCGTCGCGTAGCAAATATCTTCCTGGTGCGGTCCTTTGATATGAGGGAACCGCTTGTGCAAGGCTCCCACGATATCCCGGCACTCATCCACACTCAGCGTCGTCTGGGTGACATAGGACAAGTTGGTCGTGTTTTGCACTTGCAGCTTCTCGACGTCTTCGACCGACGACACGAGATGAAACTTATCCGGCACTTGTCCCAACGTACCGATCACCTCGGGATGGCCGGCATGACCGATCAGAATGAGATCGTACCCTTGGGTATAATCCCGGTTCACTTCGTTATGAACTTTAATGACCAGCGGACAGGTGGCGTCAATGACATGTAACCGGCGGCGATTGGCTTCGTCCCACACGGACTTCGCAACGCCGTGCGCGCTAAAGATCACGACGGACCCTTCCGGAACTTCGTTCAGCTCTTCGACGAAGACGGCGCCCTTGTGGCGCAACGAATTGACGACGTGACGACTGTGGACAATTTCATGGCGGACGTAGATCGGCGCTCCGTACTTTTTCAGCGAGAGATCGACGATATCGATCGCCCGGTCGACCCCCGCGCAAAAGCCGCGTGGATTGGCGAGATAGATCTTCATGACCGCCCTTTCCTTGCCCGGGACATCCACTCACCTTACGTGAGTTCATGAGGGTCCGTCAACAGAATAGCCGGCCAACCGCTGAAGATCAGGGTGCACGATGGCTCCGGCGTCAGAGGGCAAGGCAATTCGTCACCGGCGGTCATGC
>JARDZZ010000263.1 GCA_029240595.1 Nitrospira sp. | reverse complement strand
CGACTATTACACGTCAAAAAGCTATGCGCCGGTTCAGTATATTGCCAAAGCGAGTGAGACGGGTCATGCGACCAATATCATTGCCGGACTCGCGGTCGGCATGCAGGCGACGGCGGCCCCTGTCATGGTCATCGCGTCGGCGATCCTCGGGAGTTTCTGGATCTGTGGCGGGGTGGAATCCGGAGGACTGTATGGGGTGGCTGTCGCGGCCGTATCGATGTTATCGATGGCTGGAATCGTCGTGGCGATCGATGCGTTCGGACCGATTACCGACAATGCCGGTGGCATTGCTGAAATGTCGCATCTGGGCAAAGCGGTCAGGGATATCACCGATCCGCTCGATGCGGTCGGTAATACTACTAAGGCGGTGACGAAGGGGTATGCCATTGGCTCTGCAGGTCTTGCCGCCGTCGTGCTTTTCGCCGAGTATTCCCGTGAAGTGGCCGCGCACAATGCCGCATTGGCGGCCTTCGACTTGTCCAATCCTAAAGTCCTCGTGGGGTTATTCCTGGGCGGCATGCTGCCGTTTATCTTCGGCGCCCTGTGCATGAAGGCGGTCGGTGAAGCCGGTGGACTGATCGTGGAAGAAGTCCGGCGACAGTTTCGCACCATTAAGGGGATCATGGAAGGCACGGGGAAGCCGGATTACGCCACTTGCGTGGACATCGTCACACAAGCCGCCATTCAAAAAATGATGGTTCCCGGACTAATCCCTGTCCTGTCGCCCGTGATCGTCGGCGTGGTGCTCGGGCCACAAGCGCTCGGCGGGGTACTGGTCGGAAGCATCGTCACCGGCCTGTTCGTCGCGATCTCTATGACGAGCGGCGGCGGTGCGTGGGACAATGCCAAGAAATTCATCGAAGAGCAGGGTAAAAAGGGCAGTGAAACGCATAAGGCGGCGGTCACTGGCGACACCGTCGGCGATCCTTATAAGGATACGGCCGGTCCGGCAGTGAACCCGATGATCAAGGTGATCAATATTGTGGCTCTGCTCATCGTCTCGCTGATCGTGAAGTAGAGGAGGCGTCCAGGAACAACTCGGTAAAACACTAGGCAATGATGCCCGTTCCGCGTCGAAGCTTGACGGTGCGGACCTCCTAGAGTATCGTGATCTTAGGCTAAGGGCGGATCCACGATTCCATCTGGGAGGTATGCGATGGAAAAACAGGAACGCAAGCAAGAGGTCAGACGGGAACCCCAGGGTAAAGAAGAAGTCAAGGCTAACCCCAAGGTCGTCGAGACGGGGAAGAAACTTAAAGAAGACATCGACAAGCTGGTTGACGAAATCGACGACGTGCTCGAAAAAAACGCCGAAGAATTCGTCAAGAACTACGTGCAAAAAGGGGGAGAGTAGCTCGCTCTCCCTCGTGCTTCCTACCGCACTCTCTGTTCCTCTCCTTTCCTCGGCTGGTTTGACAAAGCTCCTGTGAGCTTATAGTATCCGGCCCGATTCTTCTATGCGCTGAAAACTCAGCAGTTTAGGTGTGCCGAGAGGCTCAGGCTTCTTCGAGGTGGGATGAAGTCCAAGCTCTGGGTCTTCCGCGATATCAATCCGTCCAACCGCGCTGCCCTGGCGCAGGCTCTCTCAATTTCATCAGCGACCGCCTCATTATTGTTGGCCCGCGGGGTGACTACTCCCGATCAAGCCACGACCTGGATGTCACACCAGTTCCCGCACGACCCCTTCTTGATTCCCGACATGGATCAGGCGGTTGACCGACTGCATCGGGCCGTGGTGGCGCATGAGCCGGTTTGTTTTTATGGTGATTATGACGTCGACGGGATGTCGGCGACGGCTGTGTACCTCTCTTTCTTTGGATCGCTCGGCGCCAATGTGCGGGCCTACATCCCCCATAGGAAGCGGGAAGGCTACGGATTGAATGCGAAGGCGGTCCAATGGCTGCATGACGAGGGGATTTCGCTCCTCGTCACCTCGGACTGCGGGACCACATCGCATCGGGAAGTGGCCTTGGCCGCCCAGCTGGGCATGGATGTGATCGTGACCGATCATCACCAAACGGATGAGGAACTGCCTCCCGCCGTGGCCGTCATGAATCCCCATCGTGCGGATGCGCAGTATCCCTTTCTTGGGTTGTGCTCAGCGGGGCTGGCCTACAAAGTCGCGCAGGCCTATCAGCTGCGGTATGGCGACGCCGGCGTCCCATTGGAATCGCTGCTCGATCTGGTGGCGCTTGCCACCATCGCGGACGTCGTGCCGTTGCATGACGAAAATCGCGGCTTTGTACGTGAGGGTCTCAAGCAAATTTCGCGTGGCGCTCGTTGCGGCATCAGGGCGTTGAAGCAGGTCGCCGGAGCGGTGCGCGAGTGTACAGCCGAGACGATTGCATTCAAGTTGGCCCCGAGGCTCAATGCGGCCGGCAGACTAGATCACGCGATGTTGGGAGTTCGGCTGCTGACCACCGAGTCTCCAGCCGAGGCGCAGCAGTTAGCCGAGCGGTTGGAGCAGCTCAATCGCGAGCGGCAGAAGATTGAGGCCGAACTGATGGCGGAAGCCGTTGCATCTCTAAAAGACCAGGAATTAC
>JARDZZ010000117.1 GCA_029240595.1 Nitrospira sp. | reverse complement strand
CCGCGAGGACGTCCGGTCTCACCTCTTCTCCGGGTACGTCTGATGCGTCAACTGAACGCTGCTGGGAGGACATCAAAACTGCTCACAATCCTGCCCTCGAACGGGTGGACACCGGCATGGACGTCCTCTGGCCAACCAACGGCGCGCTACCGTTTTTTCGCGATGATCTGACGCATTACCCGGCTTCCGCCTTTGTGATGGATCTCGTTGGCCTATCCCCTCCAGGCAGCGGTCTGCATCTTGAGGCGGTATCGACGACACCTTTGCCCAATGCGTCGTTTCATTTACGTCCCCAGGCACCGCTTATCTCGGTGCCGGCGGCACTCGTCACGCTGACGGTCACCTATCAGGATCCCCTGACCGCTCCCATCACGAAGGCCCCGGGTAGCTATAAGTGGACAAACACCGTCAAGCCCGCGCGCCGGGCCGTCAAGAAACTCAACACTCAATGGGTGGTGCTCTCAGGATTGAAGAGACACGGGTTTCCCGGTGATGCGGCGGTCGTCAATCTCCTGGTGCAGGATGGGGGCCCTGCCGAGGGCATCCAGCAAGAGATCATTCCATTTGTGACGGAGAAGAGCAAAGCGATTCCCGGGTCAGTCGTCTGGTGGGAACCTGAGGATGCGCCGGGCCTCCTGGTCGCCGCTGCGGCACGCGCCGCCGCGTTTCCGAATTTGCGCGACCGCGTCGCGCTCTTAAACCGGATTCTCATCGTCGATCCGAACCAAGCCGACGCGCTGACGGTCCTCACCCGTGATCTGTATGCCGTCATTCTTCGAGAAGCGATGGTTGCACACAAACTCACGGTGAAAGATCCGTCGTTGGCCATGGCGGTCAATGAACAATATTGGAATGTCTATGCCCAGGGCGAGCGGCTCGATCTCTCCCTGGATATGGAAATGGGGGGGCTGGATAAGCCCACGACGGCGGACTATCTCTATCGCTTGCTTCCTGCGCTGAGGACCCTGGCCCAGGTCCGGCCGGAGCAGCTGGACAATCGGTTCAGATGGGGCGCAGCCCTCCGGTGGAACCTCGATCAGGATCTGTCCATCCAGGTTCACGAGCAATTGGTCAAGGACGTGCCGATGGAGCGAAAGACCGCGAAAGCGGAGGCACTGCTGCAACTCGCCTGGTCACGCATTAATAAGGTAGCCTGGAACCGCAACCTTGATGACAAGGATGTCCAGGCGGCCTATCAGGATGCGGAGCAGGCCGCTGCATTGGCCGAGATTCCGCTGGATAAGTTCATCGCCGAATACACGAAGGCCTATAGCCTGCTGTTTTCGCCGAGCCGGGACAATCGCGCCATCCTCGGACACCTCACGGAAGCGAAGCGATGGTTCGATGAGATCCCGGGCAACAACCAACAGGTCTGGGATTTTTTTATCGGAGCGGACTCGTTGAAATCCGTTCTCGACGCTGACCCGATCTTCCAACCACTCCTGGCCTCAGGAGCATCTCACAAAGGATGACCGGCGCTGCTCAGCCATGGTGAGGTTGAGCCGAAATCCTGACGACCTTACCTTTCCTTCCGTTGAACAGGCCTCACCGGAGGGCTTGCTCGCCGTCGGAGGCGATCTCCGCTTTGAACGGCTTCTCGAAGCCTATCGTCGAGGGATCTTTCCCTGGTACAGCGAAGACCAACCGATTTTGTGGTGGTCCCCCGACCCAAGAACGGTCCTCTACCCGGAGAAGCTTCACATTTCACGCAGCCTGAAGCCCAGCCTTCGCCCCGAACACTTCACAGTGACTCTTGATACCTGCTTTGGAGAAATCGTCGAGCATTGTGCCGGCCCGCGACCGCAGTATCCTCAGGGCGGAACGTGGATCACTCCGGCGATGATGGAGGCTTACGTGGCGCTCCATCGCGAAGGCTATGCCCATTCCGCCGAGACCTGGCTGGAAGGCAGACTCGTCGGAGGCCTGTACGGAGTGGCAATCGGAGGGGCGTTCTTTGCGGAATCGATGTTCACCCGGGTGGACAATGCATCGAAAGTGGCCTTGGTGTTCCTGATCCGTCAGCTGCGGACGTGGGGCTTTCGCCTCGTCGATTGCCAACAATCCTCCCCGCATGTACTGCGTCTAGGGGCCGAAGAAATTCCTCGCCGGCTGTACATTGAGCAGCTTGCCAGCGCCGTGCGGCAACGCGACCGGCGCGGCCGTTGGCAGTTCGATGAGCCATAATGAAACCATTTGCGCAGCCGAGCGCCCTTCCCTTACCTCTTTCCCATCTTGGCAAGCTCCATAAAATAGTGTGCAAAGGCTTTCATACCGCCTGAAGCCTGGCCCCAGTCAAAATATTCGTTCGGCGCATGATAGCCGTGTTCCGGCAGGCTGAGTCCGAGGAAGAGAATAGGCACTTTCCAGGTCTTCTGCATCGTGACGACGGCACCGATGGAACCCCCTTCACGGATGAACGCCGGTTCGTGGCCGAACCCCGCCTTGGCGGCACGCCTCACACATTCGACGTATGGTCCCTCGAAGCTGCCCTTGAAGGGATGCAGCATGCCTTCCCGTTCGACCTTCACGCTGGGATTGAGCTTCGCCACATACTGTTTGAGCAGAGCAAAGACCTTTTCAGGCGTCTGATCGGGTACGAGACGCATGCTGACCTTGAGCTCACCATGTCCGGGGACGACTGTTTTTACGCCAGGGCCATGATAGCCGCCGGTCAGGCCGTGGATCTCAAATGTCGGCGCCGCCCAAATCCGGCGCGTCACTTCGGCGGGATCGTCTGTCCGGAGCGAGTGAAATCCATAGGCCTCCTTGAAGCGCTTGACCTGAAATCCCGATTTAAGAAAGCTCTTGATCTCCTCCCTCGTCGGCTTGACGACATCAGTGTAGAACCCCGGGATTTTCACTTCGCCGGTTTTGGCGTTCACACAGGCTTGTGCGACCTCCATCAGCTCCGCCAGCGGATTTCTGGCAGCGCCTCCCGTGACACCGGAATGGGCGTCCTTGCTGCCGGTTCGCAAGGTCAGCCGGGCGCCGAGCAAACCACGCAGTCCATAGGGCATGGCCGGCTTTCCTTTGGCGATCCAGATCGTATCCGAGACGATGACCGAATCGGGTCGAGGAATCGCAGCACGGTTTTTGAGACCGGCGGAAAAATGCGGGCTGCCAATCTCCTCTTCGAGCTCCCAAAGAAACCGGATATTAATCGGCACGCGCTGTTCGATTGCCAAGCGGGCACCGAACAATGCAGCGAGTGCCGGGCCTTTGTCGTCCGTCGCTCCGCGTCCGCGGTAAATCCCGCCGTCATTGCGAAAGGCAAACGGTTGTTGCCGCCATTCCGGCTCTTGAGCAGGTTGCACGTCCATATGATTGTACACCGTTACGGTTGGATGCTCGCCGCCGGTTGTCCACCCCGCCGACACGATGGGGTATCCGCCGGTCTCGACGATCTCGGCTTGCGCTCCGGCTTGGGTCAGCACCTGCTCAGCGAGGTCGGCCATGCGCCCCATGTCCTTCGCTCGTGATGGATCCATACTGATGGAGGGTATCTCGACCATTTGAGCCAGGAAGTCTTCGAACTGTGCGCGGCTCTCGTTGACGTAAGCGTCCAGGTGCCGAGGCATGATCATGTGTCATTCTCCAATGTGGAACCGCCGGATTATACCGGCTGATCCGGCGCTGTCAAAGTCACTGTCACACGTGGGAAAGTCGTCAAGAAATGCTAGAATGCCCATCGATGTGCAAAGGCCTGCTCCGCCTTCTCCCGCTCTTGATGTGGGCAATTGGTCTCGGTTTCGCCGTCGTCTCGCCCGCTTCAGCAGCTGACCCCACTGCGATCCGCGACATTCTCGATGAACCGAGCGTCTACCACCTCAGACAAGTGGTGCTGCAGGGAAGAGTCCGCAACGTTCAACCCCTTGATCCTTACAAGTTGCCGGCGGGCACGACCTGTTACGGCGCCTATCTTTTTTATTTGGAAGATGAGACGGCGTCGATCAACGTCGCCGTCTTCGGCCTCTGTGGCGTTCCGACCGTCAAGGATCCAGACGTCGAAGAAGGAACACAGGTCCAACTTCAGGCGACCATTCAAGCTCCCAGCCACGGCGGCTACTACTTGAGTTTTCAGGGTCTCACGGTCGCTGGTGAACGGGAGGGCGTGATCCAAGCCGTAGCCGACCGCATCACGCCGCTCATGGAGTAAATGATCTCCGCACCGGAGTTCAGTATGTCGTTGGGTGCGAGACCTCCTCGGAGAACCCGATGGGTCCTTTTCCTTTGCGCCGTCCTTGTGGGATCCGTCGGCTGCGCCAGCAGTCATGGTCTTTCCCGTGACTCTCTTCAAGACGTGATCTTGCGGGAAGAAGCCGGTTTTCTCGACCCACCGTCGGCAGCGGCCGCTCCTGCTCCGCGCCATGGGCCCACCCTCGGTTTCTATTTCAAACCGACGGCATTCGTGCATCGCGAATTTGAATGGACCAGCCGCGACCGCGATGCGGTACTGACCTGGGCTCAAGGACTCTCGCTGGGCGTGGGAGGGCGGAGCACCGGCTTTCTGACACCATCCTCATTGAAAGGTCAGAGCTTGCGGGAGCTCCGGGCCACTGCTGCGCGCTATGGGGTCGACTGGGTGTTGGTGTTTGACGGAGCCGCCGCCGTCGACCGCTATAACAATTACAAGGCACCCTTGCTGTATTGGACGATCGTGGGTGCGTATCTGGCCGGCGGTACTCACAGCGATGCGCTGTGTCTCATGAAGGCGACGGTGTGGGACGTCAAGACCGGAGCCCGTCTCTTCGACGAACACGCCGACGCAATCACCCGCACCGTCGGCCCGGCGGCTTTAGTCGACGACGGCCGGGAGATTGAACGAGCGAAGACCCGAGCAATGGAAACCTTGCTGCAGCGGCTCACTGATCGGTTCGCCCTGTTGGTCGGAAGGCGTTGATGCCGCCGATAGACGTCTGCAATGCCGTTGCGGTCCGGACGGTGTTCCTGCTCTCGCTGATTACACCGGTTTGCAGCATGGCTCAAACGCCGGTCAGCGAACCCCCGCCCGTAGAGAAGTCATCCGACTGGCATCTGAGCGCGTATGCAGACCTCGCCTACCTGCTGGACTTCAATTTTCCGGAGAACCATCTGTGGCGCAGCCGCACCACGAGTCAGCGAGTCAACGAACTCGCTCCCAACATGGGCTTTCTCAATCTCACGAAAGAGATGACGACCGACTCGCGCTGGGGGATGGAAGTCGGCATCCAAGGCGGTTACGACGCAAAAACCTTTGGCTTCCTGCAGGACGAGCCGCGGGTCGGGGGCTCGGATACCCTCCGGCACATGCAGCGGGCGAACGTGTCCTATCTCGCCCCCGTCGGAAATGGCTTCTACTCACCGTGATGGACAACGGCGACACACCCCGCTACCTTGCCAGGACACACCACATCCGGCGTGTGCCAGACTTTTGGTCCGTGACCGGCTCACCGCTGAAGAAGCTGATCTGCCAGGCAACGATGTCATCTTTGGGATCAGGCGTGCTCGTCCAGTAGATTTCTGACTTGATATTCGAAAAGGGATGGCCAGCCGGAAGGGCCGGATCACGTTGGGCCGGATCGATCAGGGTCTTCAGCTCTTGTACAGAAGGACCGCGCCAGCCTTTCTGTCCGCCCACCTCCTTGGCCGCACAGCGTTCGTTGGAGCGACTCCACACGTCATGTTCCCGGTCGGGTTCCTGCTCCCAGATCAATCCCGTCTGATTGTCTTTTACCGCGGCGCCGTCCATCACCAGAGAGAATCGGCCATCGCTTGGTGCGGCATGACCCGCATCAGAAAGGGACCAGAGCAGGACGAACGTCATACGCGCGAGCGTCAGTCTCGCAAGCGAATGCACTCGCTTTTGCATGGGTGATCTCCGTTCTTCCGGTTAGGAATAAGAGTGTGACGAATGCAGCTTGTCTTTTCAATGGTCAGTCAGGCATGCTCAGCGCGCTTTTGCCGCTTTAGCTTCGCACCTGTTTCCTACCAGACCATGAAGGAGGCGCTCATGCAGGACGAGGAACGACGGCGGAGGATTGATGTCCTCGCCATCGGATTATTTGGACTGGCTGTCGGGGCCTTGACACTCGGCATCGCACAGGTTGGGGCAATTTCCGAGTCGAATAAGGTCGGCACCTTGGTCATTGCGCTGATGTTCGGCGGCGTGGTCCAGATATTGGCCGGCATTACAGATATTCGGTATCACGAACAACTCGGCGGCACCGCTCTCACCATGTATGGATTTTTCTGGACGACCGTTTGTATCGCGAAGTTGGTCAGCGAAAGCACGTCGTTCCACCTCGATATGACACTCTATGCTCCCATCAATTTCGTCTATGCGGCCTTTTCGGCCGTCATGGTCTACCTCACGGCCTACCGCAATGTGACGCTCTGCATGCTTCACATTGTCATTACGGTGACCTTCTCCTCCAGCGTCCTGGTGCAACTTAATCTGATCACTGAAACAGTGCCCGGCCTCTTCCACATGATTGTCGGGTTCATGGCCTTCTATCATGCCGTCGCCAGCCTGACGCAAGCTTTCACAGGGCGGCAGCTGGTCCCGCTGGGCCCTCCCCTTCTGCAACAGGATGTGAGCATGGCACGATAGCTCATGCCAGGGCATGTCCAGGAGACCTACCTAGTGGAATGAAAAAGGAATCGGCGCAAAGGTCAGTACAAACACCGCGAACGCGATCCATCCGACCAGAATTCTTCCTCGTCCGAGCGGCGCCTGCGGATCAAGAACGGGTGGGTGGGCGAGGCCCCACATGCCAGCCATGAAGGCCCACACAAACCATCCCGGCCAACCGACGAATCCCAACATGAGCAGCAAGGGAAGGACGGCAAAGGCCAGCGTACGCTGGCCTTCTCCCCATAAGGCATAGGCGACATGGCCGCCGTCGAGCTGTCCGATCGGAATTAAATTCAACGACGTCACAAACAGACCGAACCAGGCTGCAAACGCGATCGGATGGAGGAGCACGTCGGCCTCCGGCGGCAATGCACCGATGATCAGCCAGGCCATGAATTTCAGCAACAGCGGTTCACCCAACTGCAGGCCAAACGTACTCGTTCGATCCACGACGGTCGACAGGAATAATCCGATGACGAGCGCAACCACGGCCACCACGAACCCCGCCAGCGGGCCGGCGACGCCGATATCAAAGAGCGCACGCCGGTTCAAAATCGGGCCTCGCATGCGAATAATTGCGCCGAACGTGCCGATGAAGTGAGGCGGTCCGGGGATGAACAGCGGCAGGGAGGCCGGTACTCGATGGATTCTTGACAAGATGAAGTGACCGAACTCGTGCGTCACCAGGATAAAGAGCAACGTTCCGGCGAATGGAATGCCCTTCCAGAGCATCTCCGGATGTTCCCAGAGAAAGACCAGCGGTCCGCGAATCGTGCCGCTGTAGGCTTGATAGGCACCTGCCCAAAGCGTGGTGAATACGGTCAACAGAAACAGGAGGAGGGGTAACGTCCACCGAGAAAAAGGCGATTCCTCTTCGGCGCCCGACCTCTCAGCTTCCTGTTCGACAGGCGTCCGAACGGCGCCCGCTGGCCCGGAGGTCTTCAGGTTGCCCAGTGGGTGATCCATGCGATCCAGCCTAGCTCACATAAAAAGGGTTATGATCCAGTTCTTCACGCACTGTCGTGCCAGGGCCATGTCCCGGCAACAGCAAACAATCGGCGGGCAACGTTAACACGTCGCGGCGAACCGACTCGAGGTGGGTCGCATACAGCCCCGATGGATTGGAGCGGCCGATGGAGCCGGCGAACAGGGTATCGCCCACGAACGCCACCGGACCCCATGGCATCTCGAGGCGATAGCAGACGCCGCCCGGCGTATGCCCCGGGGTGGTCAGGCACGTCATAGCCAACCGTCCTACCTGAATGATCCGGCCATCGTGCGGCGTGGCTCGCTGTTGCTCTGAAGGCTTCCAGTGAAGAAGCGTCACATCCTCTGTTCCGAGATAGATGGGTACGGGCCAACGACTCACAATCTGATGTATCCCCTCCGCATGATCCGCGTGGCCGTGGGTGAGACAAATGCCTACCAAGCGCAGACGACGAGCCTCGAGGATTTCCAGCATCATGTCGGCATTGTATGCCGTGTCGACGAGCACCGCCTCGCCGCTATCATGCACGATGTAGCCTTTCACTCCGTAGCCGCTGATTTCTCCCAGCACGGTTTCGATTCCCGGCATCAAGGGCAGGGTCTTGGGAACCCACTTTTCAAGAGCGATCTGTTCAAGCGCTGCGAGACGCAAACCGAGGGCGGTCGAAATGGCTCGAAGCTCAGTGCGATCGCGGAGTTGATCGCCCCGTTCGAGGGCCGTGATATCCGCTCCCGGCAAGCCGGTGAGACGCGCCACATCCCCGACGGACAGCTTCAATCCCGTT
>JARDZZ010000116.1 GCA_029240595.1 Nitrospira sp. | reverse complement strand
CTGGACAAATATCACATCGACGGGCTTCGTGTAGATGCGGTCGCGTCCATGCTGTATTTGGACTACTCACGACAGGAAGGGCAGTGGATCCCCAATCAATACGGGGTACGAGAAAATGTGGAATCGATTTCCTTCTTGCGCCGGTTCAATGAGGAGGTGTATCGGAATTATCCTCAAGTGCAAACCATCGCCGAGGAATCGACCGCCTGGCCCATGGTGTCCAAGCCGACGTATCTCGGCGGACTTGGCTTCGGGCTCAAGTGGGACATGGGATGGATGCACGATACGCTGTCGTATATGAGCCAGGATTCGTTTTTCAGGAAATATCATCACAATAAGCTGACCTTCCGCATGCTGTACGCCTTCCAGGAGAATTTTGTTCTTCCGTTGTCGCACGATGAAGTCGTGTATGGCAAAGGCTCCTTGCTTGGGAAAATGCCAGGTGATCCATGGCAAAAGTTCGCGAATTTGCGCCTGCTGTACGGCTACATGTACGCACAGCCTGCGAAAAAACTGTTGTTCATGGGCGACGAGTTCGGACAGTGGAGTGAATGGGCGCACGATTCCAGCCTGGAATGGCATCTGTTGGAACAGGAGAGGCATCGCGCACTGCACACGTGGGTGACAGACCTGAACCGGCTTTACCGAACAGAGCGGGCCCTCCATGAGCGGGATACAGATCCAACCGGCTTCGAATGGATCGATTGCAACGATGCCGAAGCGAGCGTGATCAGTCTGCTTCGCAAAGGCACATCACCTGAGGACCTTCTGTTTGTCGTGTGTAATTTTACCCCGGTGCCGCGAACGAACTATCGGATCGGGGTCCCTCGCGGGGGCTTCTGGCAGGAAGTGCTGAACAGCGATGCCACGTTGTATGGCGGAAGCGGGTGGGGGAATCTCGGAGGCATCGAGGCTGTGCCGGTGCCGTTGCATGGACGGAGCCACTCGTTAACGGTCACCTTGCCGCCGCTGGCGACGTTGTTCTTCAGACTGGCCCGCTAGAGGAGGCGTACGACGACTCCTTCTTGAGGTCCGAGTTGCACGCGGCGCGGATCCCATACGGGACCTCGCTTCTGTGCATCCGTCGAGAGCAGCACCTGACCGCTGGACGAGCCATCCGGCATCGTGATCGCTACAGTCCGTTCTGAAAAATTCACGGCGACCAGGATCCGTTCGTGCGCGCCGTTTTCCAGGCTTGCCACCCGCTCATAGAGGAGACACTCTCCGGGGCCGCCAGGGACGAGACGGCAGTCTCCGCTGTTCAAGGCCGGTGATAGGCGCCGATGATGGAGTAGTTGACGGTACAGTGACCAGAGTGACTGTGGGTTACTGGTCGATTGGGCGACATTGAGCTGCGGATAGTCCGGTGACACGGGAAGCCAGGGCCGCTCGGTTGAAAACCCGGCGTGACGGGATCCGTCCCACTGCATCGGCGTCCGCGCAGGATCGCGTCCCGTGCGGAAGGGCCAGAAACGCTTCGTATAAGGGTCCCGCAAATCGCGGTACCGCAGCCGTCCATTCCGCATCCCAAGTTCTTCGCCGTAATACAGAAAAGGTGTGCCGGGCATCGTCAGCAGCAAGAGCGCGGCGATTCTGGCTCGAGCCTTGGCGTCACCGCGGTGACCATAGCGGTCAATGTGCCGCGATTGGTCGTGGTTGCTCAGGACGATCGTCGGCCATGCACCCTTGGGAAGAGCCGTGACGTGTTCTGACAGGAACCGACGGAATGTTTCCGCACTCCACGGGGACTTCATGACCCGAAAATCAAACACGAGATGCAGTTCGTCGTCTCCCGTGCCGTAGAACGAGGCTGGTCCTCCGGGCGTGTCGGCAGCGGCTTCTCCGATCAATACGACGTCTCGATAGGCCGAGACGACCTCGCGTAACTCGCGCATGATCTGGTGTGCCATTTCTCGGTCCCGATCATGAATGTGGTGCTGTCTCGTGTAGCCGCGAAGGCCGAACCGAAACGGATTATCGGGCCACCGCATGTCCTTGGCCAGCCAATTGATCGCATCAAGCCGAAACCCATCGATTCCGCGATCGAGCCAGAATTTGACGACGTCCCACATGGCCGCGCGGACGGCGGCATTCTGCCAATTGAGATCCGGTTGTTCCTTCAAGAACGAATGGAGATAGTATTGCCTGCTTCCAGCATCCCAGCACCAGGATGAGCCGCCGAATCTGGCATTCCAGTTACTTGGTGGCCGACCGAAGGCCTTGCCGTCTGCCCAACAATACCAGTCGCGTTTGGAGGAGGAACGGGACTTGCGCGAGTCACAGAACCACTCGTGCTGATCGGAGGTGTGGTTGAGCACCAGATCCATGATGACGCGGATTCCCCGTCGGTGAGCCTCCTGCACAAGCGCGTCGAAGTCGTTGAGCGTGCCGAACCGCGGGTCAATGTTGACGTAATCACTGACGTCGTAGCCGAAATCGCGCATCGGAGAAGGATAGATGGGCGAGAGCCAAATGGCGTCGATGCCGAGCGATGCAGCGGTGTCGCCGCGGAGGTACTCCAGTCTGGACTGAATGCCTCGTAGGTCACCAATGCCATCATGATTGGAGTCCTGAAAACTCCATGGGTAGATTTGATAAAACACCGCGGATTGCCACCAGGGATGAAGCGCTCGATGGGACGAAACGGATGGTGTAGAGGCGGTCATAGAGACAAGGCAGAGTCTCTACCCTGTGGCGAGAGCATTGTCAATTTTGTGATTCACGTCGCGGCATTCCAGGAACTGATTCGCATTCCAGGAGGGAGGGCGTATGACAAGATGACGATTGCGTTGCTCACTTGATGGGGAGTTTCACGCTGATGGCCCCACCGAGCTCACCTTCCTTTCCACCCTCGCGAGGGTATCCAGAAATATCACGCACGCCTTTCGGCTCTCCGTGGCAATCGAGACAGGCCTTGCTGTAATACAATGGCAGCACGAGTCGGAGCGTCTTGCCGCTATCCGTGACGTCCCAGTTTGGTCGTGATTCGCCAGAGGTCGACGCCTGTTCGGCAAGTGCTTTGAGGACATCAGTTTCATACTTATCGGGTTGATTTTTCTTGTTTCTCAAAAATCTTTCCGGGGCGATTTGTCGAAGGTAGATGCCGGACCAGGTTGAAAAGCGGGCAGCAGTCTCCGTGCCAAACGTCGCCGGAATGAGTCCCTTATAGCGAATTCCGGGAATATTGATGGGTGTCTGGTACCCGGCGATAGTCCTCTTACTTTCATCCACAAGACGATCAAGGAGCGGACGGGCAATAGCAGGGATTTTCCCGTTCGAGTCGGAAAGACTGATGCCCGTTCGTTGTTCAAAGACAGCGCGAAGCTGGGTTTCAAATACGTCAGGAGTAAAACCTTTATCTCCCTTGGAGACATCGTTGATAAGCTCCTGGTTCATTCCCACCACCACACGACCGGAATCAAACAGGATGGCCAGAAGCCGTGAAGTTTCTCGCTCCTGTTCATGATCCTGTGCACGTCCCAAGGAGAAGGGAATGGCGGCACCTATCATGATTGATAGCATGGCCACCACGATGAACCGAGATGATCGAAATCTGAACAGGGATGGGTAATGAGGCATGAAACTGGGTGGCTTTTTGGTTCTTTCCGCGCTTGTACAAGCTCTCGCGCCAGCGGGCCATTCTAGCTATGGTGCGCGTTTCAGCGCAAGAGGAGACTGTCTGGTGTCTTTCTCGGTCGGACGAACCAACGCAAGACGTACGCAAGAGTGGGGAAGAGCAGGCGGCCGATTTGCCATTGCTTAGGCTGTTTTCCCAGATTGTCAATTCATTCGAAGCGAGGTACACAGACGATCAGACATCAAAGGGTCTGATGCGTACGTCTTGGCGCAGGTTGCGGTCCGTGGCATGAACGGGGAGCACTAGGAGGAGTGATGGATGATGAGATGAAAGCCCTCGTGCAGCAGTACATTGATCGGAGGAAACATCAGAGACAGGACCTCGTGAAGGAGTTGGGACTTTCCGAGGTGGAAGCGGACCAGGCCGTCTCCACGCTGGAATTGTATTTCCACATCGAGGCATCGGAGGATCAGTGGGCCCAGGCTTGGACGGCGGCCAAACGCGATTTTCTGGCCGACGGCGAACGCACCGGGATACGGCTGGCTGATCTTGTCGTCAAATATGTCGACATCGCCCGCCTGGGTGGAGGGCCCGCAAGTCGATGGACGTAGGGCAATGGGGGCGGATTGGGGTGCGGTGACTCGATTGAATGGAGTTCCGTTTATTTTTTCCCATGGTCCACCACTCTCTTCGCTCCACAAGGGGACCCCGATCCACCCGTGGAGGAACTTGCACTGAGAGTTTCTTCGCCCTCAATTCGCCCCCCCTCCATGGATCCCCATCCCTTCCAGACACTACACCCCGATCCACCGCCGGATTTCAATGTTCCCGGGAAGCTCATGTCGAAACTCCCATCAGCCCGACTCGTCACGCCCCAACCTTGGTCAGCGTGTTGTCCACCTTTGGGCATGGCAAACGCTCGATAACTCCAGCCTTTGGCATCTTTGTGTACTTCAACAAAGAGCTCGGTGTATTGGAGAGAATGAACGGACTGGAATCCCAATTGTTGGAGATCGGCCGTGTAGGTTCCTGTCTCTGCAAACCGCAAGCGCTCCAGTCGAACGACTTCTGTCAGGGCTGACGTGGCCTCGACCGCTTTGGCTCCTTCCACAGCCTCCAGATGAATCGGGAGAGCCAGGCTGGCCAGCACCGCAACAATGGCCAGACAGATGGTCAGCTCGATCAGGGTGAATCCGCCACTGCTCCGCCATATTGTCGATGTGTGGTGAGTCGGTTTCATTGGTGGTTCCATGCTGTTTCTTTTGCGGTCTTCGAAACCGCAATGAATTCTTCGGGTCCTCCTGCCTAGACCCGGTTCCATCCCAGGTGCGTGAGTCTCTTCCACCGTGCTTTGAGTTCACTGGTTGACACGTCCGCGGCTTGATCGCTGAGGACAAAACACTGTTTGCCTTGCGCCTTCGCCCGGTACATGGCGCCGTCGGCGTCACGGATCAAATCTTCAGGATGTTCGTGCAGGTTCGTGCTCAGGGCAATGCCGATGCTCGCGCCGACCTGTACCGGTTCACCGACATCAATCGGCGTTTGCACTTTGGCGAGGATGCGCTCCGCCACACGTATCGCATCCGAGGGACCTTTGACGTGGTTCAGTAAGAAGGTGAATTCGTCTCCACCATAGCGTGCCACGATGTCGCCCTTCCTCAAACACCCTTGAAACACTCGTGCCGTCTGTCGGAGCACGGCGTCGCCGGCTTTATGTCCCAGCCGGTCATTGATCGGCTTGAACCCATCCAAGTCGACAAACAAGAGCGCAAAGTGCATCTCGCGATTCTGCTGCTGACACTGCACGGCCCGACCGACACGCTCCAGAAATTGCGCGCGATTCGGCAATCCCGTGAGCGCATCGCACAGGGATTTGCTGCGCGTGTATTCCTCCGTTTCAGTCAGACGCCGTATTTCGGCTTGCGTGAGGCTGATCTTGCTCAAGAACACGAGGGTGAGGCACAACAAGGCGGGCAGGAGGAGTACATTCTCGGTCTGCAGCAGGCTCATGTGATGCAGCAGCCACGCGTAGCTGCCGATCACCAGGCCATTCAACAAGGCAAAATGAAACAGACACGTGACATAGGAGGCCATCGCGAGCAAGAGCATCAAGGCACAGAGGATCCAGGGGCCGGCGCTTACCATCTCCATCATGGTCGTGGCAAACAGAATGCTTGCATTCCCCAGGGTCAGAAGGCCGAGAAACCATGCCGTGCTGAGCTGGGTTCTGGGGACGGTGAGGACCAAGAGGGTCAGAACGGATAGCGCAATGATCAGTCCTCCCTGGAGCCGTGTCAGTGGCCAGGTAAGATGAGCACCGTAGAGCACGAGGAACATGACGTGGAGCAGGACGAGATAGACTCGTGAGCTGGTTGGCTTCATCATTTGCGTCACATCCATCATTCCCGTCCCAGGCTTCATACACCAAGCCTACCCGGTGCGTTGAGAAGGGACATTCCCAGGAAGGGGGAGGAAAACGGCTACGAACGTAGGGAAGGGGGGGTATGAGAAAGTACGTAGCTTCGGTACACTGACCCGCGTGTTTGCCGACACCCGTTCGTTGGGAGTAGTCCTCTTGAGGAATGCGTGTAACGGAGTGATCTCATACCATTGAGTGAGAACAGTGCGTCTCGGCGAATGAGGGCACGATGCAGAACAAGCAAGGACAAGAAGGTACGGGCCAAGCCATGACGGGCGAAGCGGAAAGGCGGGGTCGCCGGCTGCCGCTCAATCGCCGTCTCTTCTTTTTCGGCGAGGAGGACTTCGAGGGTGAAGCGACCGTGCTAGATATCTCAACCAACGGCTGCCGGGCCACGTCACTCACTGAGGTCAAGACCGGCTTCGTGCTCAAACTGTCGCTATTTCTGCAAGACCAGCAATGGCCCTTGCGGGTCGATCAGGCGGTGGTGCGATGGGTCGAGGGCCAGTGCTTTGGTCTGGAATTTATCAGCATTAGGCCCGCCCAACGCGAGCGATTGCGAAGCATCCTCATGAAAGCAAAGGCCTGACAATACTAGCCATCACCCCGATCATTTCTCCTTCTGGACACGTCGCTTCCTTCAGAACCCTCAATTTCGGCGATCAATTCACCACGACACCGTGTGATCGGTTCTACGAAGATCAGCGCTGCAGGCGAAAACCGTCTGGGTTTCCGGACCTTCGCTCCTCGAGTCGTCGCTGTGAATCCGCGAGCTTGGCGACCGCATTGGCGTAAAAACAGATTTGCTTGAGGTCCTCGTTCGAGAACGGCATATGGTCCGACGCTTGAGCGCTGTGCAATAGTCGCTCGCAGTACCGGAAAAAACCCTGAAGGTCTTCGCGGGCGGAGGGAAGTGGCGAGCTGGACATAGGACGACCGCCTTTCAGGTGTCTGGCGGTCGGGCCTTCCCAGGAGGCCGCAGGCACAGGTACAGGGTGAGATGAAGTAATCTAGGCTCTCTGGAAGACTGGGTCAAGCGGTCATTTGAACTGGATGCATACGGATTGTTGAAGCGATGGATGCGACTCCAATCATGTTCATCGGGCAGCCTTGACGCACACTGAAGGCACCAACAGAGTGCAGAAAGGTAAAGGCCACGGCGACATGGTGGCCGGAGCGTGTTGACAGCCTGGATTGAAGCCAGTAGTCTTCCCTCGCTCCGAGTGCCGGATGCTTACCGGTATCCCACCTGTGTAGAAGGAGGACTCGATGCCCGAGTTCATGCATCCCTATACCTCCCAGACCTATGCGCTCATGCGAATCGTGACGGGATTTCTTTTCCTCTGGCATGGGACGCAAAAACTGCTGAGCATTCCCACCCCGCCGCCGCCTCAAGTTCCCACCTTCGTGATCGCGATTGCAGGTCCGATCGAACTCATCGGCGGAACGTTGGTCATGATCGGGCTGTTTACAGGATGGGCGGCATTTCTCTGCAGCGGACTCATGGCATTCGCCTATTGGATGGGCCATGGCACGCAGGCGCTTCTCCCTATTCAGAACATGGGTGAGCTGGCCGCTCTGTACTGTTTCGTGTTCTTGTATATTTCTGCGCGAGGCTCAGGCATCTGGAGCGTGGACGCTGCACGAAAGCATCCTTCTGGCGTCTCAGTTCACGCGAAATAGGATCTGGAGAAAGCGCCGGAAGCAGTACAGTAGGCGACTGCCGGATGAACCACGAGAGTCAGATTATTGAGCTGAAGTCAGCGACATTGGAATGTAAGCATCAGATTCCATACCGTGTCGAACCCGATGAAGGGGATGGTTGGTCCTCATTGAGCCATGTAAAGGCCGCTTCAAAATCACGGAAGGCTTTCAGTTGATATCCTCGATTCATGGCGCAAAGCTCAAGAAACGCTCCTCGATCAAAATCGTCCTTCGGCTTGTTCACCACCGCGATCTGTGCCCTGAGCCCTGAGTTGGTCAGCTTCCTTGCCAAAGTCCACACGTCCAGCATACTGGCGTTCGAAGTCGCCTCTCGGGTATCGATAAGAATCCGGTCCACATTGTTCTTTTTGCACTCTTCCACCAAATCACCCAGGATAATGAGGCTCTTGTCCAAATCCAGGTTACCTGTCACATCGGTGCGCAGGAATTCTTTGATGGGGATTATTCTCACTTCGACAGCCATAGTTCCCCCCGCTGCATTGTATAGCCAATAACCGCCACGGTACGTCGTCATACCTTCTGTCGCCGCAGTAAGATAGCAACAGTCTGACTACGCTGCTCTCAGAAGCGAATGGATGATGTCTCTATACCTTATTCAACAGGTGGACCTCAACTTGTTGACCGTAATCCTGTTGAAGCGGCTACCGTACGCTTGTCGCACACCCATCCTGGGCGAGGACCGATCACAAGCCCTT
>JARDZZ010000115.1 GCA_029240595.1 Nitrospira sp. | reverse complement strand
CGTCCGCTCAATCACCTGCGCATGTTGAGGCCTCGCCGTCAGTTGCTGACACATCGGCTGCCGCGCAAGTTGATCATCCCCTTCCCGACGTGATGCCTTGGGAAGTGACCGAGGAAGCGTCTCCGGTCCCTGACACTGAAGCCAGTTTCACTGCATCCTCAGCGGCAAGCGAAGACGGAGCTCTATCCGCGTCTCCTGGCATCGAAGATGTCGGATCGCTGGGCCAAGCGGTGTCGGACCCCGTGCAGAGTACGGCTGTCGATGAACCACCGCTCGCCTTCACGTTGAAGACAGAGGAGACTTTCATCGATCCTTCGGTTGACGCTTCGAACACGACAACGGTGCCGAGCGAATCGGTATCGCTGCAAGGATCGGCCGGCACGCCCTCGCACATGTCGTGGGAGCAGATGGCTGACGCTTCGAACACGACGACGGTGCCGACCGAGTTGGTATCGCTGCAAGGATTGGCCGGCATGCCCACGCACATGCCGTGGGAGCAGATGGCTGACGCTTCGATACGGATCATCGAACCTGAACCTCCCTCTCCAGATCCGGGCTTGCTCGAATCGATCCTCGCCTCATTGCGAACTGAAGATAATGGTGTGGCTTCTGAGGCACCGGTCGCAGAGGTAAGAGTGCCTGAAGTGGAGGCCCCCGAAGAGCCGATGGCTCCAGCACCGGCGCCGCTGAGTGATGGCGATATTGCATTCGTCTCGCTGTCGTCACCGATGCCCTGGGAACAAGTTTCCGATGCGGCGATGCAGATTCCTGAAGAGGAGCCTGCGCCTCTTTCTCCTGCCGAAGACCGACCGTTTCATATCGCGACCGCTGAACCCGAGCTGGCGGTTTCTTCCGCCGCGGTCGATGTTGAGGCTTCCCCCGCCAAGCCGGGTCTTGACCAAGGCGCGGTTCCCTCATCCGATTCCACCCCTCCGCCAGATTGTCCGTCGCTGCCGTCAACGGACAGCGCACAGCCCGCCTCATTTTCATGGAATTCAGTCTTTGACAAGGCGTGGAAATTCACAGCAGGAACCATGGCGCCGAGTACCCCGGTTCCTTCACGCATAGGTCACGAGCCTGGCGATCAAGAGCAGCCGGGCCAAGCTGCGCCGCCTTGTCCTGAAACAACAGACGACCCTGATTCGATCGCAATCGTATCCTCGCCTCATCTAGAGACGCCTCTCTTACCACTCGAGCCGGCAGTGTCCGCTTCGTCTTCGGCCATCGTCGAAGAAGGCGCCGTACATGAATCCGTCGTCGAGCCGACCGCTCCAACGGCAGTTCCGTCTGAACATTGGAACACCGGTGAGGTGGCGATACAGGTGCATCGGCCTTCCAAGAAGCGCAAACGTTCGAGACACGGACCGGAGGAGGCTGAGCCCAAGGCTTCCCCAGCTTCTCCCACGACGGAGCCCTTGTCGGATGAACTCAGTCAGACCCGACGGGAATGGATATCGACCTCCAACGAGGCGACGCCCCTCATCGAAGAGACTGTCTCAGCCTCAGCCTCGCCGGATACCCGTCCGGACTGGATGCAGGCCACGGATGCCATTACGTTCGATCGGCCGGCGACGCCCCCTGTAGCGACATGGAGCGATGCACCAGCCGTGACGGCTTCCGCTAGAGAGGAAGAGGCTCCTCCATCTGCCGCCGCCTCAGCCGTCGATGTGTTGTTTGCACGCAGCGGACCCATCGATGAGGTCCGGCCGCATATTCCTCTGTGGTCGAAACCGGCTCCCCGTTTGATCGCTCGCCTGCATCGGATCCGGATCAGCATCTGGTCGTTCATCTGGTCGTGCTTTTCCACAACCCGGTCTCTCACCTTTCTGGCCCTGATGACTGGAGTGGCGGTCGTGGTGGTAGCCGCGGCAGGCCTTGCTGCGATCGGGTTGACATGGATGGCCATGGAAGATGCGCCGAGTTTGGTGTATCAGAATTTGACCATTAGTCCGCCACGAACGATCACCGATGCGAAAAAGAACGGCTATCTTATGTTGTTGGGATTTGACGCCCCAGCAGGATCGGACGCTCTGCAAGCCGGGTACGAGCGCAAACCGGGCCCGCAGGACAAGGTCGCGGCACAGAGTTGCTCGGGAGGCGACGAGGCGAAAGAAGATACAGGATCAGCCGGCGCTTCAGGGCAGGTGGTCAGAGGATGGATCCGCAGCGGTGACGTTCTTTCTCAAGCCAAAGGACAGAGCGCGAGTATTCGCTCGTTCGTCTCGCGCGAATCCCTCACGCTTGGTCGTTACCAGCAGTGGCTGGCCATGCCGTTTGATGATTGGGGATTTGGACAATCGCTGAGTCCCAATTGTTCACGGGTCTTGCTGGCGCACCGCCTCTTCCTGCTGGAAGGATTCAATCAAGATCTTCTCAGCGGAATCGATCGACTGGAAACCGACATGCAGTCGTGGCGAGCCGCGCTGGGACAATCCAAGACCTTAGCCATGAAGATGCTTGCCCTCACGGCGGTGCAAGATGATGCCTCGATAGCCTCGGGATTGCTGAGCCGCGCAGAGTTGGACGGAGCAGCCCTTGCGCGGCTGAATAAGATGGTGCGCCCTCTCGATCAGGCTGAACTCTCCGTACGCTGGCCGATGCACAGCCAATTTGTGTGGGCCACCAGATCGGTTTCTGCCGAACTCAAAGACGATCCGACTCGAGGCCGCCCATGGCATGCGACCGTGGCGTCGGCAATGCGGTTGCCCATTCAACGCCGAGCGAATGCCTACGCCGAATACTATGAAGCGGCGAACAAGGCGGTGGCCGGAGGGCGTTACACAAACCTTCCGAAGCTCTCGTCCTTTGTGCGGACGCCTCCTTCCGGGCTGATGGATTATCTCATCAATCCGGTTGAACACATTGTCGGAGTCGAGCCACTTCCTTCATGGGACCCGTACGTCATGCGGATCGTCGAGGTCGATGCCGAACTGCGTTTGGCTGGACTCCAGGCCTGGATCCGGAGAGGTCCCCAGGAAGGCGAGGTTCTCACGCGGTTGGCCAAAGCCGGCCAAGCCTACTACGACCCTTTTACCGGCCTGCCAATGCTGGTCAATCAGCGGAAAGGGCTCATCTACAGCGTCGGACGCGACGGAAAGGACCAAGAAGGGGACAGCACTCGTGACCTGGCCGTCCCTATTCCCTTCGTTTCATCTTCAGACTCCAGACGGGCTCCGCTTTCTCCTCCAACCCGATAAACACGGCATGTCTGCAGCCCGGTTCACGCCGGTGCGTCCGTTTCCTGCGTCGGGCAGGCGGATGTATGCTTGACAGGGTCCGGGGTATTCCACAAAATCCACTGGAGCCGTTCCACCTCCGGAGGGATACCATGAAACCACATCGGACCTCGCGCCTCCGGCAAGGCACGCGTTCAACCGGACCGATCCCCACCCAAATCGTATCGAACGAGGAGTTCACGCCATGGCCACGCACGCCGGAAGAAGCGTTAGTCGAGGAGGCCGTGGTCAGGACGAGCCGCGAAGCGGCCGTGCGCCTCGGTATGACTCGCCGGCATTTCCTCAAGACCTCGGGCGGGATGGCGGCGGCATTACTCGCCCTGAATTCGGTGTTTGGCCGTTTCTTCGAAGTCTTCGAAGCCGAGCTGTTCGAGCCGGCAGCTTTCGCCGAGCAACAGGGCGCTCCCTACTTCATCTTCGACGTCCAGACCCATTATGTCAGCACCGGCTATGATCCGTCTGATTCGGAAGCGCGCCGTCGGGGGGCGGTAACAAAAGAGGCTTTGCTGGGCTTGAGGCGGAGAGCGCGTGACACGGGACTCAATCCACGACTCGCGGCTGACCGTGGCACGATCGATGATCTCTCGTGGCAAAACTTCGTCAAGGAGGTGTTCCTTGACAGCGAAACGTCGGTCGGGCTGATCAGCACTCCTCCAGGACCCTATCCACAAGAAGCGGTCGTGCCGCCAAAGGAAATGGCGCATATCAGGGATGAGCTCAACCGCCTCGCCGGTTCCCAACGGATGCTCGCGCACGGGTTGGCGACACCGCAATTGGGTGCGACGGATTTGGAGTTCATGGCGCAGCAAGCGGAGGAACTGCACATCGATGCCTGGAAATGCTACACCGGCTCGTGTCCGAAAGGATTCGATCACGGCTGGTGGATGGACGATGAGAAGATTGCGTACCCCATGTTGGAACAAGCCAGAAGGCTGCATGTGCCGCGTGTCTGCGTGCATAAGGGATTACCGCTCGGTCCGGTCCCTGATTACAATCACCCGAAGGATCTCATCAAGGCGGCCAAAGACTTTCCGGACATCGATTTTCTCGTCTACCATTCCGGCATGAAGAGCGCTCAATCCATTGACGAGGTGTTCGCCAAGACCGGCGAGATACCCTGGACGACTGAATTCTGCCGAATGAAGCAAGCGCATCCGGGCGTGAGCAACATCTATATGGAGCTTGGCTCGACCTTCGGTCAGTTGGTGACCAGTCATCCACTGGTCTGTGCGCACCTCTTCGGCCAGATCTTGCAAGCATTCGGTGATGATCACGTGCTGTGGGGAACCGACTCGATCTGGTATGGAACGCCTCAGTGGCAAATCGAAGCGTTTCGCCGCTTCCAGATTCCGGACCCCTTGATCGAACAGCATCACTACCCGTCGCTCACACGAGAGGTAAAGGCAAAGGTGTTCGGATTGAATGCCGCACGGCTGTTCGCTGTGGATCCGGCGGCCATGAGGCAGGACATTCCGAAGGACTACGTCGGGCGGCTTCGGCTGAGTTATCTGGAGGAGGGGCCGGAACCCAGTCACAGGTTGTACGGATGGGTGGCGACATAGGAACGGGCGGGATAAGGGGAAAGAGATGAAGCACGAAATTTTGTATCCGGGGGCTTTCCCAATGGTGCGGGTGGAACTGGCGGCTGGAGAGACGATTAAAGCCGAGTCGGGTGCTATGGTGGCCTCCTCCCCGACGATCGACATCGAAAGCAAAATGGAAGGTGGTTTTCTGGGCGCGCTCTCCCGGAAGCTGCTCACCGGCGAAAAATTCTTCTTTCAGACGTTGCGGGCCAGTCGTGGCGCAGGGGAAGTGTTGCTCGCGCCGACCGTTCCGGGTGAAATAGTGATCATGGAACTGGACGGTCTCAATGAATACATGGTGCAAAAAGACGGGTTTCTCGCCGGCTCCGAATCGATCAAGATCGAAAGCCAGATGCAAAGCCTCAGCCGAGGACTGCTGGGCGGGGAGGGATTTTTCATCTTGAAAGTCAGCGGCAAGGGGTCCTTGATTTTAAACAGCTTCGGCGCCATCCATAAGGTCGAACTGAAACCGGATCAGGAATACATCGTCGATAATAGTCATCTCGTTGCCTGGTCGGGGACCACCTCTTATCACATAGAGCGCGCCGCTTCGGGGTGGGTGGCGAGCTTCACGTCTGGCGAAGGGTTCGTGTGCCGTTTTCGTGGGCCGGGGGTCGTGTACATACAAAGCCGTAATCCCGGTAGCTTTGGCGCGTGGGTGCGCCAATTTATTCCAGTGAGCGAATAACTTGGGTTCAGCAACAGCCCCGACTTCTCCGAACGCGCTGTGCTTCAGTGACGGGCTTCCCTCCACCGGGCTGCCCTGCCATGTGGAAATATCGGCGGACGGACTGACGGTCCGCTTTGACGAACACAACGGTTTGGGCGAAGTCAATCTGCCGTTTCGCGCTCTTTCAGTGTCGGCCGGCGGTCTCAACCACGATCAGTTGGTTGTGCGATGGGGGACGGCTCCCTCCACGCAGACGGTCTATCTCAAAGACCCGTCTCTCATCAGAACCTTCCGGTCGGCGGCGCCACCGGAACTGATGAAAGAACTTGATGCGACAGCCGCGGCCGTCCGGCGAGCGAGAAGCCGGAACAGGATGGCCTGGGGCATTACCGCGGGCGCCATCGGAGCCCTGATGATGGGCATATGGTTCAGCATGGACCTGCTCGTCGGGTGGGCCGTGGATCGGATTCCGCTCGACTGGGAGCGACGGATCGGCGAATCGGCGTATCAGGATTTCCTCATCCAGCACCCGGCCGTGAAGGACGGTCCAGCAGTGGCCGCTGTACAGGAAATCAGTGAACGGCTCATTGCTCACATTCCCGGCAATCCCTACACCTTCGAGGTTGCCGTGGTGAAAAGCGAGGTCGTCAACGCCTTCGCACTGCCCGGCGGATATGTCGTCGTGTTCACGGCGCTTCTGCAACAGGCCGAGAACGCCGAGGAGGTCGCAGGAGTGCTGAGCCACGAATTGAACCACGTGCTCGAACGACATGCTCTCCAGCGAATCGTCAAGCAACTGGGGCTGGTGACGACGGTCGGTATTATTATAGGGGATCAACAGGGGTTGGCGAGGGTCATGAAGCAGATTGGCGTCGAGCTGCTCTCCTTGAAATTCGGCCGTAGTCAGGAAACGGAAGCCGATGTGACCGGGCTCCAGCTGCTCCATCGGTCCCACATTGATCCCTCGGGGATGGTCACGTTTTTTCAGCGGATGACTCAAAAGGAAAGAGGAGGGGTGGAGTGGCTCTCGACCCATCCTATGAGCGCCGGACGGGCTCAACGGCTCGAGGCGGAAATTGCCAGCCTGCCAAAAACAGCGGCGGAGCCATTCACCTTCAAATGGAACACCGTTCAAGACGCACTCAGGCCGGTCGCAGTCCGGGGGTGACACGACGGACCCTTCGGCTTGGAGTGATCGCCGACACGCATGGCCTTTACGATCCGGCAGTGGAACCGCACTTCGCCTCGGTGAGCGAAATCCTGCACGCGGGCGACATTGGCGGGAAGGATGTCATCCAGTGCTTGCGCCGGCTTGCGCCGGTGACTGCGGTATCAGGAAACGTTGATGGCTATGAAAGAAGCGGGTGGGCACGCCGTGTCGTGCTTCGACGCGGAGGCATGACCATCGTGTTGTGCCATGTGCTGTATGAAAACGGTCGGATGAACTCAGAGGCGCAGGCCTGGCTGGATCGTGAACAGCCCGATGTGTGCATCTTCGGTCACAGTCACCGTCCAACGATCGATCGGCGCGGCCGCACGATCCTCTTCAATCCCGGTTCCGCCGGCCCCAAGCGATTTTCGTTGCCCCGAGGGGTCGGAATCCTGACGATCACAGGCGGGACGGCGGTGCCGTCATTGATTCAACTGGAAGCCAGGGCCTGGAAGCGTGCAGAGCCAAGATGAGAATGCGTCGGGTGATGCGACCGATCGGCGAGGCACGCCCTCATTCCATCTGATCACGCGTGATCGAAGTGCAAGCCTGACATGGTCGATGATTCCTCGAGTGATCGACACGCGTCGGTGCACCGTCCATCATTCGACGTGGATGCGCGCACATCGCATGGCCGACCCAATATCGAGCCTCACACTGTGTCAGACAGCGATCCGGCGAAATTTTGTGAGACATCAGTATCCGAATGTGGGTATACTCGGCCTAGGTACTGCCTATTAATCGTAGGCACCGGCGGTACGACAACTCTTTCACTAAGGAGGACTTATGATGAAGAGAGTGCTGGTTCTCTCGGTAGCGGTGGTATTCGGCTTGCAAGTCGGCATTGCGTTAGCGGCGCCGACCGGCAATCCTGATACCGGACCCGGCTGTGGTCTTGGTAAGCTGGCTTGGCAGAACTATCCGCACCAAAAGACGATCGGCGTCCAGGTGCTGGAAGCCACCACGAACGGCACCTTCGGCAGCGGCACCTTCGGGATCAGCAGCGGTACCTCCGGCTGCACCAACGACGGACAGGTCTGGGCTTCAGAGAAGGCGAACGTTTTTGCCGCAATCAATTTTCAGAATCTTGCTCAGGATATGGCGCAAGGACATGGGGAACATCTCACCTCTCTTGCAACGCTCATGGGCATTCCGGGTGATCAGCAACCGGCATTCTTTGCGATGACGCAGGAACGATACGCCTCCTTCGTCAAGGCGGGGGAATCCTCACCCGGTGCGATGATCAAGGCGTTGAATGACGCAGTGGCGACCCATCCTACTCTGGCCAAAGTTTCATTGCACAAGTAAGCTCGTGCCGTGGGGTTCCGGTCTCATAGGCTGGAACCCCCGATTACTTGCCTTCACCGCGTCCCTGTTTTTTCTGCTGCAGGTTCTCGGGGTTCACGGGGCCTCAGCTGAGGTGGACCTCTCTTATCTGCCCGAACTGATTGAACAAGCCACAGCGGCCCGTCTCGCCGACGAACGGGAATGGCATGTTCTGCTTCATTACACAATGCGCTTTCATCGCGAGGTACCATTGGCTCAAAGACAAACTACACTTTGACGAACGCCGATTACCGGCACACCCCTGCGAACGGTTTACCCGCTGGTTCAACGAGTTCAATGCCGAGACGATCAGCGTCATCTTCCCCACCGGGTTTATGAACAATCCTTCCTCGATGTTCGGACACACCTTCTTACGGATCGATGGCAGGGGCCAAACTCCACAGACTCGGATCTTGGATTACACCATCAATTTTGCCGCAGAAGTGCCACCCAACTCCGGACCTGAGTATGCTGTAAAAGGGGTATTTGGCGGCTACCCCGGGCACTTCTCGACCATCCCTTATTACTTGAAGGTCCAGGAATATCGCGATATCGAAAACCGCGATATTTGGGAATACCGCTTGGCCTTGACCGAACTACAGGTAAAGCGCCTCTTAATGCATACATGGGAATTGGGAAACGCCTATTTTGATTATTTCTTTTTCGATGAAAATTGCTCGTATCACATCTTGTCGCTCATTGAAGCTGCCGAGCCCTCGATCCATTTGCTGGACCGATTTCCTTTTTACGCGATTCCCGTGGACACCGTCCGGGTTCTCGGCCAATCTGGCCTCATCGGTGAAGTAGTCCCCCGGCCATCGCGGAGCACGTTGGTCAGGCGCAAACGTGAGGCGATGACCCTCGATGAACGGGTTTGGCTCAATCGAATGATCAAGGACCCCGACGAGCTGAAGTCAGATCGCTTTCGCCGCCTCGCGCTCGACCGACAAGCATTCATCCTTGATACGGCCTCTGACTATCTCTTGATGAAAGGGAGCGGAGGACCAGAGGGAGAGCCCTACCGGCAAAAAAACCGGGCCATCTTGTCGGCTCGAAGCCACATGCGGGTGGCTCCAAACGAGCTCACGATTGAGCCCTATGTCAAACGACCGGATCTCGGCCATGGGACCAGCCGGATTGGCGTCGGAGGCGGTTGGCGGAATGACCGGGCGTTTGAAGAAATCAACGTTCGTGCCGCCTACCAAGATCTGCTGGATCCCGATCCGGGGTATACACCGAACGCGCAAATAGAAGCAATGTCGTTTGCTGTGCGGCATTATCACAATGAATCGCAAGCGAGGCTGGAGCGTTTCAGCCCGCTGAACATGATTTCCCTTTCTCCGATCGATTCCCTGTTTCAAGCGCCTTCCTGGAAGCTGGGTCTTGGTATGAACACGATCGCCCATCGTGGTTGCCAGCTCTGCACCAACGGGTACTTCAACACCGGCATCGGCGGAGCGGTTGAAACTCATCTCGCCGG
>JARDZZ010000018.1 GCA_029240595.1 Nitrospira sp. | reverse complement strand
GGGGACACGGGGCAGCCAATCGTCGTCGCTGACCCCGGCTCGCCCCAGACGGCCGCCTTTCGGGAGATCGCCAAAAAAATCATGGAGTCATTGGCGGGAGCGGCAAAAGGCGGCGCTTCGATCGACAGCCTGCTCAAAAAGATCAAGCAACCATTTACCAATCAGTGACGACTGGTCACAAGGAGGGAGGCGGGGCCGATGGGAGAGTTCGTTCGCGTTGCTGCAGTCGACGAGGTGAAGCCGGGACAGGGCCTGGTAGCGGAGGTTAACGGGAAAGCGCTGGCCGTTTTCAATGTTGACGGACAGATTCATGTCATCGACAATACATGCCTCCACCGTGGAGGTCCCCTCGGTGAAGGGGAGCTGGAAGCGACGGTCGTGACCTGCCCATGGCATGGATGGCAGTTCGATGTGACCACGGGTGCCTGCGTGAACAACCCGTCCGCCCGAGTCCAGACGTATCCGGTCAAAGTCGAAGGCTCTGATGTGAAAGTCCAGCTGTAGCAGTCCCCCTGAAACACCAGACCGCGATGCCTGCCACCGCAAAAGACCAGATCGAAATCGCCGCCGCGCTCGTCCGTCTCTATGTCTTTCTCTCGCAATACCTCGATCGCTGTGTAGACGACGTAGCCCGAGCCAGCTATCCGGACTCCGAGCTTGAGGCTCACTTGACCGAGACTCGCCGCAGATTATTGAGCATCCTCTCAGTCAATCCAGTCGTAAAGAAGAAATTAACCGAAGAATGCGATCGAATCCTTGCGCTGGGCGCCTCCTGCCTGAAAGCCGGCCCTGGCAACGCCCAACTGCACGAGAGACTGGCCGCCGAGCGCACGGTCTTGACGCAGAAAACGCTCGCGCTCAGCGATCTGGTTGCCGTGTTCCGGGCGCTGGACTAGCCGGAATTGCATGCGCAGGACACTGTGCAGAAACGCTGCAGGGCGGCAAGAAAAAACGCAGAGGCGCAGCCTCTCCCTCTCACGCACGCGCTGTGTGGAGCGGGGCACGTCCCGGCAAATATCTGGCAAACCCCGTGGGGAGCGGGGAGGGTGTCTACATTCGCCGGAACCTGGAATGGATGAGAAGAAGGACGCCATCAACAGTTTGGTTGACCGCTTCCAGCTCGCCGGGCTTGACGACCGTCAGAGGGGCTTCAGCCGGCCAGTCGATATTGATCCCGTGGAGGGGCAGTACCGTGCTCGACTGCGATACGAGTCTACGCAGATCGTCACCGGGCCCGCTGCTACTGAAGCGGCCGCCTTGCTGGTGTTGATCCACGACCTGCATGCGCAGGGGTATCGTCAACTCAAAACCCAATTGAGTTTTCGGAAGGGAACGTACCTGGGCTCACAGGAACCCTGGATCGAGTATGCCGATCCGACGCCGGATCGAGGCTCGGGGCTGCTGTCGACAATCCGTAACTGGTTTCACGGAAGTGACTAGCGACTCACCCAAGAGTTTGATTTCGATCGAGACCCTGCGCTCGCACTCGAGGCCACGCCTGCCTGCGTGGTTCCGCGTCGAAGCCAGGACCGGTTCGGACTACTTGGACATCAAGCAGACCGTCGATCGCCTCAAGCTTCACACGATTTGTGAGGAAGGCCGCTGTCCCAATCGGTGGGAGTGTTGGAATGCCCGCACCGCCACGTTTTTGATCTTGGGCGACGTCTGCACGAGGCGGTGTCACTATTGTTCGGTCTCGACCGGTCGCCCCGGCGCCGTCGATCAGGATGAACCGAGGCGGATTGCCGAAGCCGTCAAGGCATTGCGTCTCCGACACGCCGTCATCACCTCCGTGAATCGAGACGAATTAGCGGACGGCGGCGCGGCGATCTTTGCTGAAACCATCCGCCACACGAGGCGGGTCAATCCGGATTGCACGATCGAAGTCCTGATTCCTGATCTGGAAGGCAACGCCGCCGCACTCGACGTGATCTTCGAAGCCCAGCCGGATGTCTTGAACCACAACATCGAGACCGTTCCACGGCTGTTTCCGATCCTGCGTCCGCAAGGGAAATATCACCGATCGCTGGAGGTCTTGGCGCATGCCAAGCGCGCCGGACTTACCACCAAATCAGGATTGATCATCGGGATGGGGGAGACGCCGGACGAAATCCGGCTTGTCCTGCACGCCTTGCGGCGAGCCGGGTGCGACATTGTCACGATCGGCCAATACCTCCAGCCGACGACCCAGCATCTTCCGGTCGCCCATTTTTACGAGCCGGCCTCCTTCACCGCATTCAAGACCGAGGCGCTGGCCATGGGCTTTGTCCACGTCGAATCCGGTCCCTTAGTCCGCAGCTCCTACCATGCGGATCAACACGCCTCCGCTAAGCCGGCGTGAGCACTTTCGCGATCAGCGCCTGCGCTTCCGCCTGGATCAGCGAGAGGTGGTCCGGTCCTTTGAAGCTTTCGGCGTACAGTTTATAGACGTCTTCAGTGCCTGAAGGACGGGCGGCAAACCAGCCCTGCGCGGTGACCACCTTGAGTCCGCCGATCGCGGCTCCGTTGCCGGGCGCCGTGGTGAGCCTGGCCAGGATCGGATCGCCGGCGAGCGTCTGGGCCGGGACTTGGTCGGAGGAAAGTTTCGAGAGCGCCGCTTTCTGCTGAGGGGTGGCTGGTGCGTCGATACGCGCATACACCGGCTCACCCAATTCAACCGTGAGCGTGCGATACAGGTGGGACGGATCCCGCCCAGTCGTCGCCGTCATTTCAGCTGCCAGCAGATCCATGATGATGCCATCCTTGTCGGTGGTCCAAACGAGACCGTCGCGCCGCAAGAAGGACGCTCCCGCACTTTCTTCCCCTCCAAAGCCGAGCGAACCATCCAACAGGCCATCGACAAACCATTTAAAGCCGACCGGCACTTCCACCAGCACGCGCCGGAGCTTCTCCGCGACACGATCGATCAAGCTGCTGCTCACCAGTGTCTTGCCCACGCGAGCCCCGGCGCGCCAGTGGGGCCGATGCGAGAAAAGATAGGCAATGGCCGCAGCGAGATAGTGATTTGGATTCATGAGACCGGCCGAGCCCGTGACGATACCATGACGGTCGTTGTCCGCATCATTGCCGAACGCCACATCAAATCGATCTTTGAGCGCGATCAGATTCGCCATGGCGTATGGAGAGGAGCAATCCATCCGGATTCTGCCGTCCCAATCCAGCGGCATGAACCGAAAGGTCGGATCGACGCTCGCATTGACGATTTCGATGTTCAAGCGATACCGTTCTGCAAGGGGTTCCCAATAGGCGACTCCCGAGCCGCCGAGGGGGTCGACGCCCAACTTGAGCTTGCTGGCTCGGATCGGCTCGAAATCGATCACGTGCTCGAGATCTGCGACATACGCCCCAATATAGTCATGCTCATGTATCAATGGATTGCGCTTGCTCGATGATCCGGCTCGCCGGATCACACCCTGCAGCTTGGCCGCCAGCAAGCTATTGGCCCGCTCTTCGATCCATTTGGTCGCCGTCGTATCGGCCGGGCCGCCTTGTGGAGGGTTGTACTTGATGCCCCCGTCTTCAGGGGGATTATGGGACGGCGTGATCACGATACCGTCACTGTGCCCCGATGAGCGGCCGCGATTATAAGTAAGAATCGCATGCGAGATCACCGGGGTCGGCGTATAGCCGCCATGACGATCCACCATCACTTCGACACCGTTGCCCGCCAACACCTCCAGCGTCGTGTCCAAGGCAGGTCGCGAAAGTGCATGCGTGTCGATACCCACAAATAAGGGACCGGTGGTCCCTTGGCGATGCCGGTATTCGCAAATCGCTTGGACGACGGCGAGAATGTGATGTTCGTTAAAGGATCGCTTGAGGGATGAACCACGATGTCCTGAGGTCCCAAAACTTACCCGTTCACCGGGGATTGCCGGATCCGGGACATGCCGATAGGCCTCCAACAATTTGTTGACATCCACCAACATCGTTTCCGGTGCAGGCTGACCGGCCAAAGGATGAACACCCATGCCCTTGGTGTAACGTTGCAGCCCGAGCTTGTCAATCTACGAAAGCGGTCGATTCGATTGACCGGATGGGGGAGAAGAGAGTAAGTACGGGCGTTCAGGCCTAGATTGAGAAATGAATGCAAGTTGACATAATATCCCTTATCAGACCTTCGATGTTTTTATGTCACTCGAATTTCTTGGCCGCCTCCAAAGAGAATTATCGCTGACCGGCAGCGCCGTCTATGAGTCCGTTGTGGCGATTGCCGAGCGCGTGAACCGCAAAGTGCACGTCTTGCGGCTTCACGGACAGGCGGCCAGTCTGTTGACTCAAATGGAAACCGTTCAAGGTGAACTGGGCCAGCAGCTGGCGAGTCTCACGCCGGCTCGTGCAGGATTTTCCATGACCGAGTGTGAGCGCACGCTCAATCGCGCGACCGACCGTGTCCATCGGCTGAAGCAGACGCTCGTTCAAGTCGATGCCCAGATCCGGGAACTCAAGTTGGAAGCGATCCATGGCGATCTACTCACGCTGCAGCGAGACCTGAGTCTGCGGTCGGCCGCCATCGAGCGCCTCACGGTCTCACACAACTGTCCTGTGATCGGCAAAGAAGTCTGCGACTTGACGTGGCCATCAACCGTGCGATTGGTCACGGTCTTTCGTGGTCCCTTTCTCATTCCGCCTACCGACCGGTTCGTCTTCCGAGCCGACGACATCGTGATTGCCATCGGATCCCGCGCCGATTTGGATCACATCGCCCCCTGGTTTACCGCCGGCCGCACAGGCAAAGCCTGACTCGTCGCGAGTTCTCCTCCTGCTTCCAACCTGATAGGTTTTCCCGGTCACCTGAGGTACACTAACAGCATGCGCCGCCGGCTCATCGCCCTGTTGTCGCTGCTCTCTGTGATGACACTGGTCCATCTGGAACCGGCTGGTTCGGCCGAACCAGGCGCCGCACCAGCTGCAGGCTCAAATGGCCTGCGACTTCTCGAGGAGATGCAGGCCGTCATCACGGAACTGGCCGAGACGGCCAAACCCTCCGTCGTGAGTCTCTTCCCCACCAATCCCCTCGGCAAAGGACGTGACGTGGCACCGGAGCGTGTGCCGAATGCGCCCGGCTCCGGAGCGGGCGTCATCATCACGCCGGCCGGCCACATTATTACCAACAATCACGTCGTGGGAGATTCGGCGGAAATTGAAGTCCGGCTCTCCGACCGCTCAAAACTGATTGCGCAGGTCATCGGGAAGGACCCCGATACAGACCTGGCGGTCCTCAAGGTCACGGCGGATCGTCCCCTGCCATACGCGAACTTCGGCGACTCAAGCACGGTTCGTGTCGGTCAGTGGGTGCTCGCCGTCGGGAATCCGTTCGGGCTGGAGCGCACCGTCACGTTGGGAGTGGTCAGCGGCATCGGGCGGGAAAATGTGAATCTTTCGCGCTACGAAAACTTCATCCAAACCGACGCCTCGATCAATCCCGGCAATTCCGGTGGCCCCCTCTTCAACCTTCGCGGCGAGATCATCGGCATCAACACCGCCATCATCAACTTTGCCCAAGGCATCGGCTTTGCCATTCCCTCCAATATGGCCAAGCAGGTCCTCCAACAGTTACTCGAGCAAGGCCGCGTGGTCCGGGGCTGGCTCGGGGTCGGCATTCAGCCCTTGACGCCGGAGTTGGCCAGAAAATTCGGGGTGCCGGAACAGGAAGGTGTGCTCGTCAACGAAGTGTTCGAGAAGGATCCGGCCGCCGCAGCCGGCATCAAGGCCGGGGATGTCATTACTCGCATCGAAGGCTCAGTGATCGACAGTCCGAACCGTCTCTCACGGATCGTGGCCGGTCTGCTGCCGGGTGCCAAGGCCCACGTGGAAGTCGTCCGGAATCAAGAACGCATCGTGGTGGAAGTGGCCTTGACCGAACGCCGAGACCACGCCACGGTCGCCTCGTTACCCCAATCCCGCAGCGAATCGAAACTGGGCGTCGATGTGCAAGACTTGACCGCTGCGCTCGCCGAAAAATTCAAACTTCGCGAAAGTCACGGGGTGCTCGTGACCAAAGTCGAGCCGGGTAGCCTCGCGCAATCCGAAGGCCTCCGCGAAGGCGATCTCATCAAAGAGGTCAACCGGGCAGACGTTGGAACCGTCGGCGACTTTACCCGTGCCGTCGCGAAGGTCCGGCGTGGTGACACCGTGCTCTTGCGTGTCTTGCGTGAAAGCCGTGCGTTTTATGTCGTGCTAAAGCCGAACGAGCCGTGAGCCTTCGCATCCCCTCGTGACGCGGTCTTCGAGACCTGCGATGCCAACGTCTTTACGACTCGCTAGTGCGCCCCCACGGCCTGCCTCGTGGCTTTCGTCTCTTCGACAATCTTCGCCGCCACGTCTCTCGGCACTTCGTCGTAGCGGGCCAACTCCATGACATAGCTCCCTCCGCCACCGGTCAGAGAGTTGAGCGTCGTCGTGTAGGTCATGATCTCGCTCAGGGGGACCAGTGCCTTGACGATCTCCGCGTGCCCCCGCGCTTCCACATGCACAATGCGCCCTCGCCGAGCATTCAGATCGCCGATCACGGCCCCGATGTGAGCCGCGGGCGCCTCGACCTCCACCGTCATCATCGGTTCCAACAGCACCGGGTGCGCCGTTTCCATCGCTTTTTTGAAGGCCATCGACGCCGCAATCTTAAAGGACATTTCCGATGAGTCCACGACGTGATACGACCCGTCATACACGGCCACACGGACGTCCACGACGGGAAAACCGGCCAGCGTCCCGTGTTGCATCGCCTCCACCACACCCTTCTCGACGGCCGGAATGAAATTGCGGGGGATGACGCCGCCGACCACCCGGTTCGTGAACGCAAATCCCTCCCCGCGTGCCGAAGGAGTGACTTCCAGCCAACAGTCTCCATACTGCCCGTGCCCACCGGTTTGCTTCTTGTATTTGCCCTGCGCCTGTGCAGTCGCGCGGATCGTTTCCCTGTACGGAATTTTGGGCGTGTGGATGACGACTTCGGCCCCGTACTTCCGCTGAAGCTTTTCCAACGCCAGATCCAGATGCAACTGACCGGTGCCGCTCAATACCATCTCCTTCGTATCGGCATTGCGGGAAAAGCCCAACGTCGGATCCTCTTCGATCAGTTTATGCAAACCGAGACTCACCTTATCCACATCGGCACTCGACTTGGGTTCAATGGCAAACGACAGGACCGGCCGGGGCAGCGTCGGCCAAGGATAGCTGATCGGCTGCGCCTCCTCGCATAACGTATCGCCGGTTTGCGCATCTTTGAGTTTGCCGATCGCGATGATGTCCCCGGCTGACGCGGAACTCACAGCCGTATGCTTCTTGCCAAGCAATTGATACAGATGTCCGCTTTTCTCTTTGATCCTGCGGGTGGAATTAAAGAGCACGGAATCGGCGTGCAGCGAGCCGGAGTACAGGCGAACATACGACAGCCGCCCGACGAATGGATCAATGATCGTCTTAAAGATGACAGCGGAAAACGGCCCATCGGGGCTGGCAGGGCGCGAGACGTCGTGATGACTTTCAGGATGCTCTCCGACGAGCGGCTGCCGTTCGGCACGATCGGCGGGAGATGGGAGCAAGTCGACGACACCATTGAGCAGCGGCACGGTGCCGATATTCTTGAGCACCGATCCCACGTACAGCGGCACAACGGTGCCCGCCAGCACGCCCGCCCGAAGCCCGCGCAGCACGTCCGCGGGAGTGAGCTCGCCGGCGGATAAATATTGTTCCAGCAGTTGATCATCACATTCGGCAGCGGCTTCCTGGATCCGCTTTCTCGCTTCCCCGATGATGGTGTCCGCGCTGGAAGGGATCGGTTGCTGCTGCCATTTCATGCTATCCGGCCGTGACTGGATGGCCTGCTGTCCCATGAAGTCGATGACACCCTGGCACTGCGCGCCATCCTTCCACAGGCAGGACATCGGAAGGGGCGTGATCTCCAACTCGCGATGACAGACCGCGATGACGTCGTCGACGGACGCGGACTCCTTCTCGAATTCATTGACGACGATGAGACAGGGCAGATGGAGCGCTTTGACGTAGCTCCACAGCCGAAGGAGTTCGCTGCGGATGCCGCTGGACGGCGTGATCACCACAATGACGGCATCAGCGGCATGCAGTGCGGTGATGGCTTCTCCCAGCAAACTGAGGGCGCCGGGTGTATCCAGGAGGTTGATCGTCGTCTGATTCCAGGTGCAACGAAGGAGGCTGGTGCTGACGCTACTACGGTGCTGTATTTCTTCAGGTTCGAAGTCCGACACGGTCGTACCCTGCGTCACAGAGCCCAGACTCGGAATGGCGCCGGTCGTCAAGAGGATCGCTTCAGCCAGGGACGTCTTTCCCGCCCCTCGATTGGCGATGATGGCCACATTTCTGAGAGACCTCGCACCAGGCTCGTTCATAGGACCCTCCTTCCTTCCTGCGGAGGCGCGTGCCTGTCCGCATGCATGCAGGTTACATGGTCGTTCGCCCCTCTCGTTGCTCATGGCGTCCTGCGTGGTGGTGCAGCCAGCCCTGATCGGCAAAACTGACGTACCGCCCGTCGCCCACGACGATATGATCCAACACCGCGATGCCCAACAGCTCGCCCGCCGACACCAGCCGCGCCGTCAGCACATGATCTTCCTGACTGGGTGATGGATCGCCACTTGGATGATTGTGTAGAAAAATCACGGCGGCAGCTGATTCCTTAACCGCCATCGTGAACACTTCTCGCGGATGCACAATACTGAGTGTCAAGCTGCCTTCGGAGACCGTCACGTCCCTGATGATCGCATGCTTTGCGTCCAACAGCACCACCTTGAAAATCTCATGACGCAGATCTCGCAATGATGGATGGTAGTGCGCGAACAGCTCTCGACTGGAGCCAATTTTCATGCCTGTGGACAGCGGCGAGGCGAGGGACCGTTTGCCGAGTTCAATCGCGGCTTTGATTTGGGCCGCCTTCGCCTCCCCGACTCCAGGCACCGCGCAGAGTTCCTCGATGCCGCAGCGGGCCAATCCTGACACTCCGCCGAGACAATCCAGGACTTCCATGCTGACCTGCACGGCGGAGAAGCGTGCCCGGCCAACACGCAGGAGAATCGCGAGGAGTTGCGCATCGGTTAAGGCTTCGGCGCCCTGCGTCAACAGCCGTTCACGAGGACGTTCGGTCACGGGCCAGTAGGCAATGCCGTGTCGCGCCGCCTTTTGCTCCACCGATTTCTCCTGACAAAAATATGACACGTTGAACGTTTTTGTACTAGCTGAGACCCCTTTGAAGAGGCCCTGGTAACAAATACGTACCACCTAAGACGTTGAAATTACGTATCGACAAAAATTGGTTCGGCTCTTGCTTTGGTTGGCCCCCAGCTGTGCATATCGCAACCAGGGAGGAAGCGATGGAATGTCCGAAGTGCAAAGGGCTCATGATGCTCGAGCGATTCTCCGACTTCTTTCTGATCTTCTATGCATGGAAGTGCATTAACTGCGGTGCGATCATTGATCGCACGATTTCCAACAATCGTCGGAAGAGCTTGGCCGCACGCGACGCGCAGACGGCCCAGCCGGCGCAGCCTTCGGTCGCCGCCACACGCTGACCCTCTCGCTCGCGCATCCGGACGCGAGCGCTGGAGTCTCGGAGTGCCTCTCGTTTCGACTGCATCAAGCCCCTCTCACACGCTGGCACCCTTACGGTCCAGAATTATAGTCAGCCTCACGTACAGCGTCAAAATGCCAGTAATCCAGGCCGCAGGTGTGTCGCCGTCCTGCCAGCCTCTGCCGTAAACCGATCGCGGTGACATTTCTCGCGTCACCTTGACCCCTGCAAAAACGCTATGTTACAGTCTGGCACGCCAGCGATGCCTCTCGCCTCACCAGCATGCCGATACAGTCCGGACGGTGCCTTCCCTGATAGACGGCCTGGACATGCCTGTTCCGGAGACCCACGGTGAACCGAGAGCATGTCGCGGCACGGCTCGCTCGGCCTCGATGATCGACGCCACGGCCCGTGGGTGATGCGGCGTGATTCGCAGAGCGCTGAGTGATGGACAGGATGAAACGAGGAGCATGCTGCGTCGGTTGCGCACGCAGTGTCATGATCGTAAGCCAGTGAACGCGAGTGATGAAATAGCGTCGTAAAATTCTATGCGAGTCATCGCCGGTTCCCATCGCGGTCGGCGTCTCAACGCGCCACAGGGAAACTCCCTGCGTCCCACGTCGGATAAGGTACGGGAAGCTTTGTTTTCCATCCTGGGCCCACGCGTATCAGGCAGCCGCTTTTTGGATTTGTACGCGGGCACGGGAGCGGTGGGCATTGAAGCGTTGAGTCGAGGCGCACTGGTCGTCACGTTCGTCGAGTCCGATCCCAAAGCGATGCAGGCCATGCACCACAACCTGACGACCTGTGGACTGCTCGAGCAGGCGGAATTGCGCAGGGAGTCGACAGACATGTTTCTTCGACAGCGGCGGTGGCAGCACGCTCCCTATGAGATCGTCTTCGCCGATCCTCCTTATGCAGATCCTGAAGCGGTCGAATTGGTGCTGACCGGTTGGACCATCGGACTTCTTGCACCTGATGCGGTGATGGTCATCGAACAGGATGCGCGGGCTGAGTTGCCGGTCACCACTAATGACGCTCGGTTCACACGTCGCTATCGGTACGGAGACACGGCACTCTTTCTTTACGGGGCGGCCCCGCGCGGGTTGCCTTCATGAAAATCGGCATCTATCCCGGCACCTTTGATCCCATCACTCATGGGCATACCGACATCATTACCCGTAGCCTGCGGGTATTTGATAAAGTGATGGTGGCCGTGGCCCCGAATCCGACCAAGCATCCGCTCTTCAACCTGGCGGAGCGACTGGAGATGGTCCAGCTGGTCTTGAAGGATATCGGCCAGGTAGAGGTCGTCACCTTTGACGGCTTGTTAGTCGACCATGTGCAGCGTTCCGGCGCCCATGCCATCATCCGCGGGCTGCGGGCGATCTCGGATTTTGAGCATGAATTTCAAATGGCTCTCATCAACCGCAAACTGGCCAAACAAGTTGAAACGGTATTCCTCATGCCGAGCGAAGAGTATTCGTACCTGTCGTCGACGATCATCAAGGACGTGGCGAACCACGGCGGCACGCTGACCGAGTTTCTCCATCCCGAAGTCGCACGTCGTCTCCAAGCCAGAATTCGGAGTGCCAAGTCATGAAGCTTGCGGCCCGCGTCAGCCGGATTGCTCCCTCCCCGACCTTGGCCATGGCCGCAACTGCCAAGGCAATGGCGGCGCAAGGCATTGATGTGATCGATTTTTCGACTGGAGAGCCGGACTTCGATACGCCGGAGCCGGTCAAAGCCGCCGCCGAAGCGGCCATCCGGTCGGGCTTCACCAAATACACGCCGTCATCGGGCATCGACGAGCTGCGCAGCGCGATCGCCGAGAAGCTCAAAATTGAGCAAGGCCTGCAATACGACAAATCGCAAATTTTGGTGTCCTGCGGCGCGAAACACTCACTCTACAATGTGGCCGAGGCGTTGCTCGAAGCCGGCGATGAAATCATCATCCCCACTCCCTACTGGGTCTCCTATGCGGATCAGGCCTTCTTGAATGATGCCACCCCCGTGTTGTTGGCCACCAGGGAAGCCGACGGCTATGCCATCGATTCCACGGCCTTGGAGCAACGAATTACGCCAAGGACAAAGGCCCTCATTATCAACAGTCCGAGCAATCCCACGGGAGCGACGTACAACCGTCCGATGCTGGAGCGGATCGCGGCGATCGCCGTCCGACACGATCTTCTCGTGATCTCCGACGAAATTTATGAAAAAGTCCTCTACGATGGAGCGACGCATGTCAGCATCGCGTCGTTAGGGCCGGACATCGCCGCCCGCACCGTGGTCATCAACGGGGTTTCCAAGGCTTATGCGATGACCGGGTGGCGCATCGGGTATGCGGCAGGTCCCAAAGAGCTCATTACCGCGATGGGAAACATTCAGAGTCAGAGCACGTCGAATCCCTGTTCCATCTCGCAGAAGGCGGCGGTGGCGGCGTTGCGGTTCGGCGGGCCATTCACGAAACAGATGGTGACGGAGTTCGATCGCCGGCGGCGGGCCATTGTTGAAGGACTCAATACCATTCCGGGCATCTCGTGTTCCATGCCGGCCGGGGCCTTTTACGCATTTCCCAATATCCAGGGGGTCCTGGGCAAGCGGGGACCGACCGGTCCGATTACGTCGCCGACGGACCTCGCCACCTATCTGTTGAAAGAGGCCCACATCGCGGTCGTGCCAGGAGAACCGTTCGGCAGTCAGTCACACATGCGATTGTCGTATGCCACCAGCATGGAGACGATCGGCAGAGGGCTGGATCGTCTGCGAGCGGCGCTGCAAAAACTCGGTTAAGCGCTGTATGGCCGTGTGAGAAAAGCGGACCGTATCATTGCCGGAGGAGGGACCACCCGTGCCGATTTATGAATATCAGTGCGACAGTTGTTCGTATCAGTTCGAGGTCAAACAGAGCATGAAAGATGCTCCGTTGACGACCTGTGAGCGCTGCGGGAAAAGCCTGCGCCGGCTCATCTCCTCACCGGGAATCATGTTCAAGGGAAGTGGATGGTATGTCACCGATTATTCGAACAAGCTGAAACCGCCATCAGAAGGTGAGAAGCCTGCGACCGGAGAGAAAAAAGAAACGCCTGCCGGCTCTCCGTCACCCGCTTCGACGGCAGCAGCTCCGACCGGCACCAGCTCAACACCGGCCAGCACCTCCTCGACCAGTTCACCGGCCACAACGCCCCCGACGACGAATAAGCCGAAAACTTAGCGCATCAGGTCGGTCGTGCTAGTGCACGGCCGACTTCGTGAGCGTCTTCTTTTTGACCGGTGCTTTTTGTGCAGTCTTGACCGCCGGCTTCGGCGTCACTTTGGCAAGAGGCGCCTTAGCGGCCACAGGTTTGGATGATTTAGCCAACCGCTCCTGCAGCGCACTGACACTGCTCTGCAGACTGGCAATCAGCGTGCTCTTGTCTCGATTCGTGCGGCTGAGGTCGTCGACTTGCATTTGCAAATCGTCCTTCGCCTTTGTGAGCGATGTCATTTGATTTTGCAGCTGGGCCTTCTCCATGGTGACTGTCTGGAGCTCAGACCGAAGTTGCTCAATCTGCGTTTGGAGCGCCGGCGGCCAGTAATCACAACCGGCCAGCAGCACCGCCGCTGTCATCACCAGCCCTGCCGCTCGCCGCGGTCGACACGTGTCACGGATTGGCATCGATCCCTCCTTTGTATGGGCACCGCTGCCTGCTGTATACCACATTTATGAATTGTTGAGTGAAAATCCTCGCTGATGAAGCCTTGCCTCTATCACGCTTCGCTCGATAGCCCCCTCTCTCACGATGCGCAGGGAATGATGGGCGTCCACCACGGTCGAGGGTAAACCGCCGGGCGTGGGGCCGGCGTCGAGGATCAGATCCACTGCATCTCCGAACGCCTGCTGCACAGCCTCTGCCGTTCGGGCCGGTGCCGCCCCCGCACGATTCGCACTCGTGCCCGTCAGGGGACCGACACGCGTGAGCAGCTCGCATAAGGGCCGGCACGAACTGACTCTCATTCCCACCAGGCCCGTGCCGGCCGTGAGAGCATGCGGAAGGGAGGCGCGCGCCGGGAATAGAATGGTCAGCGGACCAGGCCAAAAGCCCTCGATTAACAGCGAGGCCGCCGGGGGCACATGTTCCACGAAGGCTGACAGGTCGTTGATCGAGGCCACTAAGACGAGAATAGGTTTTGCGTCTTCGCGACCTTTCACGGCTCGTAAGCGATCCACGGCTCGAGCATCGAAGGGATTCACGCCAAGACCGTAAAAGGTTTCTGTGGGGATCGCGACCAGGCCACTGCGTTGGAGCACTGAAGCGACCTGTCGTGAGAGACGCTCGACTGTCGAAGGGGAATAGGACTCAATCGGAGCCATGTGAAAAAGGCGTCAGCACATCCGGCCTCAGACCGGGAAGGAACTGACCTGTTCCATCGGAGAGGACCAGAGGCATCAGTGCCACGCTATCATCGTGTGACGAGCGCACGATGCGCGATGTCACGCCGGTAATGACATCCCGTAAAGGCTATGCGTTCGGCTGTGCGATAGGCAACTGCCTGCGCCTCGGCTAACGTGCCGCCTCGACCGGTGACCCCCAGAACTCGCCCGCCGGCTGTGACAATGTCATTGTTGCGTTTGGCGGTCCCCGCGTGGAACACCACGGCGGCGTCCTCGAAGGGTGCATCTAATCCGGTGATCCGCATGCCACTCTGATACGGACCAGGATAGCCGGCGGACGTCATCACGACACAGACAGCATGCTCGTCGTGCCACTCAACGCGAAGCTGGTCCAGCCGGTGCTCTACGACCGCTTCCATGACGTCGAGCAGGTCGGTTTTCAGCAGTGGCAACACCACCTGGGTTTCGGGATCACCCAGTCGGGCATTAAACTCCAACACGTACGGCACGCCGCCGACCACCATCAGCCCTGCATACAACACGCCTTGAAACGGAGATCCGAGTCGGGACATTGCGTCCACGATCGGCTGCAAAATCTCTTTCGTCACCTGCGCGCGAAGTGCCGGCGTGCCAAGCGGCGCCGGACAGTACGCCCCCATGCCGCCGGTATTTAATCCCGTGTCTGCGTCCCCCACGCGCTTGTGGTCCTGCGCTGGCAGCATCGGTGCGACGGACCGGCCGTCGGTGAAAGCCATAATCGTCAATTCCTCGCCCTCGAGAAACTCTTCGATGAGCACTTGCTTCCCGGCTTCGCCAAAGATCGCGTGTTCCATCGAGTCGACGATCGCGCGGCGGGCCTCCTCCCGCGTGAGAGCAATGAGCACCCCCTTGCCTTGAGCCAGACCATCGGCCTTGATGACCACGGGCAACTCGTGGTTCTCGAGATAGGCCAGCGCATCGGCCGGCTTGTCGAATGCCTGTGAACGCGCCGTACGAATGTGCGCCTGGGCCATGATCGCTTTGGAGAAGATCTTGCTGGCTTCGAGCCGGGCTGCCTGTTTGGTGGGGCCGAAAATCTTGAGCTTGGCCCTGCGAAATTCGTCGACAATCCCGAGCGCCAGCGGCGCTTCTGGTCCGACGACGGTCAACTCAATGCCTTCCCGCTGCGCGAACGTTTTCAATGCGGCCAGATCGTTGGCGTTGACCGGCACACACGCCGCCAACGTCTCAATGCCGGCGTTTCCCGGCGCACAAAAGACCTGCGGCCGCCGGGGACTCTGCACCAGCTTCCAGACGAGGGCATGTTCACGGCCGCCATTGCCAACGACAAGGACCTTCACGCAATAACCTTGATGATGGCCGTCATGCTCAGATCTCGCTGGTCGAGCGATCTGCTCGTCTCACCATGGCATTGAGATGGACAGCAACGGAGAACGTCGCGACGAATCATTTTCAGCAGCCGACTAATGGCGGAAGTGGCGCATACCCGTCAGAATCATCGCCAACCCATGTTCATCAGCCGCTTTGATGACTTCGGCGTCGCGAATCGACCCGCCCGGTTGGATGACAGCAGTGATCCCGGCTTGCGCAGCCGCATCAAGACCGTCCCGGAACGGAAAGAAGGCGTCGGAGGCCATCACGCACCCTTTCATGGGCAGTTGGGCCTTCATGGCGGCCAACTTCACGCTGTCCACCCGGCTCATCTGTCCCGCCCCGATGCCGACCGTCTGACCCGGCTTGGCATAGATAATGGCGTTCGACTTGACGTGTTTGCACACCTTCCATGCAAAGGCGCAGGCGGTATACTCCTCGTCCGTCGGTTTGCGGACGGTGGGTACCGACAGCGTCCGCACGTCCGGCAACGTCCCTAAATCCCGATCCTGGACGATCAGTCCGCCCACCAGCTTTTTGAAATCATACCCTTCCTGTTTCACCTTGGTGAGCGCACCAACGTCCAGAAGCCGCAAATCTTTTTTTCGCTTCAATTCGGCGAGCGCCTCTTCGCTAAATCCCGGAGCCACGACCACCTCGACGAAGGTGGAGGTGATTTCCTTCGCTGCCGGAAGATCCACCGCGCGATTGAAAGCAATCACGCCGCCGAACGCCGATGTCGGATCGGTTTCGCGCGCCTTCACGTAGGCTTCAACAGATGTCGTCCCCAACGCAACGCCACACGGATTGTTGTGCTTGATAATGGCCACGGCGATTTCGTCGTATTCCTTTGCCAATTCCAACGCGGCATTGGCATCAAGGTAATTGTTGTACGACATCGCTTTGCCGTGCAGGATTTTCCCGTGCGAGACGGACGGCTCGGTCGACTGCCGTTCTCGATAGAAGGCGCCTTGCTGGTGTGGATTCTCGCCATAGCGCAGGATTTCCCCCAACTCGTACTGCAGGGACAGGATCGCCGGAAATTTCGCCGCTCCGCTCTGCACCTGTTTTTCCATGTAGCCAGCAATCAGACTGTCGTAACGGGCCGTATGCTGAAAGACCTTCATGGCCAGTTCACGCCGGAGCGCCCGGGTGACCGTATTGTCCTTCAATGCTTCGAGCACGCGCTGGTAGTCGGCCGGATCGACGACCACGAGCACATCTTCATGGTTTTTGGCTGCCGACCGGAGCATCGAAGGCCCGCCGATATCAATGTTCTCAATCGCCTCATCGAAGTGACAATTCGGTTTGGCGATCGTCGCTTCAAATGGATAGAGATTGACGACGACCACATCAATCGGGCCGATGTTGTGCTGCTTCATCTGCTCGACGTGAGCTGGAATTGACCGCCGCCCGAGCAATCCGCCGTGAATTTTCGGATGGAGGGTCTTCACGCGACCGTCAAGAATTTCAGGCGATCCCGTGTAGGCCGCCACTTCCGTCACCATGATGCCGGCATCGCGAAGCGCTTTCGCTGTTCCGCCAGTCGACAAAATTTCGGCACCAAGGGCCGTAAGACCCTGGGCCATGTCGACCACTCCGGTCTTATCCGAGACACTGATCAATGCCCGCTTCATGCTGGCCATGGGAGCACTCCTTTAGAATGATTGGCGGCTTGGAAGGGACGGGCGGAGGATAGCAAACGATGGACTCAAGTTCAACACGCCAGCTTTCCCTGGGGCCCTACTCCGGGCTGGCTTGCGTCCGACAGTTATGATACGGTGCCATTCAAGTGATGCTTGCGGTTGACTGGCTGAAGCGCATGGAACGCAGGACGATTCTGGGTGGCGGATTCTTCGCTCTGACACTGCTGGCCCTCGTGTGTATCCCTCGTCACCTCCCGTCGTCGGCCTCAGCTCCCCCGCCGGTGCCGGCAAACTTTCACGCACACCTTGAACATGGAGCGCTTCTCCTTCGCGGTTCGCTCCCGAATGCAGGCGCCCATGAGGGGATTCTTCGGCAGGCGCGTGCCGCTTACGATCCCACGCAGGTCCGTATTGTCGATCAACTCACCGTAGACAGCCGAATCGCCTCGCCGGCCTGGGTGAACCAACTGCCCGCCATCCTGCCCGTCTTAGAACCGATGCAGGGGGCGCGATCGGTCATGATCGATGGCCGGTTCGTCGTCCTGAGCGGCGCTGTGCCGTCCCAGCAAATCAAGGCCAAAATCTTGAACACCGTGTCGCCGCTGCGCGGACTCGGCCTGGAACTCGAAGACCATATGACCATCGCCGGTCCGGCGGCCTCTGCCTCACTCCAAGCCCGAGTGGATGAACTGCTCTCTCACAGCCAGATCGAATTCGAATCCAACCAGGCAACGCTGACGGCTCGAGGTCAGGCAGTCCTCGATCGGCTCATTCCCGTTTTGATTGAGGCGCCACGCACCTCAATCGAGATCGGCGGCCATACGGACGGGTTCGGGGCGGCCGACTATAATAAGGAGTTGAGCCGCCGTCGGGCCGAGGCCGTGCGGCACTATCTGATGGCCCATGGCGTCACGCACGAGCTGACCGCTGTCGGCTACGGAGCCAGTAAACCCCGCGCCGCCGGGATTACGCGAGCCGAACTTCAACGCAACCGGCGCATAGAACTTCGTGTGCTGGAGACGAACGGGTGATGATCGCACTCATGAGTCAAATCCTGGGATGTCTTCTCGTGGCCGCCGCCATCGGCTTCGCTGTGGGGTGGCTCCTCCGGAACCGGTCCGCAGAGTCGGACGAGCATCAGCTGACCGACCGTGAGACGGAACTGCGCATTAAGGGGCAGGCGCTCGACACCGCGATCTACGAACTCAAGGTGAAGACGTCGACACTGTCGGCGTTGGAGTCGAAGGTCTCCTCGCTCGAGAGTTTGGGTCGCTCAGCCCAACACGAGCTGGCGTCCCGCCAGGAGCGCATTGACCGGCTGCAACAGGAACTCAAGGAGAGCCAAGCTCGCGTGGCGTCTTTAGAGACGGAGCAACAAGCCAGGCGTGAACGGCTCGCCGAACAGGACACGATGCTCTCTGCGTACGCGAACGAAGCTCGCCAAGCCAATGCAGCCCGCACAGAATCGCAGGAGCAACTCGCGCTCAAAGAACAGGAACTCCTGGAACTGCAGCAACGCTTGGTCGAGTCAGACAACAGGCTTGCCGAGATTGATCGGCTCAGGAGCCAGCTGGCGGAGCTCGAACCGGCTCAAGGGCGTGTCCACTGGTTGGAAGTCCAACTGAGCGAAAAGGACGCGCAGCATCGACGGGCGTTGCACGCCCTCGAAGATGATCTCTCCGCACGGGATCGACGTCTTGCCGAACTGGCGCAACAGGCGCAGCTGCTCCACGATCGCGACCGTCAGATCGCCGGACTGGAGCTGCGTGTCGCACAGCTGCAGGCTCTGCAAGCCGAGATGGCCGGTCAGGCAAAGACGATGGGCGAGCAGGAGGCTGAAATTTCCCGGCTGCGCAAACGGCTCGGTGAATTCCGTGCAGCCCTTCGTGGACGCGACGACGGCAGCCCCGTGCTTGTGCGACCGAACGGGCCGGCCAACCAATTGACTCTTCAGATCCCCTCGCCGAAAGCCTCCACTTCACCACGCAAAGACGACCTCAAAAAAATCCCCGGGATCGGCCCCGCCATCGAACGGGCGTTGAACAAGATGGGGACTTTCACGTATGTCCAGATCGCCAGGTGGAAAGACACGGATATTGCCCGCGTGGCGCGAAAACTGGACACGGTGCCTGGTCGGATCAAGCGGGACAATTGGATCGCAGGCGCGAAAAGACAGCATCGCGAAAAATACGGCGAAAAACTGTAGCGCCCGCGCCGTCGCGTGAACCGGTGCGTTGACTTGCTGCCATCGCCCCCCTAGAATCCGCCGTCATGAGTGCTTCCTTCGTGCACCTGCATTTGCACACCCAATTCAGTCTTCTCGACGGCGCCAACCAAATTGAACCGCTCATACAGCGAGTGAAAGCCTTCGGACAGCCGGCCGTGGCGATGACGGATCACGGCAATATGTTCGGCGCCATCGAGTTTTACCGGAAAGCGAAAGAACACGGCATCAAACCCATCATCGGCTGCGAAGCCTATATGGCATTGGGCAGCCGCCACGCCAAGAAAGACAGCGGCCTCGCGCACAATGATTATTACCACCTCATCCTGCTCGCCAGGAATGTGACCGGCTATCAAAATCTGATCAAACTCGTCAGTAAAGCATATCTTGAAGGATTCTATTATAAGCCACGGATGGACAAGGAGCTTTTAAAAGAACACCATGAGGGTCTCATTGCCCTTTCTGGTTGTCTTAGTGGCGAAATTCCCTATCTGATAGGCCAAAGAGACATGAAGGCTGCGCTCGCGGTGGCCCAAGAATTCCAGGAGATCTTCGGCCGGGATCAGTTTTACCTGGAAGTGCAAGCCAATGGGCTGGATCACCAGCGGATTGCGAATGCGGGGCTGATTGAAATCCATAAACAGCTCGGCATTCCGCTCGCCGGAACGAACGACTGTCATTATCTCAAAAAAGAAGACGCCAGGCCGCACGAACTCATGCTGTGCCTGCAAACGGGCAAGACCCTGAGTGATCCGACCAGAATGAAATTCGACACCGACCAGCTGTACGTCAAGTCGACGGAGGAAATCGCACCCGCGTTTGCCGAGTTTCCCGGAGCGGTGGCCAACACCTGCCGGATCGCCGACGATTGTGACCTGGAGCTGGCACTCAACACGACCCATCTCCCGCAGTACAAAGCCCCGGAGGGCTATACCCGCGAATCGTATGTGGAGCACCTGGCCGTCGAAGGCCTCAAATCCCGTTTGAGCGAACGGCCGAGTCGGATTGCCCTGCCGGTCTACGAACAACGGTTGCGGGAAGAATTGATGGTCATCTGCTCGATGGGATTTGCCGGATACTTTTTGATCGTGTGGGATATCATCCGGTTTGCGCGTTCACGTGGCATCCCCGTCGGCCCGGGCCGAGGATCGGCGGCAGGCAGTCTCGTGGCCTACGCGCTGCGCATCACCGACCTCGACCCGCTCGTCTACACCTTGCTCTTTGAACGGTTCCTCAATCCCGAACGCGTCTCCCTACCGGATATCGACATGGACTTCTGCATGGACCGGCGGGGGGAGGTCCTCAACTATGTCGTGGACAAGTACGGTTCCGATCACGTCGCGCAAATCATCACGTTTGGCACCCTCGGTGCGAAGGCGGCCATCCGTGACGTCGGTCGGGTGCTTGAAATGCCTTATGCAGAAGCCGACAAGGTGGCCAAGCTGGTGCCCAACCAACTCAACATCACACTCGAGCAAGCGCTCGAAAGTGAACCGCGGCTCCGCGAACTGGTCGACACAGATCCGAAGGTGCGAGAGCTCATGAGCATTGCCCGATCGCTCGAAGGGCTTGCCCGGCATGCCTCCACCCATGCAGCCGGCGTGGTCATCTCAGAAGGCCCCCTGACGGACCACGTCCCTCTGTACAAAGGCGCCAATGACGAAATCGTGACGCAATATTCCATGGGAGATGTCGAGAAGATCGGCTTGGTGAAATTCGATTTCCTCGGCCTGAAGACGCTCACGATGATCCGGCGTGCGGAATCACTGATCAACGAGAGCCGCCCCGATCAGACGCCCCTGGTCGTCGACCGGCTACCATTCGACGACGCCAAGACATTTGCCCTGCTGTCGTCCGGAAAAACCACGGGGATATTCCAGCTCGAAAGCTCCGGCATGCGCGACCTGCTGACCGGATTCAAACCCGACCGCTTCGAAGACATCATCGCGATCATCGCCCTCTACCGGCCGGGTCCGATGGATCTGATTCCCGACTTCATCAAGCGGAAGCAGGGGAAAATTCCCATCGTCTATGAGTTGCCGGAACTCGAGCCGATCCTCAAGGACACGTACGGTGTCATTGTGTATCAGGAACAGGTAATGGCCATCGCCAACCGAGTGGCCGGATTTTCACTCGGTCAGGCGGACATCCTCCGGCGTGCGATGGGCAAGAAAAAGCCCGAAGAAATGGAAAAGCTGCGCGTCAAGTTCGTCGACGGCGCCCGCCAGAACAAGATTGCGGACAGGAAAGCGGAGAAGCTGTATGAGCTGATCCAAAAATTCGCCGGCTACGGCTTCAATAAGTCGCATGCCGCCGCCTATGCCGTCGTCTGCTATCAGACGGGTTACCTCAAGGCCCATTACCCGACCGAGTTCATGGCCGCCCTCATGACGAGTGATATGGGAAATCAAGACAAGATTATGGGGTATTTTTCAGAATGCCGCGATCTGGGCATCAAAGTGCTGGGCCCCGACGTCAACGAGAGTCAGAAAAATTTTGCGGTGGTGGACGGCGCCATCCGGTTCGGCCTTGCCGCGATCAAGAACGTGGGGGAAGGTGCGGTGGACTCGGTCTTGGCCATTCGCACCGAAGGTGGACGCTTTACCTCCTTCTTTGAGTTCTGCCGGCGCGTCGATCTCCACAAGGTCAACAAGCGGATGCTGGAAGGGTTGATCAAGGCCGGCGCATTTGATTCCTTCGGCGCCAGGCGCGCGCAATTGATGGCGATGCTCGATCAGGCCGTCGAAGACGGCGCAGCGGCGCAACGGGAACGCGACCTGGGTCAGACGAACATCTTCGGTGAAGACGTGCACGGTGGCGAGCATTCCACCGCTGCCGTCGAACCGGCCTTGCCGAACCTGCCCGAATGGGACCAGGCGCAACGGCTCAAGTACGAACGGGAGCTGACCGGTTTTTATATCACCGCGCATCCGCTGGCCCGCTACGAAGCGACCATGCACGCGCTTGCCACGGCAACGACGGCGGGTATGACGGAATGCTCCGACGGCAAGGAAGTGCGCCTGTGCGGCATCATCGCCGCGGTGAAATCGATGCTGACGAAAAAGGGCGATCGAATGGCGTACGTCACGCTCGAAGATCTGCAGGGCACCGTTGAGATCATCGTGTTTCCGGACCTCTTCAAAACCGCCGGCGAGCTGATCACCCCCGAGCGGCTCGTGCGCATCACGGGCACCATCGACCGGGGCGATAAGGGCACCAAAGTCCGCGGCACGAAGATCGAACCGCTCGCTGACGTGCAGACGCAAACGATCAAACGCATCCACATTCGGCTGGCGGCGTGCCCCGAGGCGAAGGATCAACTGCCGAGGCTGCTCGATGTATTCAAACGCCATCCAGGGGGCACCGCGATCTCCTTCACTTTTCGGACGGATGGCTTGCTGGAAGCCGAAACGGCTCCCCTTCCCAACCTGAGGGTGAACGCCAGTGAACACTTTGTGGCAGATGTCGAAGAAGTGCTAGGCAAAGGGGCCCTTTCTCTGGTATCGTAGCGAACCAACAATGGGGTGGGCTCCCACTCCCACCTCCCGACCAACCCGATCGACACACTCGATGCGCGACTATCTTGAGTTTGAAAAGCCCCTCCGCGAGGTGGAAGAAAAGATCGAAAAGCTGGCGGCCTCTGGCGGCGGGAAGTCCGGCGCGCAGGACGAAATCCGCAAGCTCCGGACGAAGTTAGCCCAGTTGGAGCACGAACTGTATAGCAAGCTTTCTCCGTGGCAGCGCACCCAACTCGCCCGACATCCGCAGCGGCCCAGCACCCTCGACTATATCGGTGAGATGTTTCGCGACTTTCTCGAATTCCATGGCGACCGCTCGTTCGGCGACGACCGCGCGATCGTCGGCGGCTTCGCCAGCTTCAACGGCCGGTCCGTAATGGTCATTGGACATCAGAAGGGCAAAACGCTCAAAGAACGGATGCAGCGGAACTTCGGTATGCCGAACCCTGAGGGCTACCGGAAAGCGTTGCGATTGATGAAAATGGCGGAGAAATTCGGCCGTCCCATCATCACCTTCATCGATACGCCGGGAGCCTATCCTGGGATCGGCGCGGAAGAGCGAGGACAAGCCGAAGCCATCGCCAGAAACCTCTATGCCATGTCCCGCCTCACCGTGCCCATCGTCTCGATCGTCATCGGCGAAGGTGGTAGCGGAGGGGCACTCGCCCTCGGCGTATCGGATCGTATCTTGATGCTGGAGCACGGTGTGTATTCGGTGATTTCTCCCGAAGGCTGTGCGGCGATCTTGTGGGACGATCCGGCGAAAGTGCCCGACGCGGCCGCGGCGCTCAAAATGACCGCCCAAGACCTGGTCGATCTTGAAATTGTTGACGAAGTCATTCCCGAACCGCTCGGCGGTGCACATCGCGAACCGCGAGCCGTCACCGATCGGGTCGCCAAGGCCTTGACGAACCAACTCTATCAATTGACCGATCTTTCGGTCGCCGACCTCCTGGACCAGCGTGACCGAAAGTACCGTCGCATCGGGGCCGTCACTGGTCTCGATCCCAGCGTCAATTAACCGGCGGCTGACAGCCGTCGACTTCTTCCCCCCATTCGTCCTTCGCCTCTCCTCGTCACCACCTTCATGCGCTGCGGCAGTCGCCAGACCGCTTGGAAACCCCAATTCGTTGACAGGCAGCTGACGACTGCTATGATGCCGGGAAGAAGAGGGAATTCCCTCGGTAGTGGCTTCATGACCTCTGTCTCGATCGCCCAATGGAAGCTCGAAAGTTCCAGCGGTTTTCAGATCATTCGCATGTGGCGTTTTCGAGTGAAACCGTCAAAGGCGAAGGACGCCTGGAGAATCTATCGCTCGGCGGGGCAGCGATTCTGAGCGACCTCACCATTGCCCGAGGGGAATATTTCGCGCTGAGAATCACCTTCCCCACCCAGGCCACGGCAATCGAGATCGAACTTGCCCCCGTACGCTGGGTGAAGCCGGGCAGTTTCGGCGTGGAATTCATCCGTATCGCGCCCAGCTCCCAGCAGCATCTCAAGCAATATCTCTTGACGCTCGAAAACGCCTCCACTGACGCCGCTTAACCGTTGGCTGAGAAACCACGGAGGTATTGTCACAGCCTCAATGGCGCCTCCGCCGGGGTCGTTTCCCTGCGAGGAAACAATCGAGCGTATGGTCATTGACCATACCCACCGCTTGCATGAAGGCGTACATGATCGTACTGCCGACAAACCGAAACCCCCGCTTCTTGAGATCCTTCGACAGTCTATCGCTCTCTGGACTCGTGGCCGGGACGTCCGACGAGCGCTTCCAGCCATTGACAATGGGGGCGCCTTCCACGAACTGCCAAACATAGCGATCAAACGATCCAAACTCGTTCTGGACCGCCAGGAAGGCCCGGGCGTTGCTCACGGCAGCTTCAATTTTTAAACGGTTTCGGATAATGCCGACATCTCTGAGGAGCGCGGCTTGCTTGTCTCGGCCGAATGTCGCCACCTTGACCGGATCGAAACCGGCAAAGGCTCGCCGATAGCCTTCCCGGCGCCGCAAGACGGTGTCCCAGCTCAATCCCGCTTGGGCCCCTTCCAAGAGCAACATCTCGAAGAGCCGTCGATCGTCATGAACGGGCTTCCCCCATTCCCTGTCGTGATAACGCCGCATGTGGGGCTGTGAACCAGCCCAGACGCATCGAGGCATGTTCCTCTCTCCCTTAGACATGGGTGTGACTCCCAAGGGAAATCCCTTGCGATAACATCACGAGGACGGTCACAAGCACCGATTTCGCCGTGCCTGCTCCCTGCCGACTGGTCTCTTTCCTAGCCGCAAATCTTTAGACTCCGTCGACTCACCAAGGAGGGAAACGATGAAATATCAACTGATACCTGCTTGCCTTGTGATGCTGGGGCTCACGGCATGTAGCCATACCATACCCGAGACCTATACCAAACCCCAGGCGCCGCCTCAGTTGGGCAAGACCCCGCCGGTCATCCAACCGCTGAATGCCACTCAAAAGCAGGCGCAGGCCCCGGAATCGCTACTCCCCGTCACGATGACAGCCGACTTGACGCCGGTGCAAAAGACCATCCAAGCCGCGCTGCCAGAACGGTTCACCGAAGAGGGTCACCCGTTGGCCAAAGACTATCGCTGGCGCTTCATCCGGGAAGGCGAGCCGCAGGTGCAGATCCAGGATGGCTTGGTGACATTTAGCGCCACCTATCGAGGCGAGATCGAATCCGCTGCTGCCCGCGCCTGCCGACTCGATCCCTTGTACCCGGTTCTGGAGGGGACAGGACGACTCGAGTTACGTGAGCAGGACCAAGGGCTGCTTGTCACCATGAGCCAGCCGCAAACCACGATGAATCTGAAGCCGGAGAGCGATACGAAATGCAACATGTTCAACCTGCCGGTCAAAGATCAGCTGGCCGAACTCTTCAAGCAGGAATCAGTGAGGCAACACATCGCGCAATCGCTCGAGCAGGCCGGCTACGTCATTCCACTGAACCTGATCTGGGACCGTCTGCAAGAGCCCATGCCGGTCAGTTCGGGGAACACTAAACTCTGCCTGTACGGGAAAAACAAAGATT
>JARDZZ010000114.1 GCA_029240595.1 Nitrospira sp. | reverse complement strand
AGCATCTGATCACCGGATAGACCATGCAGCGTCAAGACCGTGAGGGGCGTGAAGAAAGACCCGAGGAAGATGCCTTCGACGACCATTGGCCAAAAAATCTGATCATAGGACTGCGGGTCATCGAAGAGTCCGATCCAGTAAAAGGTGGCTGCAAACCCGACCGCATTGAGGCTGGCGAGCAAACGGGCATCGAGCCGTTTGGCGACTTCGTGCATGACCGCAATCAGCGGCACCCCACAGACGACCATGGGCACGAAGACCATGCCGGCCAACGACGAAGAATATCCCATCAAAACTTGAAGCTGGACGACAAAGAGCGCGAGCAGTCCCTGGACCGACATGAAGCCGAGCGCAAGGCAGATGAGGCCAATCACAAAATTTCGATGCCGAAACAGGCGCAGGTCCACTGCCGGCCAGCGCTCTCCCAGTTCCCACACGATCCAAATGGGCACAGTCGCGATGACGAGCAACAAGAGCGCCCGTAACCAGGGATCGTCGAACCAATCAAAGTCATTACCTTCGTTCAAGATGGTCTGGAGTCCCATGAAGATGACCGCCAATAAGAGAAATCCGATGAAATCGAAGCGCTCGTCTCGCGTCCGGATCGGACGCCCGTGGAGAAGAGAGCCGGTGAAACCGGCGATGGCCAAGGCCAGTGGAACGTTGACATAAAACAACATTCTCCAGTTCCATTCGTCAGCCAGCCAGCCACCCAATGCTAATCCCGCTGTGAAAGGCATCAGAGTAAAGAGTCCCCAGATAGCCAGCCCCAGCGACTTGAGTCGATCGGGATATTCTTCCAACAGCAGTGTTTGACCCAACGGCAATGTGAGACCGCCAGCCAGGCCCAGGACGATGCGAGCGGGAACGAAGGCGCTAATAGTATGGTCGATGGCGCAAAGAGCCGAGGCCGCTGCATACACGAGGAAGGCGCCCGCGAAGACCCGGGATTCGCCGTAGCGACCGGAGAGCCATCGTCCGATAGGGAATGCCAAGGCCAGGGCAATCATGAAATCCGTTTGCGCCCATGTTCCGAAGCTGGGCAGTACCCCGCCCAGGTCCCCCGCCGCATGCGGCAGGAGCGCGACATAGGAGCCCGCGTTGAAGAGGACCAGCATATGGGCGAGGCCCATCACGGCATTGAAAAGGGCGAACTGCCATCCTCTCAGGCGGCTCTGTGCGGGATCAGTAACTGAGGTATGCATACGATGCTCAAATAGGGGGATGGTCGCCAACCGCTGGGTCAGAGACGGTTCCGGTCGGGGCTTAGAAACCTCTCGTTGAAGTCGATGCTTCGCGGCGCTTCGAGGCCAGCGTAGGTGACGACAGCAACTTCTGGACCAGGACGCCGTAATCCCATCCGCCCGCATAGCCGCGGAACCTGTGTTGACATGTGCAAAATAGGGATACGACGACTGCATGGCTTCAGCGAGCATGTTTGAATTCGACCTGAGCGGCAGGTGCGGATTCGCTCAGCCGAAAACACTTCACTCAACGATGTGATCAGACGCCGTGGGTCGAGGACCTTCTGCCAGGCAATCGAGTGGGAAAGTGAAAAATTTGGTGTGGAGCGCTGCTTCGCTCAGGGAAGGAAAGGTTTCGTCAGATTATTATTAACCGAGTTATTCGGCGCGTTGACATCGATGCCCTTGATGGGAGCCGGCTTATCGAGATTGACGTACTGGAACGTCCCGAACGGCTGGATTTGTTCGTCCGAGGGCAATTGACTGCGGTTCCAGCCTCCGCCGAGTGCACGAATCAGTCCCACCGAGCTTTGCAGCAGCTCAGCCTTGATCTGCACGGACTCGATGCGGGCGGTCAACGTGGCGACTTGTGCATAAATGAGTTCAAGGCTGGATGCCAGACCGCCCTGATAGAGCTCCGTTGTCAGGTGTTGCGCTTTGAAGGTGGCGCCGACCGCGGCATCCTGACGATTCGCGGCGAGGGTCAACTGGCTCGTCAAACTCAGGTTGTTTTCGACTTCGCGAAAGGCGTTGAGCACGGTCGACCGGTATCGATCTTCCGTCTCGCGGTACGCCGACCAGGACTGTTGCAATTGCGCTCGACGAAATCCGCCCTGGAAGAGCGGCATCGAGACCGCCGCACCATAGGACCAAAAACTGTTCGCCAGAGAAAGCAGGTTAAAGCCAGCGTCTTCAAAGCCGCCGCCGGCCCTGAACCTCACATCGGGAAAAAAAGCGGCCCTCGCGATGCCGATGGCCCGGCTCGCCTGCGCCATCTGACGCTCCATCCTGGCGATGTCCGGTCGGCGTTCAAGCAACGTCGAAGGGAGCGTCCGCGGAAGGGCGAAACTCGCCACGCGCAGATCCTCGGCTGCCTTGGGTTTAATGGTAAAACTGGCCGGCGCCATATTGACAAGGATGGCGATCGCTTGTTCGGTGACTTGTCGTTGTCCTTGTACCCGTGCGAGCTGCGTCTCGGTGGTAAACAACAGAGATTCGACACGAGCCACGTCAAGCGCCGAGGCGATCGCGCCGGCGAATTGGGCCTTGACGATGTCCAACGACCGTCGATACAGGTCGATCGATTGGGTATAAATCGCGATTTGCGCGTCATAGCCTCGCAGCAAAAAATAATTCGCCCCGATTTCCGCTTGGAGGCTGAGACGTGCCAGTCCATAGTCGGCGGCGCGCTCCTCAGCGCGATAGGTCTCAATGCGAGTGGCATTTCGAAGGGCCGACCAGAAGTCGGGTTCCCAGGAGGCCAGACCACCAAGGGAAACCGACGAGGCCTCCTGCGAAATATCGCGTGGAAAAAAGAGCGCATTGGCAGAGGCTCGATTGTCCGAAGCACCGAACCCGAGACCCAGACGCGGAAGGTACTGAGACCGGGCCTTCATCATCATGTCCCGGGCCTGCACAAACCGTTCGGCGGCCGCCTCCAAATCAGGATTGGCCGCCATGGCTTGCTCAATGAGAGTATTCAGGGCCGGATCGTCATACAGTGTCCACCAATCAGGGCGCAGCTCGCCGTCCGATGGGTTGGCCTCGATGAATGGGCTCGACCCATGCCAGGAGGCAGGGACAACATACTCAGGCGGCTGATAAGGGGGCGAGAGATCCAGCGTCGGAAACAGATTGCTGCATGCAGTCAGGCTGAGAAGAGGCAGAAGCCAGCTCCCCAGCCAGACGATACGCCTCATATGCGTGAACCCGTTCATCGTGACGTCGACAGGGCCGATTGCTTTGTTTGCGCATGCTGCTGCGATTGATCCACCGGCGAGGAAGGCTCTGTCTGGTCGAGGTCATAGCCCGGCGCCGGCGTGACGATGCGAACTTTGTCCCCTTCCAGCAATGCCGCGCTGGGATTGTTCACGATGCGGTCGCTCGCGCCAATCCCTTCAGACACCTCGACCGCGCTGTCGAGGAGTCTGCTCACGGTGATGGTCTGCAAGTGGATCCGGTCCTCGTCTGTGACCACAGCCACCTGTGTGCCGTGCTCCTGGAACACCAGCGCGGTAGACGGAATCAAGAACACTTTCCTATCCACTGGTGCCGTGATGACGACCTTACCGTACGAGCCAGGCCACAGGGCTTTATCATCGTTGTCGATGGTGAAGACCGTCACGGCGGTGCGGGTACTCACGTCGAACCCCTTGGCGACCGTCAAAAACTTGCCGGTGAAATGGCGATCGGGCAGTTGAGGAACGGTCACATCGGCGGTCAGCCCCGGATTGAGAAACGGCCCAAACGACTCGGGGACACTGACGAAGAGGCGCATCATGCTCACGTCGGCGACGGTAAAGAGGTTGCTGATCGAGCCGGGAGTACTGATCGTGCCTTCCTTATTGACGTAGTCGCCGACGTTGATGTTGCGCACGGTCACCACGCCGTCATAGGGCGCAACGATCGTTTTGAATCGAATCAGGGCCTCGTAGTTTCGGACGTTCTGTTCCGACGCTTTGACCTTCGCCGCCTCTGCTTTCGCCTCGGCGACTTTCACCGAGATCGATTGTTCGGACACTGCTTGGTTAGGGCGTAGCGCGAGCCAGCGTTTGGCCGTAATATCCGCGAGCGCATACTTGGCGCGCTCCGACTCGAGATCCGCCTTGGCTTGTGCATATTGCGCATCAAGCGCCGGCGCATTGATTTCGGCGAGAATGTCGCCCTTTTTTACCTGGGCGCCGTAGTCTTTGTACCACATCTTCACGTAGCCAGAGACCTGGGCATAAATCGGCGCTTCGAACCAGGCGGTGATGTTGCCGGGGAGAATGATGGTCTCGCTGGCCGCAGCCGGCTTCGGATGGACAATAGCCACGGTAGGTACGGCGTCTTCGAGCGTCTTCACCTGCAATGCGGCAGCGTCGCTTTTGGTTTCATAGATGCGATAGCCAACGTAGAAGAGGAACACAATCAGCATGATGAGGGCCACGAATTTATCTCGGAGACGGCGCATCATGAGGCACGCTCCTTTTGGCGAGCCATTCGCCTGTTGTAAAACATGGCGTAGACACACGGGACGAACAGGAGTGTGAAGACGGTGGCGACGAACAACCCGCCAATGACGGCGCGGCCGAGTGGCGCATTCTGAGAATAGCCAGTTGCCATCGGGACCATCCCGATGATCATGGCAGAGGCGGTCATGATGACCGGACGAAAGCGGGTCTTGCCGGCTTCAATCGCCGCTCGCAGTGCGTCTCCGTGCTCCTGAATTCGCTCGCGGGCATAAGACACGACGAGAATCGAATTTGCCGTTGCCGTGCCCATAGTCAGGATGGCGCCAGTCAGCGCCGGCTCGGACAGACGCGTATGGGTCAGAAATAATGCCCACGCGATGCCCGCCAACGCGCCCGGCAACGCTGTAATGATGATGAACGGATCGAGCCACGATTGAAAGTTGACCACGATCAGTAGATACACCAAGACGATGGCAGCCAGCAGCCCGAAGATCAGTTCCGAATAGGCTTCGTGCATGAGAGAAGCCTGGCCATGGATTTCGAGCTCGGCGCTGCGGGGCTTCTCAGATTCCATGCTTCTCGCGATCTCTTGAACGTCCGTCAGCACACCGCCGAGGTCGCGTCCCTCGGCGGATATATAAATATCAAAGAGAGGCATGATGTTCCCGTGTGTGATCACCCCCGGCGTGCCCTCGGCTGACAGGTCGGCCAAATTGCCGAGCAGCTGGATGTCATTATCTTTGGAAGGATTGGCCGAGGAATCGATCGGAATGGTCTTCAGACTATTCAAGCTATTGATCTGCGGCTGCGGAGTATAGACATTGATCAGATAGGACATGCCGGTTGAGGGATCGAGCCAATAGATCTGGTCCACCTGTTGGCTGCCGGCAGTCGTCATCAGCAGATTGTCGGCCATGTCCTTCAGGGTCCTATTCACACCGAGCCCAAAGGTTCGGTTACCTTCGACCATGAGGGTCGGCGTGCGCATGGTCTGCTGGATTACCACGTCCACGGCGCCGGGGACCTCGCGGAACTTGCCCACCAATTTGCGGACGAACTCGTAATTGGCATACATGTCGGGGCCGTTCACCTGCACGTCGATCGGCGCCGGCGCGCCGAAGTTGAGTATTTTGGCAGTCAAATCCGACGGCTGGAACGTAAATTCGGTTCCCGGGTACCGCTCCCTCAAGCCCTTGCGCAAGATGCGCCGGTAATCCCAGACCGGAGACTTCTCATTCTCGAGGAGGATCGTGAGGTCACAATCCTGAGAGCCGATCGTGGGAGTCGGGATGAAGGCGAGGTTGTGCGGGCCGACCGGGAGGCCACAATTACTGACGATGTTTTCGACCTGGCCGGGCAACAACTCCTCGACGCTGTTAGAGACCAGAGTGGCCAGGCGGCCTGCGACTTCTATGCGCGTTCCGAGCGGCGCCCGCATGTGCATTTGAATGACTCCGGACCGGATCTCGGGGAAGTAATCGCGTCCGAGAAAGTAGAAGAGGACTGTGGATCCCACCGCGAACGTCAGCGAGATTGTGATAAAGGCGCTGCGATGGGCGATCACGCGTTCGAGCAGTGCACCGTAGCCCTCGCGGAATCGATCGAAACGGCGTTCGAACCCCTTCTGGAAACGGACGAAGACGTTCCGCGAAGGCTGCATGTGCTGGTCAGGCTGCTGCGACATGGTGACTCTTCATGAGGTATTTCGCCATCGTCGGCACCAAAGTGCGCGAGAGAATAAACGAGGCCAGCATGGCGATGATGACCGCCTCGGCCATAGGTTTGAACAAGTACCCCGCGACGCCCCCAAGCTCGAAGAGCGGGATCCAGACGATCGCGATGCAGAGGGTCGCGACGAGAGTGGGAACCACGATCTGATTCGCGGCGTCGATAATAGCCTGTTCCAGCGGCTTGCCCATTTCCAGATGGCGATCGATATTCTCAATCATGACAGTTGCATCGTCGACCAGAATGCCCACAGCGAGCGCCAAGCCACCGAGCGTCATGACATTGATCGTTTCGTTGAGCCAATGGAGACCGATGATGGCGGTGAGGATCGATAGCGGAATGGACGTCCATACGATCACCGTCGCCCTCCACGAGCCGAGCAGCAGCAGGACGATGAGGCCGACGAGCGCTCCCGCGGTGGCCATTTCATGCACGACGTCCGAGATCGAATCCTTGACGAAGGTCGAAGCGTCGTCGAGAAGCTTGATCTTTACGCCGGGAGGAGACACTTGTTCGGCCCGCGGGATCATCTTTTTGATCCCATCGACCACATCCAAGGTCGAGGCCTCGGTGCTCTTCATGGCCACGATGATGACGGTCTGTTTGCCCTTGACCAGCACCGCGTTCTGTTGCACTCGGCCCATCAGTTGCACCGTGGCGACGTCACGCAGATAGATGAACGCATTGCCTTCCCTCTTGATCGGAATCTCGCCGAAATCTTCGATCTTCATTGGTGAGGCGTTCGTCAGCACGATCCAATCGGTGGATTTGATTTTTATGTCGCCAGCAGGCAGCACGAGATACTGCTGCATGAGGACATTGTGAATATCGGTCGGAGTCAGATGACGCGCGAGAAGTTTCTGCTGATCGAGGTTGACCATCACCTGCATATCCTGACCTCCGTACGGGTGCGGCAACACGATCCCGGGTACGGTCACGAGCAAGGGTCGGATCCGCATGTAGGCCAGATTGTAGAGCTCCGCCGGCGTCATATTGTCGGAGCTGATTTGGATCATGGCCACCGGTATTGAGGATGGCGCGAGACGCATGACCATCGGAGGGGAAATATCGGGCGGCAGCGCCTTCACGACGTTCTGCGCAATACCCACGATATCCGCTTCGGCCCTGCCCACGTCCACGCCATCCTGCAGAAAAATATTCGTGATGCTGCTGCCGTAATACGAGTGACTGTGGATATACTTGATGCCTTCCACTGTCGAAGTCAGAAAGCGTTCAAACAGATAGGTGATGCGCCCTTCGACCTGCTGCGGCAACAAGCCGGTGTAGATCCAGACCACGGAGGTGACAGGAATGGTGATGTTCGGGAAGACGTCGGTCGGCATCTTGAGTACCGTTTTGGTACCCAGTACCAGGATCAAGATGGACATGACGACGAAGGTGTAGGGCCGGCGAAGCGCAATGAGAACGATCTGATTCATAGGCCGGGCGAACTCCGGTCAGAGGCGACTGTAGTTTAGTGCAACGTGCTTCGGGGTAGCAAACGGCTTACCTGTCTCCTATGGCCCGCTTCGCGAGGTGTATGTTTCCTGAATGAGCGCCATTTATCCGCTGGATATCTCCAGAAACCCTGATCGAAATGTTTCCCAATGAGACAGGAACAGCGGAGAGAGGTGGCGTTTTCGCACAGTGACGACTGTGCGAAATCTCACAGGTCTGCTGAGGCGCGACGGGCCGATCTTACTCCGGAACCTTTCAAAATCTTGTGATTTCGATTCATGTCTCTCGGGTAGTCATGTGTAGCTTCGATGGTCCCGATCTTGCGTTGCACACTATCGTACGCTCAGCCATGGACTTTACGAAGAGGAGCATGATGGTGCGAATGCGGAAATTCATCATCGCAGTGATTCTCGCGGGTGCAATGACGGGGGTTGGAATGGGAGTGCCTGCCAGCGGTGAGACGTTGACGGTGGCTGCTACTCCGAGCTTGAGAGCGCCATTTCAAGAGATCTTGCGGATGTTTGAACAGGAATACGGCGTATCCGTCGAGGTTCGGTATGGACCCTCACATACGCTTCGCCGACAGATCGAACAAGGAGCTCCTATCGATGTGTTTCTGTCTGAATCCTGGCAGGAGGTAGAGACGCTACATCAGAAGGAACTGACACTGTTTGGAGGTCCTCTCCAATATGCGCAGACATCAATGGTCGTGGTCATGTCCTCCGCGTCAACTGCCACCGTGGTCTCAGTGAGTGAGGCATCGTCTCATGGGGCCTTGCGTGTCGCCCTCGTCGATCCCAAGGCGTCGAGCGTGGGAGCGATTGCGGCGAAGGCGCTGAAAGAGATGGATCCCGTGGCGCATCATCATGCGCGTCTTATCCCAGCGCCCAACACCGATGAAGTTGTCCGTCTGGTCTCTGCAGG
>JARDZZ010000113.1 GCA_029240595.1 Nitrospira sp. | reverse complement strand
ACTGCGCGCTTCGACGAGCACCGCCCAAAGTGTAACAATAAGTTTCACCATGCGTGCGCGTTGGGCGAGCACAAGAGGCCAACAGCCTTCGTCTTTCCTCTTCCTGCGTGCGCACTCCGGGAGCACGGGAGGGATGTGCGTATCCTTCCTCTCCTATTCTGGTGTGCGCATTCGGCGAGCACAGGAGCTCACCAGCCCCCACGCCCAGTCCCTAGCCGCCCGCCAGCGTCACGGTAAACGTCAGATCTGCCTCGGCTCGACGCACTTTCACTGCGACCCGCTGGCCAGGAGCCGTTCGTTCAATCAGGTAGTTCTTCAAATGCGCGGCATCCAGAATTTCCGTGTCCTCTATCGCCAGCAGGATGTCATGCTTTTGAATGCCTGCGCTTTTCGCTGGCTCTGCCACATCCTTCACGGCGATCCGCCATTTCGTGCCGTCCTTCACTGCAGTCATGTGAATGCCCAGTTTTGAGAACGCCAACGGTTTTCCTTCGATGGCGGCCGACACGATCCGTGCAGCCAAGGTCCCGGGAATGGCAAAGGCCATCTGACTGCAATATACGTGGCTTTCATCTTTGTCAGTTTGAATCACGGCATGCAGGATGCCAACGACTTCGCCCTCAACATTAAAGAGCGCGCCTCCGGAATTGCCGCTGCATGCCGAAAGATCGGCTTGTATCAGCCGCGTCTCGACCGTTTGCAGAAAGGTGTTGGCATTGCCGATACGGCCGAACGCCATTGTCGGACCCCATCCCATCGGATACCCAACCGTAAAGACTTCGCTGCCGACTGGCGGTGTTTCCACGGCAAATGGAGCCTCGACAGGCAGCACAGGACGGTCCTGCTGATTGAGACGGTAGACCACGACGTCCAAATAGGCGCTCTCTCCAACGATCTGAGCCGCGACTTCGTGAAGATCAGTCGTCAGAACATGAATGACCTTGGGGACCACCTGACCGGACGGGCTGCTTTTCTCAACTGCGTGCCTGGCTGTAACGATATAGCCATCGTGCAGATGGAATCCCGTGCCGCGAATCTTGATTTTGCCCGGCTTCTCTGGAGCGCGGGGATCCTGGGTGTCTTCCAATATGCCGAGCGTCACTCGTTTGGCACGTTCGAGCGCACCCGAACGTGTCTCTTCGCCGGCGGACGCATGGGAAGCCATGAGGAGGCAGGCAAGGAGGGTCAGTAGGGATCGGAGAAACGCCGGCCGGTCATACGAGCCACGGCACATGAATCATCCTTTCACTGTATGAGGCTGGTCTTCCACAGTATAATCAGCTTTCATCTTCAATGACAGGGGAACGATGCGAGCAACACTCCTCACGCTGTGTCTGGCAGTGGCCTTCACCCCGTCTCCGCTGCTCTGGGCCGGGGAAGCTTCCACTGGAAGCGAGACGTCATTGGCCGACAAGATCGGTGACACCGCGAAAAAGATCGGCAAGAAAATCGAGGAAGGTGTAACGAAGACCGCCAAAAAAATTGAGGAGAAGCGCATTCCTGAAAAGGTTGAACGAAAGCTCAAGAAGGCCGCGGACAAAACGGCCGAAGGGTTCGGTAAGGCCGAGAAGAAACTGAAACAAAAGCTTGCCGATTAATCCCGGCGACCCCGGTTCAGGTCATTTCTTCCGGAAGCCAAAAAACGATCCGGCGCCTGCTGCACCGGCTGATGGAAGAAATCCTGCCAGCAGGTTTTTCAATCCTTGGGCTTCGCCATGAAGCCATTGGACGGTCTGGGAAACCTGAGCCTCAACCGCGTTCCAGTCCACATCCACCCAGCCGGTCGTTTTCATCGCACCGATGAGGGCGAGACCGATGCCCACCATTATCGCTGCCATTCTCAAGAAACGGCGAAAAGCCCAGCCGATGAGATAACCGCCAAGATAGCTTCCACCGAGTTGAGCGACAGTCGAAGACGTATAGTTTCCAATCCAAGACGCCAACCCGCCAATCGTGGCCACTGAAACGGCGAGAAACGATCTTCCCGCCCAGGGAGGATCAGCCAGCATTGCCTCCCAGCCCGACGGTGCAGGGGAGGGGGCAGCGGAACAGGCGTCTTCTTCGACCATGCGTTTTTTCTCCTGGATCTACAGCTGTTGTGACGAAAATGTATCGCAGGCCTCGGGATTTCCGGTATCCAGCCCTTTGCGCAGCCACGTCTTCCGCTGTTCAGAGGAGCCGTGTGTCCAGCTCTCTGGCTGAATATATCCACTCGACATGTTCTGCAAGCGATCGTCTCCGATAGCCGCTGCCGCGGCCAGTCCCTCTTCGAAATCGCCCGGCTCGATCAATCTCCGTTCACGGTTGGCATGGTGGCCCCAGACACCCGCAAAGCAATCTGCCTGTAATTCCAGGCGAACAGACAAGGCGTTCCCCTCGGCTCTCCCGGCCTGACTTTGAAGTTGGTGGACTTTCTCGGCAATTCCGAGCAAATTCTGGACGTGGTGGCCGACCTCGTGGGCGATCACATACGCCTGGGCAAAATCCCCAGGAGCGCCGAGCCGTTGGGACATGTCCTTGAAGAACGAGACATCGAGGTATAGCTTCCGATCCTGCGGGCAATAAAACGGCCCTACCGCTGAGGATGTCGCGCCGCACGCGGAGTGCACCGCGCCGGTAAACAACACGAGGCGGGGATTTTCGTAATGGCCGCCCGCTTTGGGAAGTAGCTGCTGCCAGGTATCTTCAGTGTCAGCGAGCACGACAGACGCGAATTGACCGATCTCGTCTTTGACGGGACCAGTCGGCACCGACTCAATGGGCGGCTCTGTCGTGGTGCTCTGAATTCCGCTCATCAGGTCGATAAGGGTCAAGGGGTTCATACCGGTAAAATAACTGACAGCCAGCACCAGCACGATGCCGCCGAGGCCGAGTCCGCCGACGCCTCCGATTCTCGCCGGGCCGAATCCGCGTCGGTCTTCCACATTCTCGCTTTGACGTTGGCCCTGCCAGCGCATGGCTCTCCTCAGGATCAGTTTCGTCCACGATACTGCGACTCGAAGGAGAAGTCCAGGTGTGCGGTGGGTGCGAAGCCTTCGGCTGAGAAGGCCTCGCACCCATCGGGTCCCAGGGAGACGTCAGTTGGCAGGAGGCAGGCCGCCCGCGATTTGTGAGAGATCTTTCGGGTAGAGCACGATCTCGATGCGCCGGTTGGAGGAGCGACCCTGCTCTGAGTCATTGCTTGCAATGGGATGCGTATCGGCGTATCCCACGGCCGAGAGCACTTCTCGCTGCACGCCTCCCTGATCAATGAGGTAGCGCACCACGATCGTCGCACGGGCGGTTGAGAGTTCCCAATTCGTCTTGAACTTATCCTGAAGCTTCGTGCTGATAGGTACGTTGTCGGTGTGGCCTTCGATTCTGATCTGCTTATCCCCAACCTTGCTCAACACGTCGCTGACTTGTTTCAGAACTTTTACTCCGGCGGGCTTGATGTCGGCGCGGCCGGAGTCGAACAGGACACGATCGACCATGTTGATCGTCAGACGATCGCGGACCTGCTGAATCGTAATGTTTCCTTTCGCGATTTCGTCCTTGAGGGATCTCGAGAGTTCCTCCTGAGTCTTCGTGAGACGACGGATCTCGTCTTCCTTGGCTGCTCGTTCCTGTTCAAGACGAGCCTTGTCTTCCGCTTCGGCCTTCACGCGTTTGCGCTCCTCGTCCAGATTGGCCGACAGTTGAGATTGCTCCTGCTGGAGCTGCTCGTGCTCCTTGGCAAGCCTTGCCTTCTCTTCCGCTTCGGCCTTCAGGCGTTTGCGCTCTTCGTCCAGACTGGCCGACAGTTGAGATTGCTCCTGCTGGAGTTGCTCGCGCTCCTTGGCGAGCTTCGCTTTTTCCTCTGTCTCGGTCTTCAAACGTTGGCGTTCCTGGTCCAGAGCAGCTGAGAGCCTGGACTGCTCCTGGCGCAATTGTTCCCGCTCTTTCGCGACCCGTGCCGACTCGGCCTCCAATTCGGCCGCCCGCTGTTGAAGCTTGATGATCTCGCTTTGAGCTGTGGCCGTTCCGCTGGCGAGCTGTTGCTTGTCGCTTTCGAGCGCGGATACCTGCGCGGTCTCGTCGGCCAGTTTCTTTTCCAGAGTCGCGATTTGTCCGCGCACGTCACTCAACTCGGTCCCCAACTGGCTTTTTTCACGCTCGAGGCCGTCCAGCCTGTTTTGGAGTTCCGCTGAACGGGCGGTCAAGGCTTCGCGTTCCTTCTCGAGAGAAGCCGCTTGCTGCTCCGCGTTCTTTCGCTGCATCGTTTGCTCATCCAGATTGTGCTGGAGCCCGGCCAATTGCTGCTGCAGTTGATCCGAGTCGGCTTTGGCTTTCTTTTTCAACGCGTCCAATTCCGCTGCCTGGCTGGCTGACAGCTTCTTGCTTTTCTCCAGTTCTTCTAATGCCTTCTGATGCGTATCGGTCGAGACACAGCCGGATCCCATGAGCAGGGCTGACACGATCAGGCTGGTCTGGATGAGGATCCGATGATGGCAATCGCGGCGCGGTATCATAAGCCCTCCTGTATGAAGGTGTAGATGGATGATGAATCAGGTCCGAGCAAAGTCGTGCCCTTATTTAGCACGAGTCGATGAAGGGGGAAAGCGAGAACAATCGCTGGATACTCAATGACTTCAATGTCTTCAATCAATGACGCTTCACTCACCACCGTTTCGCTGCGAGCGGGAAGGGCGAGCGGGGCCTGCATGGACCGTCGTCCAGGCAAGCGGATCGCTGACTGTGTGGGACAAGACGATTGCGGACGTTCTAGAAATCGGATGCAGGAAGGGAGGCAAACGGGGGCGCAGCGAGCGCTGCGCCCCCCGGAGCGCGACTACTTGCCGCCCATGCCCTTCTTATCGTCCTTCTTGTTCTCGTCGTCCGCCTTGCTACCGCTCGAGTCCTTCTTCTCTTTCTGTTCCGCCGGAGCAGGCTCATTCGCGAAGCTCACCGGCGCACCCACGCCCAGTGCCAGGAATGCTGCCAATACGATAAGGTGTGCGAAACGGGTCATATCGAACCTCCTTGTGATGGGAAAAGAACGGGTGTCAACCGGTGACATCCATTCGGTTAAAATGATCAGCGAGGCGCGATCTCGCGGTGAGCAATTGCGATGCCGCATCACATGGTTATTCCTGAGGGCATAAATCTAGGGAAATTACCTGTGCGTGACGGCGGGCAGGGGTCATTTGGCTCTCGACAAGTAGGTACAAGGGGGAATGCGCATGAAGGGACGGGGATAACCGTGTGAAGGGGAATGCATACAAACCTACATCATGGAGGGATTGAGGTCACGAGCCAAAGGCGAAACGATCCCCTCACAAATGTATTACTGTTGAGCCATGTCACGAACTATTGTTTTTCATAAGCCATACGATGTTCTGCCCTGTTTTAAGGATCCAGACGGGCGGCCGACCCTCGCCGACTATATCACTGTGCCCGGCGTCTATGCCGCAGGGCGCTTGGATCGTGACAGTGAAGGGCTGATGATCCTTACTTCTGATGGTGCACTGGTGCATCGCATTACTGATCCGCAGCACAAACTACCCAAGGTGTATTGGGCTCAGGTTGAGCGCGTTCCAGCGGAAGGGGCGTTGAACCAATTGCGCCGCGGCGTGATGCTGAGGGGGATTCGCACGAGACCCGCCCACGTACGTCTACTCAGGCAGGAACCGCTGTTATGGGAGCGGCCGGTGCCGATCAGGGTCCGCCGAAGCGTGCCGACGGCATGGCTCGAGGTCGTGATCCATGAAGGGAAGAATAGACAGGTGAGGCGCATGACTGCAGCGGTCGGCCATCCGACACTGCGTTTGATCCGAGTCGCAATCGGCGCCATCCGGCTCGACAACCTACAGCCAGGCCAATGGCGGGACGCATCCAGCGCTGAACTGTGGACCTTGTGCCACCAGCCTCGCTTGGAAGCGCCTGCACACGCTTCTAAGCGGCGATAACATAGCTCTGCGAAAATTCACGAAATCGTTGCATTGAGCGAGCACCGGCTCATACTTACGATTAATAACGTAAGTAGCCACCACATGCTTCTCACCATTCGGTTGAACGGAGGGGACCATGGGAACTCAGGCGCAATGCACCACTTCAGGGTCCGTGGATCGGACGATACTATTGACGCTGAAGCGGGGTGGAACATCTATAGCGGGAATCGGGTGGGCCCAGGTGCTTCTGTCGGTGGACCGCCTGAGTCGGAGAGCGAGGGTCTCTCGAAATCCGGTCAAACCCTGTGAATATCGGATTTCGATCGCGGGGCTCCTGAGGCGCTAGAAGGAAGCGAGCGGATACGCATAACGCTCCCGTGCTCCCGGAGTGCGTACGCGGGAAGAGGAAAGACGAAGGCTGTTGGCCTCTTGTGCTCGCCCGACGCGCACACCGGAAGGAAGGGAACGACACGCATATCGTTCCTGTGCTCCCGGAGCGCGCACGCGGGACTAATCAGATTTACAAATTGCGGGAGGTGCTCCCTCCACGGGCGCAGTAGGAACGACATGCGTGCCGTTCCTGGATGGCAACAAGCTAGCTTGGAAGGACCATTTACATAGGCGGTGCTCCTGGGAAAAGCGTGCGTCTCGGCGCACGTAGGGTTGGGCGGGTGAAGAATGTACGCGCAGTCAGAGGTCAATCAGCCTTGTCGCGAAGAGGATGAGTAGCAAGCTTGGAAGGAGCATTCAAAGGGCGCAGCAGAAGCGACATGCGTACCGTTCTGAGGAGGCAAACGAGCAAGCTCGGAAGGATCAGTTGTACCAACGGAAGGGAAATCGCTTAACGATGGCGGATCATACGGCCGATAATGCCGATGCCGATGCCCAGCAGGATATATCCCGCCAGTACATTGACAATGACGACCCCTTGGCTGATGACATGCGTGGGTTGATAGTCCACCAATCCCAGCGCTGCCGTCACATTCACCGAATAATAGACGGCCGACCAGAACGGAATCCATGGAGCGACGGCATCCGTTTCCATCGGTTGCAGCCATCGTAGGTGGAAGAACAGCTCGTACAACAGGCTGAACAGTCCGATCGTGCCGACGACCCACAAGCCCCAGCGCGAGAAGCTGGTGCCGTAGTTACTCGTGAATTTCCACGCCAACTGAGCCCAGGGATGTTTCCCCTCCATCTTGGCCCACGTCACTCGCGCATTGCGCTCGTTCAGATATTCGGTCTGCGACCAGTCCAACTCGCCGACTTCGGCGAAGCAATGATTGGCGCGCGAGTAAGAGCGGACGGCTAAGTGCTGCAGATCATGTCTCGATGAAGGGCTTGCCGCCGCCTGAGCGGCGTGTTCTGCCAGGCGTCCGGCATTGGAATAGGCGCGTCCCGCCTGCGTGAAGTGTCCGATCCGGTGCAGTTGCCGGGCGGCCTGATGGTAGGCCTGTGCGGAATCGCCTGCATTGCGGCCTTCAAGAAAATGTGCCGCGGCCAGAAAATAAAAGGCCGATTGCATGATTTCCGTCCGGGCGTCCTTTTGTCCGAACGCCTCGGCTTTTCTGAGGACCGCCTCTGCGGACTGGGCCGATTCCAGCTCGCTCGCGCCCTGTCGGTAAAATTCACTGGCTAGAGGATCGGTAAAAGTTCGCTCAGACATCGAATTCGATGGTGCGGTGGCCGTGGGACGCCATGTTACTCGAAAGACGGCCCTGCAGGAAAGCCCATCCGGCCAGGTACGAGCGATTCCCGCTGTGAGGCCACTCTCTCCTTCTGTACCGCTCCCGTTTCACCTTGCGGTCAGTAGGTCTTTCGATTAGGCTGTGCCCAATCAAACCTAAGGGCTTGGCCCTATGAAAAAAATGTTCTACGTGCTCGCCATGACAGTCGCCTTTGCCGGTTGCGCGGTGGAGCAAGAATATTCTCGACCACTTATATTCGGGATGGGGTGGCGGCTGTCCTGGGACGGCATGGATACCGGATACCGAACCAGGACACGAACTATCTGGTCCGCGTGATGGTAGAGTCGCTCGGAACCATGCAGGGATTGACCCTCATCGGGCTTCCTCCTATCCAGAGCACCGTTATCCCCTTTTCGCTTCCGGAACTCGCGCTCTATAAGTTCCAGAAGCAAAGCGGGTATGCCAGGCTGCACGTGGATATGTTTGACAATCGTACGGGGGAATTCGTCGGTTCGTCCGCGACGATCATCGGACGGACGTATTATGATCAGTATACGGTGTTGTTTTATTTCACCTGGGCCGCAACGGATTTGCTCGCTCCACCATGAGGCTCAAGAGCGTAAAGGCAGACCGCTTCGGCTGACTGCTATGAGTGTCGCTTGAAGTATTGCACCTCCCGTTCATGCTTCTCAGCCGCCGCCCGGGTCTTGAACGTACCCAGGTTGCGTCGCTTGCCTGTTTTGGGATCCTTCTTGCGAGAATAGAGGCGGTAGCCGCCAGACGATAATTTTCGGAGCATTGACGGTGGTCCTGTCGTACCCCGGATCCCGATTCATGACTGAAGCAGGCGTAGGAGCAGCGGGACGATCTCATCACACTTCCGATACCTCGGAGATGATCGTGTGATAGCCGGACGCTCCCGCGGGTTGCGGTCTGACCAGCTCGGCAATCTGCAATTGTCCCTTCGTATCGATTGCCCGGACGACGGTCTGGTATTTCCCGGGCTTTGGCGGCT
>JARDZZ010000112.1 GCA_029240595.1 Nitrospira sp. | reverse complement strand
ATTCGATCGTGAGCACAAGAAACAACTGGCCACCGGCACCCTGCTGACGGTCGACAACCAGATTGATCCCAATACAGGAACCGTGCGACTCAAAGCCGTATTTCCGAACGAGGACGGCGCGCTATTTCCCAACCAGTTCGTCAATGCGCGCCTGCTGTTGGACGTCAAACGCGGAACGACGCTCGTCCCGTCCGCAGCCGTCCAACGAGGTCCCCAGGGCACGTTCGTCTTTGTGGTGAAGGGAGACCACACGGTCGGCGTGCGGGCGATTACGGTCGGCGTCACTCATGGAGAAGAATCGTCCGTTGAATCGGGTCTGGTTCCGGACGACCTCGTGGTCGTGGACGGGGCAGAAAAGCTTCGAGATGGAACCAAAGTCGAAATCCGGGCGCCGCGCGACGCACCTCCGCCCGCTACCGGGCTGCCGCCGACCGTAGGGGACGAGCCGCGTAAAGGAAGCCGCTCGTGAACCCATCCCGCCTCTTTATTCTGCGTCCGGTAGCGACAACCCTGTCAATGGCCGCCATCTTCCTTGCCGGATTCATCGCGTACAGGTTGTTGCCGGTATCTGCGCTACCGCAAGTCGATTATCCGACCATTCAGGTGGCCACATTCTATCCCGGTGCGAGTCCCGATGTGATGGCTTCGTCCGTCACCGCGCCTCTTGAACGGTATTTCGGGCAGATGCCGGGATTGACTCAGATGACCTCCACAAGTTCCAGCGGCAGCTCGGTGGTGACGTTGCAATTCAGTCTCGACCTCGACCTGGATGTCGCCGAACAGGGCGTACAGGCCGGCATCAACGCGGCCTCTACATTTCTGCCACGGGATCTTCCGAGCCCGCCGGTCTACAGCAAGGTCAACCCGGCCGACGCGCCGATTCTGACACTGGCGCTGACGTCGGAGACGCTGCCTCTATCGGAGGTGGAGGATTTTGCCGAAACCAGGTTTGCTCAGAAAATTTCCCAAATGTCCGGCGTGGGGCGTGTGACCATCAGCGGCGGACAGCGACCGGCGGTACGCATCCAAGCCAACCCGACGACGTTGGCAGCCTACGGGCTGACTCTCGAAGACCTGCGCGTCGCCCTGGCGGCCGCCAACGTGAACCAAGCGAAAGGCGCATTTGACGGCCCCCGGCGGGCCTCGATCATCAACGCGACGGACCAACTCATGGTCAGTGCGGACTACCGCCCGCTGATCGTGTCGTATCGCAACGGGGCCCCGGTGCATCTGTCCGACGTCGCGGACGTCATCGATGATGTCGAGAATGTCAAACAGGCAGCCTGGATGAACGACGTCCCGGCGGTCATCGTCAACATCCAGCGTCAACCTGGCGCAAACGTCATCGAGGTGGCAGACCGCATCAAAACTTTGCTTCCGCAGCTTCAAAGTGCATTGCCATCGTCCGTGCATGTGACCGTGCTGACCGACCGCACGACATCAATCAGGGCGTCGGTTCGGGACGTGCAGTTCGAATTGATGTTGGCCGTCGCCCTCGTAATTCTGGTGATCTTTCTTTTCCTCCGAACTCTTTCCGCGACAGTCATTCCTGCGGCGGCCGTTCCGCTCTCCCTCGTCGGGACGTTCGGGCTCATGTACCTGATGGGGTTCAGCCTGAACAACCTCACGCTGATGGCCCTCACCATTTCCACGGGGTTTGTCGTGGACGATGCGATCGTGATGATCGAGAACATCGCACGGTACATCGAGAAGGGGGATACGCCGTTTCAGGCCGCACTCAAGGGTTCCCAACAGATCGCTTTCACCGTGCTCTCATTGACCATCTCGCTCATTGCCGTGCTGATTCCGCTGCTGTTCATGGGGGACGTCGTCGGGAGGTTGTTCCGCGAGTTTGCCATTACCCTGAGCGTCACGATCCTCATCTCGGCCGTGGTGTCGTTAACACTGACCCCGATGATGTGCGCCAGACTCCTACGACACAGACCTCAGACCGAACAGGGTGCGTTTTACCGACAGACCCAGCGGCTGCTCGATCGGGTCATTGCGGGTTATGGACGGTCGCTACGATGGGTGCTGAATCATCAGCAGGCCACGCTGGCCGTAGCGGTAGGCACGCTGATGCTGACCGTCCTGCTCTACGTCGTGATCCCCAAGGGCTTTTTCCCCGTTCAGGATACCGGTGTAATCCTGGGCATTACCGAAGCACCGCAGACGATTTCATTCGCCGCCATGCGGGATCGGCAGCGGGCCGTGGCCAGGGCGGTCCTCGAGGATCCGGCCGTCGAGAGCCTATCCTCGTTTATTGGCGTTGATGGTATCAACACCACCCTCAACAGTGGGCGGATTCAAATCAATCTCAAACCTTTCAAAGACAGAAAGCTGAGCGCAAGCGACATTGTCCAGCGCCTACAGTCCCAGGTTGCCGGCGTTGGAGGGATCACGTTGTTTTTGCAGCCGGTGCAGGACCTCACGGTCGAGAATCGCGTGAGTCGCACGCAATACCAATACACGCTTGAAGATGCGGACCCGGAGGAACTGAACCGGTGGGCGCCCGCCTTAGTCGAGTCATTGCAGGCGCTCCCCGAGTTGCGCGACGTGAGCAGTGATCAGCAGAACCATGGCTTAGCCGCCATGGTGACTATCGATCGAAATACGGCTTTCCGCCTGGGGATCACTCCCCAGCTGATTACCGATGCCCTCTATGACGCATTCGGTCAGCGGCAAGTCTCCACCATGTTCACGCAGCTCAATCAGTATCGAGTCATTCTCGAAGTGATGCCGGAGTTCCAAAAAGGGCCGCAGGCTATGCAATTCATCGGCGTGCGCTCGTTCGGCGGCGGACAGGTTCCGTTAAACGTCTTCACCACCGTGACGGAAACCACGGCGCCGCTTACGGTCAATCGTCAAGCGCAATTCCCCTCTGTCACGCTGTCTTTCAATCTCGCGCCAAAAACGTCGCTCGGTGAAGCGGTCAAAGCGATCGAGCGGGTCACGCAAAAGGTCGGCATGCCGCCTAGCATCCGCGGCAGTTTCCAAGGTACGGCCCAGGCCTTCCGTGCTTCACTGGCGAACGAACCACTGCTCATTCTGGCAGCGCTGATGACAGTGTACATCGTGCTGGGCGTCCTCTATGAAAGCTACATCCATCCGCTCACGATCCTCTCAACGCTGCCGTCAGCGGGCGTCGGTGCGCTACTGGCGCTCATGCTGTTTGGCACCGAATTCAGCGTGATCGCCCTCATCGGCATCATTTTGTTGATCGGCATCGTCAAAAAAAATGCCATCATGATGATCGATTTTGCGCTCGATGCGGAGCGTAAGGACGGGAAACACCCCGCCGAAGCGATCTACGAGGCTTGTCTTCTCCGTTTTCGTCCCATCATGATGACGACGATGGCGGCCTTACTGGGCGCCCTTCCTCTGGCGATCGGGTCAGGCGTCGGGTCCGAGCTGCGGCATCCTTTGGGTATTGCCATCGTCGGCGGTCTCATCGTGAGCCAGGTATTGACGCTTTACACGACGCCGGTCGTCTATCTCGCGTTCGATCGCTTGGCTCGACGGGTTCGCGCCGGAACATCTCAGACGCCGATTTCAGAACCGGTCGGCACCGGGCTGACATGAACATCTCCGCACCATTCATCCGACGTCCAGTCGCTACGACGTTGCTCACGATTGGCGTCACGCTCGTCGGAGTCATCGCCTTCCGATTCCTCCCGGTTGCTGCCCTTCCGCAAGTCGAATTCCCCACGATCGGCGTCCAGGCGAACCTGCCCGGAGCAAGTCCGGAAACGATGGCGAGCTCGGTCGCGGCTCCGCTGGAACGTCAGTTCACCCGGATAGCCGGCGTGACGGAAATGACCTCATCGAGCACACTCGGCTCGACCAGCATCACGTTGCAGTTCGAACTGAACCGCGACATCGACGGAGCTGCCCGTGATGTCCAGGCCGCGATCAATGCCGCCCGCGCCGATCTGCCGGCCAACCTTCCGTCAAATCCTGGTTACTGGAAGAACAATCCGGCCGATGCGCCCATTCTCCTTCTCTCGCTGACCTCCGACATCGTGGACCGCGGTGTGATGTACGACGCCGCTTCGAGCATTTTGCAGCAAAAGCTCTCCCAGATTGAGGGTGTGGGCAGGGTGTATGTGGGAGGAGGATCTCTTCCGGCCATTCGCGTGGATCTCAATCCCACGGCGCTGAACAAGTACGGCATCGGATTCGGCGACGTCCGTCGCATGCTGAACGCCACAAACGTGAGGCGGCCGACCGGGCACCTGACTGACGGGACGCAAACCTGGGAAATTCGGACCAATGATCAGCTCCACAAGGCGGACGACTACCTACCCCTCGTCGTCGCCTATCGGGATGGACGGGCGGTGCGATTGTCGGACATTGCGACGGTGGAGACGTCGGTTGAAGACGTGCGGAATATGGGCATGGCCAACATGACGCCCGCTGTACTTGTGATGGTCTATCGGCAGCCTGGTGCGAACATGATCGAGACGGTTGATCGCATTCGCGCGGTGTTGCCTCAACTGGAGGCCTCAATTCCAGGCACCATCAAGCTGTCCCTCTTCAGCGACCGGACAGGAGTCACCCGGGCGTCGCTGCACGAGGTCGAAAGGACACTGGCTATCTCGGTCCTGCTCGTGATTTTGGTCGTGTTTGTCTTTCTCCGTGACGTGCGTGCGAGTCTTATTCCCTCTGTCGCGGTGCCGGTGTCGCTCATCAGCACCTTTGGCGTGATGTACCTCCTCGGATACAGTCTCGACAACCTCTCGCTCATGGCGCTTACGATCGCAACAGGGTTCGTCGTCGACGACGCGATTGTCGTGCTGGAGAACATCAGCCGGTACCGGGAGCAGGGAATGCCCATGTTGCAGGCCGCGCTGCGCGGTGCGCAAGAGATCACGTTTACGGTGCTGTCGATGACACTGTCGCTCGTCGCCGTGTTTCTTCCCATTTTGCTCATGGGAGGCATTATGGGCCGGATGTTCCGCGAGTTTGCCGTCACGCTCTCAGTGGCGATACTCGTCTCGCTCGTTGTGTCGCTGACGACAACGCCCGTGATGTGCGCGATGTTATTGAAGCCGCACCGCCCCGAACCCCACGGAAGGTGGTATCGGATCAGCGAAGGGATTTTTGAAGGCATGCGGGGGGGATATGCCGGAAGTCTCACGTGGGTCCTGCGCCATCCCCGCATCATGCTGGGGCTCACATTGGCGACCATGGGGCTCAGCGGCTACCTTTACACAGTCGTGCCCAAAGGGTTTTTCCCCCAGCAGGACACCGGCCGGATTTCCGGCCGGATTCAGGCTGCGGAAGACATTTCTTTTCAGGCGATGCGCGGGAAACTTACCGAGATTGTGGAGATTATCCGAAGTGATCCGGCCGTGGAATCCGTAACAGCGTTCAGCGGCGGAGGGACAAACAACGTCGGCCGCTCGTTTGTCTCCCTGAAACCCCTGCTGGAGCGCAAGGTCACCACGGACGAGGTGATCGCCAGACTGCGCCCCAAACTCGCCAAGATCCCGGGCGCTTCGACATATCTGCAGACCATCCAGGATTTGAGAATCGGAGGCCGGGCGAGCAGCGCCCAGTATCAATACACGTTACAGAGCGTGGACCTCGCTGAGCTCAATACCTGGGCCCCGCGCGTTGAGCAACAACTCCGCACACTTCCAGAGATCGCCGACGTCAACAGCGACCAGCAGGACAAGGGCCTGCAATCCATGGTGGTGTTCGATCGCAGCACCGCCTCCCGGCTCGGCATCAGCCCCCAGCTCATTGACGACACGCTGTACGACGCGTTCGGTCAGCGGCTGGTTTCAGTCATGTACAGACCCTTGAACCAGTACCACGTCGTGATGGAAGCCGCCCCTCAGTACTGGCAGAACCCGGCAACACTCCACGATATCTATGTGCGCTCGCCGAGCGGTGCCCAAGTCCCTTTGAGCGCGGTGGCGCGCTATGAACCCACCTCGACATTACTCGCGGTAAACCATCAGGGACAGTTTCCAGCGGTCACGCTGTCGTTCAATATGGTGACGGGAATCTCGCTGGGTCAGGCGGTGGCGGCGATTGAGCGCGAGCTTCAGCAGATGGCTCTCCCCGCCGGCATTCGGGGCAGCTTTCAGGGGGCGGCCAGAGCGTTCCAGGCTTCGTCGGACAACCAGGTATGGTTGATCCTGGGAGCGCTCCTCACGGTTTATATCGTGCTGGGGATTCTGTACGAGAGCTACATACATCCAATCACAATCCTCTCCACGTTGCCGTCCGCCGGTGTGGGGGCGCTCCTCGCGCTGCTCCTGTTCAAAACGGAACTGAGCGTGATTGCGATGGTCGCCATCATTCTGCTCATCGGCATCGTAAAAAAGAACGCGATTCTGATGATTGATTTCGCATTGGAGGCGGAGCGGAAAGAAGGGAAAGGACCAGCGGAAGCGATTTATGAAGCCTGCCTGCTGCGATTCCGTCCCATCATGATGACGACGATGGCCGCGCTTTTCGGCGCGCTGCCGCTGGCGCTTGGCACCGGCGTCGGCTCCGAGCTACGACGTCCGCTCGGTATAGCCATTGTCGGCGGCCTCTTGGTAAGTCAGCTGCTGACGCTGTATACGACCCCGGTGGTGTATCTCTATCTGGACCGCATGCGCTTGCGTTTCCTCGGAAGGATGCACCGATCAATCGAACCCAGGCCACTTCCGCAATAGTCTCCCGGCCGACCGGGCGCCGCCTGTTCTCATCGGATTCATTCCACTATTGACAGTCGTCCTCACTCTCCGTAGGCTGCCCACAGCCTGAACGCATGATGTCCCGGCTTTCGACTTTCCAATGGGTTTCGATTGTTTTTCTGGCCGTCACGGTTCTGACCGGCTGTCCACGCGTCTTGTATCTGGATTATCATCCATCCGCCTCAATCACGGGAAGCGGACCAGTCCGGGTGGATACCTTCACCTATGCAGGGCATCCCACAGGGCTGATGAAGCAAAAGGAAGTCGAATCCGGCGACTATGATCCGGAGCGGCTGTTTCTGTCACAGGACATCGGCGAATTTTTCGCCGACGCGCTCCGGAAGGAATTGACGTCGGGAGGCTATGAAGCCAGGCCCGACTCGATCCGAGCCGTCTCGGGAACCATCGAACAGTTCTTCCTTGATTATGTCGGCGGTCAGGAGCAGCGGTTCCAAATACAGACGCTGTTCCAAGTGTCGCGCGAGGGCGGTCCGGCCTTCACGACATCGTGTCGATCGGAGCGGCAACAGACCAAAGACTGGATGAAAAGCGGTTCACTCATCGAACACGGCGTCCGCGACTGTATTGAAGCGTTCGTCAAAGAGGCGCAAGCTGCAGGAGCGCTGTAGCGTTCGTGTCACGAGGACTCAATGCCAGGATTTGAATACATCGGCGAAGCAGAGCATCGGCAAGTGCTCGAGGTCATGGCATCGGGCGTCCTGATGCGCTATGGATTTGATGGCCCTCGAAAGGGGCAATGGAAATGCCGTGAGCTCGAGGAAAATTTGGCAACGCGCTTCGGAGTCCGGCGTGCGCATGTGTGTTCCAGTGGTACTTCCGCTCTCAGTACGGCATTGGCCGTGTGCGGAGTCGGCGCAGGCGATGAGGTCGTCCTTCCTCCCTTTACATTCGTCGCCGATCTTGAAACGGTGCTGCTGGCCGGCGCCGTGCCCGTGTTCGCGGACATCGACGAGACGCTCTGCCTCGATCCCCGTTCGGTCGCGGCGGCGATGACGCCCAGAACGAAAGCCGTGCTGGCCGTGCACATGTGTGGGGCCATGGCCAGGATCGACGCGATCATGGAGCTCTGCCGAACGCACCAGGTAACGCTCATTGAAGACGCCGCACAGGCGGCCGGCGCAACTTTCCATGGGAAAGCGTTAGGAACCTTCGGCAGGGTCGGCTGCTTATCCTTCGACTATGTGAAAACGATCACCTGCGGGGAAGGCGGAGCGGTGCTCACCGACGACGAGGAGACCTACCGCTTGGCACAGGCCTACACCGACCATGGGCATGATCATGCTGGTGCCGATCGAGGCGCCGATGGACATCCGCACATCGGCGCGAACTTCCGGCTCAGCGAACTGCACGCAGCGGTCGGTGTGGCGCAACTGGCCCGACTCGACGAGATCCTGGAGGTCCAACGTCGTCACAAAGCCATGCTGAAGGATGGGTTAGCGGGCATTAGGGGTCTCCAGTTCCGCGAACTGCCCGATCCGGCGGGTGATTCAGCCACCTTTCTGAGTGTGCTGTTGCCATCTGAGCACGATGCCCGACAGGCGGCCAAAGCTCTGGCAGAGGCCGGCGTCGACGGCTGCTTCTACTGGTACGACAACAATTGGCACTACCACCGGAAATGGGACCATATTAAAACATTCACATCACCGGGCCGTCTGGCCATCGACCGCTTCGGCTACGGCAGCGATCTCACCAAAATCACCCTGCCGCAATCCGACGCAGTGATCGGCCGGACGATCTCCATGCTGATTAAACTGCGGTGGACCGAGGAGCACGTGCGTGATAGACTCGCCCGGATGAAATCCGTGTTGGCCTGAACTCTGCCCCGTTCGTTCAAATTGAGCCGCCCATGAACGTCGCCATCATTGTCCCGGCCCGTATCGGGTCCACGCGGTTTCCGAAGAAACTCCTTCACCGGATCAAGGA
>JARDZZ010000111.1 GCA_029240595.1 Nitrospira sp. | reverse complement strand
GACGGACAGCGTGGGAGTACGGGTCGTCTACGAACCCGTCAAGCATTTCACTCTGACCGCGGCACCAAGTGCTGCCTGGGTAAAAAGCAGTTCGTTTCAAGGAACCATTTATACCGCCTATGTCGAGGCGGCCTACCAATTCAACAAGTATGTGACGGCCAAAGGATCGGCCTATTTCAGTTACCAGGAAAGCGATTTCTTCACCGATGGGGTCGTTACGGCCGAGAATGTCGTCATCCCTCGCAATGTGTATTGGTTGCGGCTCGAATTCACGTATCCGTCACGGTGGCAGTAACCGTCCAGAGTGGACCGGAGGTTTATATGAAGACGTCACGATTTATCATCATCATCGGTGGTGTGGTTGCGCTACTGAGCGCGGCGCCCTGTTTTGCAGTGGATACGCCGTCTTCCTCGAAGGACTCGAGCGCATCGAATAACAGCCTGTCGGAGCAGGATCACGCCTTAGCGCAGGCGCAGGAAGTCGGGGAATATCGGATCGGACCGGAGGATGTCCTGGACATTTCTGTCTGGAACAACAGTGCAATCAGCCGGACTGTTCCTGTCCGACCGGACGGCAAGATATCGCTGCCGCTGGTCAATGATGTTCAAGCAGCCGGACTCACCCCCAACCAGCTGCGGAGCGTGCTTTTGAAAAAGCTGACGGAATATGTTCCCTCGCCGGAAGTGTCCGTCATCGTCAGAGAGGTGCACAGCTTTAAGGTTTCGGTCATCGGTGAGGTGAAGAAAACTGGGAGGCACGAATTGAAGGGGCGAGCAACCGTACTGGACATTCTCGCGATGGCCGAAGGGTTCGGGGAATTCGCCGGCCGAGGACGTATTGTCGTCCTGCGCCCTGAGGGCAAGACGATGCGGCAAATTCCATTCAACTACAACAAGGTCATGTCCAACAACGGAGCGCTGGAAAATTTCTTCCTACAACCGGGTGACATCATCGTCGTCCCGTAACCGTGTGGAGCGATCATGCAAGATCACGATAGACGATCGATCGGTGTCGCGATAGCCGAAGCCTGGCGTCGCAGGAAATGGCTGGGGCTTGTCTGTTTCTCGCTACCTGCCGCCGCCATGCTGAGCCTCGCGATGAATTTGCCCAACCTCTACAGCTCAACGGCCACAGTGCTGGTCGAGCAGCAGCAGATTCCGGAAGGCTTCGTGAAGTCTTCCGTGACCGGAGAAGCCGACGCGCGCCTCAATCTGATCCGTGAAAAGCTGCTGAACCGGGCCGGCCTGCTGGCGCTGATCAATCGATTCAATCTCTATTCGGAGTTGCGAAAGGAAGCTCCCGAAGAAGCTGTCGTCGAACGCATGCGCAAAGACGTCGTGCTTGAGTTGAAAGAATTGCAGCGGCAGGTCTACGGCCGGGACAACACGTTCGGGTTCAAAGTCAGTTATCGCGGCCGTAATCCGGAGACCGTCGCGACCGTCGCCAATACGCTGGCCACCCAATACGTTGAAGAAAACTTGAGCATGCGCACCAATCAGGCGACGGAAACCACGACTCTGCTGAAAAAGCAGCTCAACGATATCAAGCAGCGGCATGAAGAGGACGAGCGAAAGATCGCGGCCTTCAAACAGCGCCACATGGGGGAATTGCCCGAGCAGGTCGAAGTCAACCTCTCAACGCTTGGACGCCTGAACCAGGAGCTGACGTCGAACAGCGAGCATCAAATGCGTGTGCTCGAGCGGAGGGAACGGCTGGGGAAGCAGCTGCTGGATTTGAATGCGGGTGTTCCGGCCACGACAGTCGTCAATCCTGATTCCATGACGCATCACCTGGAAAAGCTCCGCACGGAGCTCACCGAATTACGCACGAGAGCAAGCGCCAAGCATCCTGACGTCATCCGGGTCCAGGGAGAAATCGCGGCGATCGAAAAGGCGTTGGCCGAAACGGCCAAAGAAGCGAAGTTGGATCCTGCTCAATCTGCGGCATTGTTGTCCACTCCCGAGGACATCAAGCACGCCTTGCGCGAACTTGATCACGAACTGAAAAATCTCAAAGCGGATGAGCAGCGGTTGCGCGCGGAAGCCGCCTCGATCCAGCGGCGGGTCGAACGGTCGCCACAGCACGCGCAGGAGTTCCAGCAACTGGAGCGCGATTACAAGATGACGAAGGATCTCTATTTCTCCGTGCTCCAGCGCTACGAAGACGCGCAGCTTGCCGAATCGATGGAACAGGCCAAGCATGTCGGCCAGATGCGCATCGTGGATCCTGCCATGCCTTCGAAAGCGCCGGTGGCGCCCAATCGGCTCAAACTGATTCTTGGCGCGCTGACATTGTCGTTGGGCCTGGCTGCGGGGTGCATGATCCTGGCCGAACAGCGGGATCGGTCCTTCCATGATGTGGAAAGCTTGCGTGAGTTTACAAAAGTCCCCATTCTCGTGCGCATTCCTGAAATCGTCACAAAAGCCGACCGGGTCAGAGCCTATCGGCGATTCACATTCAAGGCGGCGGCCTCGATGATCGGGTTAGTGCTGATCGTCGGCGTATTTTCGTACTTCGCCTGGGACAACGATCAACTGGTCTGGATGCTCAGTGAAACTAAACCCGCACAGCAAAACCGGTAAGGACAATCGTTCATTGTTGAAGGATTGACGACATGAAAGAACATACGAATCCCGTCTTACGGACGTCGCCTTTGGAATCCCACCCCTTGTCCAAATCCGGCCGGACCGACCCACGTGGGGAACCGGTGGCGCACAAAATCGCCGCACGGGTCAAGCCGGACGAGCGGCTGGTGAGCCTTGTCTCCCCCGCCACGATCGAGGCGGAGCAATATCGAACGCTGGGATTGATGCTGGAGCAACGCCGCCATTCCGGGCATCTCCAGGTGGTGGCGGTGTCGAGCCCGACGATGGGAGACGGCAAAACGGTCACCTCCATCAATCTGGCGGCCGCCCTGGCTCAATCTCCTCAGTCCCGTGTCCTCCTCGTCGACGCCGACTTTCGAAAGCCTTCGGTGCAGGCGCAACTGGGCATGCGAGACAACAATGCGCTCGGGTTCCGTGACGCGATTCTGAATCCCGACCTTGCCCTCAAAGACATCGTGCAGCGACTTCCGGGGACGACGCTGTCGGTGCTGACGGTCGGTCGATCCCAGGTCATGCCGCACGAGGTGATTAAATCGACGCGTTTCGCCGAGGTGCTGGATGAAGCGCGCCGGGACTACGAATGGATCATTCTGGATACCGCCCCGCTCGTGCTGGCTCCGGATTGCTTGATGATGGGGCGCAGCGTGGATGGATTCGTGATCATCGTGTGCGCGCACAAGACGTCACGAAAGGAAATCGGTGAAGCGTTGGACATCCTGGGCCCATCCAAGCTGCTCGGGCTGGTGTTCAACCACGACGACAGCCTGCTCGACTCATATGGGTATCGAACCTATCTCTCCGCTGCTCAGGCTCAACAGGAGGAGTTACATCAACGTTCTTAAGTTGGACAGATCGGAAGCGACAAGCGTCATCACCACCAAACCAGAGTACAACACCATGCGCATAAAGCCTTTTGTCGAAAATATCCTCGTTCTCGGACAGAGCCATCTCGCGACCGCGATCACCGCTGAAATGAAAAAGCGCCGGCGATACCGCATCCTGGATCTGATGGAACCGGGAGAGCCGGGACGCGTGTTCAAAGACGGCGTCCCCTTCGTCGGATCGCTTGATCGGGGGCTGAGGACGATTCCGAAGACACACCGGATCGTCGTCGCCTTGAGCGAGCGCCGAGGACGGTTGCCCATTGAAGCGCTACTCGATGCGAAGCGACAAGGGGTGGAGGTCGAGGACGCGGTTCATTTGTATGAACGATTGACGGGCAAACTCGTCCTTGATCAGTTGCAGCCCAGTCATTTGATCTTCGCTCCCGAACTGGGGCGCGGCTCCCTCCATTCTGTGTGGCTGCGGGTGATCAGCGCCCTGGTGGCAGCAGTCGGCTTGGTCGTTTGCGCTCCGCTTTTTGCGGTCATCGCCCTGCTTATCAAATGGGATTCCGCCGGTCCCGTGTTTTTCATCCAGGAGCGAGTTGGGCAGGATGGACACAAGTTTCCTCTACTGAAATTCCGTACCATGCGCCCGGTCGACCGGCGTCCATCGGAATGGGTCCGGGATAACGGCGACCGTATTACCGCCGTCGGACGGTGGCTACGCAAATACCGGCTGGATGAATTGCCGCAGCTCGTCAATGTGCTACGGGGACACATGAATCTCATCGGCCCTCGACCGCATCCGGCTTCCAATTACACGCTCTTCATGAATCGCATTCCATTTTACGCGTTCCGTTCGATGGTCAAGCCAGGCATCACGGGTTGGGCCCAGGTCTGCTACGGATATGCCAACAGTCTCGAAGAGGAAACTGAGAAGATGTGCTACGACTTGTATTACATCAAGCATTGCTCCCTGAGTCTGGATCTGAATATTCTGATCCGGACGGTCAAAGTCATCCTGCTGGGTCAGCAGCGAGTCTTCCATCCCGAGATCCAGCCGGTCCCTCAACAGCCTGACCAGGGCACTCCGGACTATTCTAAGGAAGCGGCATGAAGATCGTTGTCATTGCCGGGGCACGCCCCAATTTTGTCAAAATCAGTCCGCTGCTGCGGGCGATGCGTCGCCGCCCAGATATCACACCCGTGCTCGTGCATACCGGCCAACATTACGATGCGCAGCTGAGCGATCAGTTTTTTACAGACCTCGGGATTGAGGCGCCAGCCTACAATTTGGAGGTGGGATCGGGATCGCACGCGGTCCAGACCGCTGAAGTCATGAAGCGTCTGGAACCTGTGCTCGGAACCGAACATCCGGACCGCCTCATGGTGGTGGGCGACGTCAACAGCACCATCGCTGCGGCTCTCGTGGCTGTCAAACTTGGCATACCCGTGGATCATGTGGAAGCAGGGCTTCGCAGCTTCGATCGTACGATGCCGGAAGAAATCAATCGCATTTTGACCGACGCGATCGCAGACCAGTTGTTCGTCAGCGAACGCAGTGGGGTGGACAATCTGCTGCGAGAGGGGATTCCAGCCGAGCGCATTCACTTGGTGGGCAATGTCATGATCGATGCTCTGGAAGCCTGTCGGCCTCGCTGGGAACAGGCGCCCGTCTTGCGGCGTCTCGGGCTTGAGCCGACGCAACCGTATGCGCTGGTCACCCTGCATCGTCCCTCGAACGTGGACGATCCCGAGACGCTCAGACGGATTGTGGACGCGCTCGAGACCGTCTCCCGGGAGCTGACACTCTTGTGGCCCGTCCATCCGCGGACGAAACAGGCGTTGCAGAGAAACCCTCGCGTGCAGGGGCGTGTTACCCAGGAGGGGAACGGCGCGATTCCTCATGGATTGCTGGCACTTGATCCGCTCGGATACCTCGATTGTCTCGCCGTGATGAGCCGGGCTCGACTCGTCCTAACGGATTCAGGGGGTATTCAAGAGGAAACGACAGTGTTGGGCATTCCGTGTCTGACCTTGCGCAGCAATACCGAGCGACCAGTGACCTTGACCCACGGCACCAACCGACTGATCGGTACAAATCCTGAGGCGATCGTCTCAATGGCCCTGCAGGCGCTGAATGAATCCGGCAGGTCAAGCGATCGGCCTCCTCTCTGGGATGGCCTGGCATCCGAGCGCATTGTCGAAAAGCTGGATGGACGGCGGGTGAGAAACAGCGCCGATCCCACGGCCGTCCGCGAGGCAGCGTCCACCGTCTCTTGATTCTACGATCCCATGAACCACGCTCAGATTCAATGGTGGAGGCCGGAATCGGCTACCCGGGAGTGGCGGTCCGAGGATGGCCAGCCGGCGGGTTATTGGGAGCCCCCGAACACGGCCGTTCCCTTTTGGGCCACGATGGTCTTCATCGCCATCCTTCTCTTTTCTCCGCAAGCCTATTTCCCCGCTTTGGAGTCGATCCGGCCGGCGATGATACCCGCCGTCATCGGTATCGGTGCGTATGTGCTGGATCGGGTCGGTTCTCGTACGCCGTTCTTCATCCCTCGACGAGAAGTGTGGGTAGCCGGCGCCTTGCTCGCATGGGCGACCGTGACCATTCCCTTGTCTATTTGGCCAGGCGGCAGTGCGAATTTTTTGGTCGGATACTTTTTAAAAACCCTCGCGATGTCCTGGTTGCTGAGTCATTCGGCAGCCACCCTGGGCCGACTCAGACAAACCACCTGGTGCTTGAGCATCATGGCGGTCGGGCTGGGACTCTTCGCGTTCAATAACTATCTCACGGGGGTCTTTGTCGAGCGTGAGCGCGTGGTCGGCAACGAGGGGGCGTTGACCAAGAATCCCAACGACCTCGCATTGATGGTGAACATCATCGTTCCGCTCACCATGGCGTTATTCCTGAGCAACCGCCGGCCGGTGATTCGTCTGGCATTGTTCGGCATACTCGTCGTCGAAGGGTTGACGGTCGTCTCAACCTTCTCCCGGGCAGGCTTCCTCACGCTGGGGGCTATCCTTCTCACCTATGCGTGGAAGCTTCGACGCCGGGCCGAGCGGGTCTGGGTCAATGCCATCCTGATTTTCGCGCTGCTTCTCATTCCATTGCTGCCCGCCAGCTACTTCGACCGCATGAGCACCATCATCCACACCGAACAGGATGCGACAGGCTCGGCAGGCGAGCGGTGGTCGGACATGATGATCGCCGTCCGTTCCGCTTTGTCGTCGCCGGTCATCGGTGCGGGAATCGGCATGAACGTACTCGCGATGAACGAAGCGCGGGGAGGAGAATGGCGACCTGTGCATAATGTTTTCCTCGAACTCATGATGGACCTCGGCGTGCCGGGCCTCCTGTTGTTTGCGTGGTTACTATGGACAAGCGTGACCGGCTCGGCGGATGTGCACCGACAGGCCAACCAGACAGTCGAAATGCAAGAGCTCGCCTATCTGGCCGAGGGAATCCATATCAGCCTGCTGGCCTTTGCGTTGGCGGCCATGTTCCATCCGGTGAGTTACCATCCATACTTTTATTATCTGGCGGCCTTAGCTCTCGCTGCACAGGCCGTCTTGCAGTCTATGAGGAATACATGTCTCGAACAGCTGAACCGGCATCCGTGACTGTCTCTACGCCGAGCGTCCTGCTCAATCCGAGCCACACTCAGCATCGGCCGACGGCTGTCGGATCCGCAGATCGCATACGGGTGATGAAGTTCGTCGGCATCTTTGCCATTGGCGGTACCGAACGTCAGGTCGTGAACATCGGAAAGGGGTTGGACAAGTCACGCTTCGACTTACGGTTTGCCACCTTGAATAAGGTCGGTGAGCTTCTCGCTGAATGCGATGCGCAATCCTGGGCAATTGACGAATACAAAATCCGTCGACTCTATGGCTTGGCAACGATGAGGAAACAGATCGAGTTTGGAAAGACCTTGCGTCGGGCAAGAACACAGATCCTGCATGCTTACGGCATCTACCCGAACGTGTTTGCCATTCCAGCCGCGCGACTCGCAGGCGTACCCGTCACGATCGGGTCAATCCGTGACATCGGCGATACCTACACGTACTGGCAGCATCAAGTCCAAAAACACTGTCTCCGCATGGCCGATCATATTGTGGTGAATGCGGAGGCAATCAAGCGAGATTTGTTACAGCGCGGATACGATGCCAAGCGCCTGAGCGTCATACCGAACGGCATCGACTGCGAGCGTTTCCGTCTGCCGGGTAACGGCGAGGCGGTGCGTCGGGAATGGAACATTCCTCCCGGGGTGCCCGTTGTCGGCGTCTTGGCCAGGCTGCTGCGGATCAAGGGACAGGACGTGTTTCTCCGGGCCGCCGCATTGATCGCATCGACCAACCCGCAGGTCCGGTTCGTGATCGTGGGAGACAATAACATCGACCAGCAGTACAAAGAAGAGCTCAAAGAGTTGACGCGCCGGCTGGGCCTGGAAGATCGCGTCATATTCACCGGCTTTCGCATGGATGTTCCGGATCTTCTGGCGGCATTATCCATCGTCGTGTCACCGTCGCTCGGCTTGGAAGGACTGTCCAATTCGCTCTTGGAGTCCATGGCCACGGGTCTTCCAGTGGTGGCGACACGGGTGGGGGGCACGCCGGAGATCGTCGAAGATGGAGAGAGCGGCCTCTTGGTTCCACCCGGAGATCCGAGTGCCTTGGCCGCGGCAATCTCCAGACTGCTGCAAGACAGGATGACGGCGAAGCGCCTCGGACAATCCGCCAGACGTCAAGTCTTGAGCCGGTATTCGCTGGAACAAGCCGTCGCCTCCACCGAACGGCTGTATGAAGACCTCTTGCTGCAGGCACGACACAAGGGGCGCGTAAAAGAACGGGCACGTTCATGAATGCGTTGGCATTATATCGGTTCGGGCACTGGTGCTACCGGCGGCGAATACCCCTCCTGCCGGCGTTGGTGTATCGCTTGATCTATGTGCTTCATCACGCCGTCATTCCGATGTCGGTGGAGATCGGCGAGGGATCGGAGTTGGCGTACGGCGGACTCGGAACGGTCTTACATGAACGGTGTAAGATCGGCAAGTTCGTGACCATTGGCCATCAGGTGTCGATTGGCGGGCGTTCGCGGCGATGGGGCGTGCCGATCATTGAGGACCGTTGCGTGATCGGTGCAGGAGCGATCTTACTGGGGCCGATTTCGATCGGCGCAGAATCGGTCGTCGGAGCCAACGCCGTCGTGTTGGAGGACGTGCCACCGAAGACGGTGGTGGCCGGCG
>JARDZZ010000110.1 GCA_029240595.1 Nitrospira sp. | reverse complement strand
TAGGACTCAACATAGACGTCGAGGAAATCGATCACCTCGCCGAAGCGGAGCCGATCAATCAAATTGCCGATCGCTCCCCCAAGAATGCCGGCGATACTGAGTTGACCGATCCAATCCTTTTCCGGCAATCGAAGAAGGATAGTCCCTAGGAGTGCCAGGGCAAATAAGGACGTGATTCCGAAAAAGACGGTGCGGAAGGCATTACTACTTCCGGCCAGCAAACCGAATGCCGCACCAGGATTACGAATGTACGTAAAACTGAACAGGTTGGGAACGATCGGAATCGACTCATGCAGACGCATGGATTGCATCACCCAGTATTTCGTGATCTGATCCAGCACGATCACGACGACTCCGATCAGTGCCAGGACGAGATACCGGGAGCTTCGCGTCATCGCAGGGCCTCCACACAACGGTCGCAGAGCGTGGGATGAGCCGCATCTTTCCCGACCGCTTCACGATAGTTCCAGCAGCGCTCGCACTTTGCAAACGACGACTTCGTGGCCACTACCGTGGCAGGACCGCCGGATACAGCAGTCAGACGCACGTGCGACACAATGAACAAGGTCGGAAGATCCCGCTCATAGGTCTTCAAGAAAGCCAACGCATCGGCATCGGCCCGTATTTCAATCGCAGCCTCCAGCGAGGATCCGATCACCTTGTCTCGTCGGCTGACCTCTAACACGCCCTGGACCTGCGTCCGATATGCCAGGAGCCGCTCCCACCGTTGCGCCAGTTTCGCATCATGCCATTCGGGAGACGCCTCGGGAAATTGACCAAGGTGCACGCTGGAGTGCCCGCCGCGTTGAACGCCGAGTGACAGCCAGATTTCCTCCGCCGTGAAACTCAATATTGGCGCCATGAGTTTCGTGATGGCGACGATAATCTCATACAGAACGGTTTGTGAACTCCGGCGCAACGGATCACCGGCGCGAAACGTATACAGCCGGTCCTTGAGGATGTCGAGATAGACTGCGCTCAAATCGACTGAGCAATAGTTGTTCAGCGCATGATAGATGGCATGAAATTCGAACTCATCGTACGCACGGCGGACCTTCGTCTTGATTTCCTCCAACCGCATGAGGGCCCAACGATCAAGTTCGGGTAATTGGTCGTAGGGCACGCGGTGCGTCGCCGGATCGAAATCGTATAAATTGCTGAGCAAAAACCGGCAGGTGTTGCGGATTTTTCTATAGGCTTCTATGAGGTGATTGAGTATCTCCGATGAGATGCGCACGTCGTCCCGATAGTCCTGCGCGGATACCCAGAGGCGCAGAATTTCCGCGCCGGATTGCGTGATGACGTCCTGCGGAGCAACGACATTCCCCGCCGACTTCGACATCTTCTTCCCCTGCCCGTCAAGGACAAACCCGTGCGTCAGCACGGCCTCATACGGCGCGCGATGATCGGTGACGATGCCTGCCAGCAGCGCGCTATGGAACCACCCCCGATGCTGATCGGAGCCTTCCAGATACAGGTCCGCCGGCCACCACCGGCATGGCTTTAGAACAGCCGCGAAGCTCACACCGGACTCAAACCAGACATCAAGAATGTCGCGTTCCTTTTCAAACTGGTTCCCGTTGCAGTGTGGACAGATCGTCCCCGCCGGCAACAATTCTGCAGCAGGCCGCTTGAACCACACGTCGGCACCATGCTCCTCCATGATCAACCCGATATGGTCAATGATCCTGGGATCGGCGAGGACGCGCCGGCAGCCGGTACAGGTGAATGCCGGAATGGGCACGCCCCAGACCCGCTGGCGTGAGAGGCACCAATCAGGCCGGTTCGCAATCATCCCGTTGATCCGGTCCTTCCCCCAAGGCGGAATCCATTTCACACGGTCAATCTCTGCCAAGGCCTCTTGCCGAAGAGCATTGATGTCCATCGAAACAAACCACTGTTCCGTAGCGCGAAAGATCACAGGGCTCTTACAGCGCCAGCAATGAGGATAGGAATGGGCCAGCGAGCCATGGCCGATGAGCCGGCCTTTCGTCCGGAGGAGCTCAACGATGCCCGGATTTGCCTTGAAGACATGCTGCCCCGCAAATTCGGGAACCACCTGCGTAAATCGACCGGCGTCGTCGACCGGAGCGAGAATTTCAAGCCGTTCACCCGGCGAGGCCTTGGCGTTGTGCTCGAGCACAAGGATGTAGTCTTCCATGCCATGGCCTGGAGCAATGTGCACACAGCCAGTTCCCTGCTCCAACGTCACGAAATCGCCCAGCAGCACTGGAGAGAGGCCGGTGGTCAGCGGTCGCTGGGTTTCAAGCCCTTCGAATCCCTCCCCGCCTTTCCTCACTGCGAGCACACGATATCCCTCAAGCTTGCAGGTCTTCGCCATGCCGTCGACCAGCTGTTCCGCAACGATGACGACTTCCGATCCAACGCGCACGAAGGCATAGTCGATGTCCTGATGCAGGCAGACCGCTTGATTGGCCGGCAAGGTCCAAGGAGTCGTGGTCCAGATGACCACTGACACGGTGGTGACATCTGAAGGCAGATTGACTCCGGGCAGCTTCGCGGAGATTGCAGCGGACCCCCCTGCTATGGGGAACCTGACATAGATCGACGGCGACACGTGATCTTCATATTCGACTTCCGCCTCCGCCAGCGCGGTTTGATCCTGAGTACACCAGAGGACGGGCTTCAAACCTTTATAGACACCGCCCCGCTCCACGAATTTGCCAAACTCGCGGACAATCGTCGCCTCGTACGCAGGATTCATCGTCAGGTACGGATGCTGCCACTCGCCGAGAACGCCCAATCGCTGAAACTCCTCTCGCTGGATCTTGTAAAATTTCTCGGCGTATTCCCGGCAAAGTTGGCGAATCCCCATTGCGTCCAACGCGTGCTTCTTCTCGCCCAGATCTTTGAGCACCTGGTGCTCGATCGGAAGGCCATGGCAGTCCCATCCCGGCACATAGGGGGCGTGGAAGCCTGCCATTGTTTTCGATTTGACGATGATGTCCTTCAAGATCTTGTTGAGCGCATGGCCGATATGGATTCGGCCGTTCGCGTAAGGAGGTCCATCGTGCAGGAGATAGCGGGGCCGGCCCTTGCCGGCTTCTTGAATGCGCGTATACAGGCGTTCCTGCTCCCACCATGCGAGCAATTCCGGCTCCCGCTGAGGCAGATTGGCCTTCATCGGAAAATCGGTTTTCGGCAGATTGAGAGTCGACTTGTAGTCCATACGTACAGACGGTTTGGGCGGAAATGAAGTGAATATACCGGAACGTCGAGCGAGGTACTAGCCCTTAGCCTTCCTGCCGGATCGTCAAAAACGACTTGCCGCACGGCCGCAGCGAGCGAGCGCCTGAAGCGTACGGTTCATGTGCGTGAAGGTTTGAGCGACGCGAGAACGAAGTGTGGTGAAGGGCGCCTTTCGGCGAGCCGGGGTTGGGCGCGTGAGAAGAGGGCGTTCCTCACAATGCCCCTAGCTGACGGACATCATGCGATCAAGGGCGATCCTGGCCCAACGCTTGTCGTCCTCAGGCACGACAATATGATTCACAATGTGCCCGTCGGCGAGATTTTCCATCGCCCAGCACAGGTGTGCGGCATCAATGCGAAACATCGTCGCACACTGACACACGGTGGAGGACAGAAAAAACACCTTCTTATCGGTCATCTCGCGCTTCAAACGATTGACTAAGTTCAGCTCGGTTCCCACCGCCCACACTGTCCCGGCCGGTGCGGCGGTGACCGTCTTGATGATGAACTCGGTGGAGCCGGCGAGATCGGCCTTGTTGACGACATCTTCATGACATTCGGGATGTACAATCACTTTACCCTGGGGATACTGTTTCCGAAAGTTGTCCACGTGAGCGGCTTGAAACATTTGGTGCACGCTGCAATGACCCTTCCATAGAATGAGTTTCGCCCGCCGGATAGCTTCCCTGGTATTGCCGCCATTCGGTTGAAACGGATCCCAGACGATCATGTGCTCTCGAGCGATGCCCATTTTGTTGGCGGTATTGCGTCCCAAGTGTTCGTCGGGGAAAAACAGAATCTTTTCACGGCGCGCCCAGCACCATTCAATCACCGCCTTGGCATTCGAGGAGGTGCAGGTGATGCCGCCGTGCTCACCGCAGAATGCCTTGAGGACTGCGGCCGAATTGACATACACAGCCGGCATCACGGTCTCCTCGACAGGTAGGAGACGACCCAGCGTCTCCCAACACTGATCCACCTGTTCAATCGCGGCCATGTCGGCCATGGAACAACCGGCCGCCATGTCGGGAAGAATAACCGTCTGATTGGTCCGGCTCAGGATGTCGGCGGTTTCCGCCATGAAGTGCACGCCGCAAAAGACCACATGCGGTCGCTCCGACCGTTCAGCCGCCAACTTGGAAAGGAGCAGCGAATCACCACGGAAATCCGCATGTTCGATGACGTCGTCCCGTTGATAGTTATGGCCGAGCACCATCACCTGGTCTCCGAGCGTGCGCTTCGCCTCCGCGATGCGCTGGCGCAGTTCCTCTGCGGACAGGAGCTGGTAATCGGTCACCGCTCTGGGTAAGGTCGCAACGCTGTTCACAAGGTCCTCAGCAATATCATGTAGCGCGTCATTCTACGATATGCATTACCGGCCAATCAATGAAACAGGGTTGGGAAGAAGACCTTGTCGGGGACCATTCGGGAGCAGCGGCATAGGGCTATTAACCCGTTGACTTCATAAGGAGGTCGGCGATACGATTTCAACCCAGAGCTGGGGGGGCCACACGGCTGAGAATCCGAGCGATCGGATGACCCTTCGAACCTGACCTGGGTAATACCAGCGTAGGGAAGCGGATCACTGACGACCGTCTCAGCCGCACTCTCCTCCTGCAAGGTGCGGCTTTTTTATTGCCCCACCTCGATCGTTCACGATCCGATGAAAGGATCTTCCATGACGACCAACGGCCATCCGACCGGCACTCCTCCCGTCACCACCCAGCCGTTTCCGGCCTCGCGAAAAGTATTCGTCACCGGCACCCGGCCAGGGGTGCGTGTGCCGATGCGAGAGATCGCCTTGACGCCCACCAAATCACCGAAGGGCGGGGCACCTACTGAGAACGAGCCGCTCGTCGTCTATGATACCTCCGGGCCCTACACCGATCAGTCGGTGACGATCGACCTGCGCAGGGGGCTTGCCCCCCTTCGACAAGATTGGATTCTCGGTCGTGGCGACGTTGAACAGCTGTCTGACGTGACATCGGAGTATGGCCGCCTCCGTGCCGCCGACCCCAAGCTGACCGATCTCCGATTCCAGCATATCCGCAAACCGCTTCGCGCCAAACGAGGACTGAACGTCACCCAGCTGCACTACGCCCGCCGTGGAATGATCACGCCGGAGATGGAATTCATCGCAATCCGCGAAAACCAGTCGCGCGAGGTGGCCCGTGAAGTGGCGTCGCGCAACGGTGTTGGCGGAGGCGTCGCCCAGCATCCTGGCCAGGCGTGGGGCGCCTCTATCCCGAAGGTGATCACGCCGGAATTCGTGAGAGATGAGGTTGCGAGGGGGCGTGCGATCATTCCCGCCAATATCAATCATCCGGAAACAGAGCCGATGATCATCGGGCGCAATTTTTTGGTGAAGATCAATTCGAATATCGGCAATTCCGCCGTCAGCTCGACCATTGAGGAAGAAGTCGAAAAGATGATCTGGTCGACGCGGTGGGGCGCGGATACCGTCATGGACCTCTCGACCGGGAAAAATATCCATGAAACCAGAGAGTGGATTATCCGCAACTCCCCCGTACCGATCGGGACGGTTCCCATCTATCAGGCGCTTGAGAAAGTCGGCGGCAAAGCCGAAGACCTCACGTGGGACATTTTCCGTGACACGTTGATCGAGCAGGCGGAGCAGGGGGTCGATTACTTCACCATCCACGCGGGGGTCCGGCTCGGCTACGTGCCGCTGACCGCCAATCGTATGACCGGCATCGTGTCCCGAGGCGGTTCGATCCATGCCAAGTGGTGTCTGGCTCATCACCAAGAAAACTTCGCCTACACGCACTTTGAAGAAATCTGCGACATCATGAAGGCCTACGACGTGTCGTTCAGCCTCGGAGACGGCTTACGGCCGGGCTCGATCGCAGACGCGAACGATGAGAGCCAGTTCGCCGAACTGGAAACGTTGGGCGAACTGACAAAGATCGCATGGTCGCACGACGTGCAGGTCATGATCGAAGGGCCCGGCCACGTGCCGATGCATCTGGTCCAGATCAATATGGAAAAACAGCTCAAGGAATGCCACGAAGCGCCGTTCTACACCCTGGGACCGCTCACCACTGACATTGCCCCCGGGTACGACCATATTACGTCCGGGATTGGCGCCGCGATGATCGGCTGGTATGGATGCGCGATGCTCTGTTATGTGACACCCAAAGAACATCTCGGCTTGCCGGATAGGGAAGATGTGAAGACCGGCGTGATCACCTACAAGATCGCCGCGCATGCGGCCGATCTGGCAAAAGGGCATCCCGGAGCGCAGATCCGGGACAATGCTCTCTCGAAGGCCCGCTTCGAATTCCGTTGGGAAGATCAATTCAATTTGTCGCTCGATCCCGACACGGCGAAGGATTTCCATGATGAGACGCTGCCCGACCAGGCAGCCAAGGTCTCGCATTTTTGCAGTATGTGCGGGCCACACTTCTGCTCCATGAAGATCACGCAAGACGTTCGTGAATATGCGGCCAGCAAACGGGTGACCGAGCAACAAGCGATCCAGATCGGCATGAAGGAAAAGGCGGAGGAGTTCAAACAATCCGGTTCAGAAATTTACCGTTAGCTCTGCATCGGGTGGCTGCCCACTCGTACCGGCATCCACCGAGGAGTACTGCCATGGGAAAACCCAAGCCCGCGCCGCTGAGAGAACGCGACATCACTAGGCAGATCGCGCGCGAGTACTACAAAGAATTCGACCAGTTGATCGAAAGCGATGTCATCATCGTCGGTGCCGGTCCTTCGGGTCTCATTTGCGCGCATGATCTGGCGGACATGGGCTTCCGCACCGTCATCATCGAGCAGAGCCTTGCGCTGGGCGGCGGGTTCTGGCACGGCGGCTATCTGATGAACAAGGCGACGATCTGTGCTCCGGCGCATAAGATCCTCGAGGAAATCGGTGTGCCATGCAAGAAGGTCAAAGACTGCGAAGGCATGTATATCGTCGATCCGCCGCATGCCACGGCGAGCTTGATCGCTGCAGCTTACCGGGCCGGTGCCAGGGTGCTCAATCTCACGAGGGTGGTCGACTTGATCCTTCGCCGGGAGGGTATACTCGAAGGCGTCGTGGTCAATAACACGACCGCCGAAATGGCCGGCCACGATATCATTCATATCGATCCCATTGCGCTGGAGAGCAAACTTGTGGTCGATGCGACCGGTCACGACGCGGTCATCGTGAACCTTTTGCACAAGCGAAATCTATATACGGAAGTACCCGGCAACGGGGCCATGTGGGTCTCACGTTCAGAGCAGGATGTGATGGACCATACCGGGGAAGTGTACCCAAACTGTTTCGTCATTGGATTGGCCGTGGCGGCCGTGCATGGGACACCACGCATGGGCCCTGCCTTCGGCTCGATGTTATTGTCGGGTCGTTACGGCGCAGAATTGATCAAGAAGAAATTGAAGCAGGAGTAGTAGCGGAGAACCACTATTCCCGCGGCTCTTCAAACCCGTCACTCAGCAAGGCCGCAGGGAGAGAGACCCCCGAGGCGTACTCTTAATCGTACGTCGAGGGGGGAGAGCGACTGAGAACGATGCTGGTGGCGGGTTTCAAGAGCCGTATCATGGATGTGCAGGATTTCTTACTACAAGGCGAAGGCAGCGAGGAAGACAAGCGTGAAGCGTGGGAGCTCTTTCAACGCGCCTATCAACGGCAGATGAAAGGCGAATTGGAAGAAGCCGTCTCGCTCTACCGACAGTCCATCGCGACCCATCCGACGGCCGAAGCTCACACGTTCCTCGGCTGGACCTACAGTTTCATGGGCCGGCTCGACGACGCGATCGAGGAGTGTCATCGCGCCATTGCCCGGGATCCCGAGTTCGGCAATCCCTACAACGACATCGGCGCCTATTTGATCGAGAAGGGCGAACTGGACGACGCCATCCCATGGTTTCAAAAAGCCATGCATGCGAAACGGTACGAGAGTCCGGCGTTCCCCCATTTAAATCTGGGGCGCGTGTATGAGAAGAAGGGTAACTGGACGGAAGCCATCTCGTCGTACAAACAGGCATTGGCATTAAATCCCGATTATGTGCTGGCGAAGAAGTCGCTGGGGCGACTGGTGAGCATGTTGAATTGATGATCGCGCTTACCGCTTTAGCCGCATGCAGACCATGACTCACATCCCTTCGAAAACCATACTGGTCGCCGTCACGGACATTTTTTTCTACACGAAAGTCCGGGATGCCCTGTTGCCGAACGGGTACACGCTGGAGAGAGCACGATCCCAAGAGGACATTACAGCCAAGGCTTCGACGGCACAACCAGCTGCCGTGATTCTCAACATGAATGACGAAACGTTGAACGCGTTTCAGGTCTTGGAGACGCTGAAGGCCGATC
>JARDZZ010000109.1 GCA_029240595.1 Nitrospira sp. | reverse complement strand
GGCAGCCTTGGATGCGGACGTGCCGATTATTTTTGGTGTGCTGACGACCGACACGGTGGCCCAGGCCATCGTGCGAGCGGAGCCGACCAAGTTCAATCGAGGCGGCGAGGCGGCGAAGTCGGCGATTGAGATGGCGACCGTCATGCGGATGATACGGGGCGGCGAGGCAACAGCCCTGCCAAAGGAGACCGCCGGAACAAACGGCGCAGCCAGACGTCCGGCACGAAAGCGCAAGACCTGATTATGGGATCTCGCCACCAGTCGCGCGAGCGCGCGCTGCAAATCTTGTTTCAATACGACATCCATGGCAAACCCGGCGTCTGGCTGGACGAGTTCTGGAATCAGTGTCAAGCCACGGAAGACGTCAGATCGTTCGCCGAACAACTCGTCACCGGCGTGCTCGGGCACAAGAACGATCTGGATGCGCTCATCGGCAAATACGCCACGAATTGGAAGGTCAGCCGCATGCAGATCGTCGACCGCAATATCCTCCGCCTCGGCGCCTATGAACTGTTGTGGCTGGACGAGGTGCCGGCAAAAGTCACCGTCAATGAGGCGATCGAGCTGGCGAAGGATTTCGGCGATGAGGAAGCCGCAAAATTTGTGAACGGCATTTTGGACAAGGTGCTGACAACGGAAGCGAAGTTGGCACTCAAGAGGCAAGAGGCCGTTCGTCAGCCTCAGAATGGGCGTGACGAGTGAGCGCCCGGACGTCCAATGATTGACCGCTACACGCGTCCACAGATGAAAGCCATCTGGGATCTCAAACACAAGTATGAGATCTGGCTGGAGGTCGAACTGCAAGCCTGTGCAGCATTCGAAAAGGCCGGGCAGGCGCCCCGCGGCACGTCCGCAAAAATCAGGAACAAGGCCAGGATCGACGTGTCGCGGATCGCCGAAATTGAGAAGGTCACGAAACACGACGTGATCGCATTCCTCGAATCCCTGGCGGACACCGTAGGACCGGAGCATCGGTTTTTGCACATGGGATTGACCTCATCCGATATCGTCGATACGTCGCTGGCCATCCAGATGACCGAAGCCCTTGATCTCATTTTGGAAGGTGTGCAGGGGTTGCTGGCGGTGTTGAAGCGGCAGGCTTTTCGCTACAAGAGCCAGGTGATGGTGGGCCGTTCACATGGTATCCATGGCGAGCCCATCTCGTTCGGATTCAAGCTGGCCATATGGCACGAGGAAGTCGGCCGACATTTGGCACGCTTGCGTCAGGTGCGCCGGGAGATCGCGGTCGGCAAGCTGTCCGGCGCGATGGGGACGTTTGCGCATCAGGGACCGGATATCGAAGCCTACGTGTGCGCGAAGCTCGGCCTCACCGTGGATCCGGTTTCCAACCAAGTCGTGCAACGGGACCGTCATGCTGCCTATGCGACAGCTCTGGCGCTCCTTGCAGCCACAATCGAAAAGATCGCGACCGAGATCCGGCATCTTCAACGGACTGAGGTGCTCGAGGCGGAAGAATATTTTTCGGCAGGACAAAAGGGCTCGTCAGCCATGCCGCACAAGCGCAACCCGATCGTATCGGAAAATCTCTGCGGATTGGCGCGGCTCGTGCGGGCCAATAGTCTCGCGGCCATGGAAAACGTGGCCCTGTGGCACGAGCGTGACATCAGCCATTCCTCCGTCGAGCGCGTCATCATGCCGGACAGCACCATCCTCATTGACTACATGCTGGCGAAGGTCACCGACCTCATCAAGCATCTGGTGGTCTATCCGGCCAACATGAAGCGCAATCTCGAGCTGACCGGCGGATTGGTGTACTCACAACGCCTACTGCTGGCGCTCATCGACAAGGGTGCGCAGCGAAAGGACTCGTATGAAGCCGTGCAGCGCAACGCCATGGCTTCATGGAACGGATCGGGAAACTTGCAGGAACTGGTCGCCAAGGACCCCTTCATCGCACAACATCTGAAGAAAAGCGAGATCGCCGCCTGCTTCAACCCCAAATACTATCTGCGGCACGTTGATCATATTTTCAAGAGGGTGTTCAAGGGCGTCCAACACTCACCTTCACGGAAAGGAAATGCATGACAGCACAACGCGCGACTCTTCTGGCGATCATCGTCATCGCGGCGTCGATGTGGAGTGATCTTGGCTTTGCGGCAGCCGACCGGGAAAAGCTCCTGGCCGATCCCGGAGTGTACGGGACGTTTGCCGCCTACACCTTGAACGAGGACTGGGCAAAAAGGGATGGCCCCACGCGCATTGCGCTCCTAAGCGTCCTGAAGGGCGTTGTGGAGCAGCATCGAGAGAAGATCGCCATCGATCTCTATCTCTTGCGTGGACTCAGCGACCATGCGGATATCCTCTTTCGGGCCCATGCCAACGAACTGCGCGACATCCAGAAATTTCTGCTTGACCTTCAGGCCAGCCCGTTCGGGAAGCACCTGACCGTTGCGGGAATCATGCACGGGTTGACGAAAAAAGCCAATTACGTGCCGGGCTTTCCCGATGACATCAAGGCCGATCTCAAAACGGCAAGCGACCCCGGGCCCAAGCCGTACGCGGCGGTGATTCCGATAAGAAAGAGCGCCGACTGGTGGGCGCTGGACCAAGACAGCCGGGCGGCGATGATGAAGGAGCACACCCAGGCCTCTTTGCCTTATCATAAAACGGTGAAGCGCAAGCTGTACCATTCCACCGGACTAGACGACATCGATTTCATCACCTATTTCGAAACATCGAAGCTGGAAGACTTTCACGGCTTGATTCTGGCGCAGGAAAGAGTAAAGGAGTTCCAATACGTGAGGCGATTCGGGCATCCGACCTGGCTCGGCACGGTCAAAAGCCTGGATGAGATCATTGAAATTCTGGCGCAGTAAGACGCTATACACGCTGGGGAGTTCCTATGGTTACCGGCACGCTCATCTACGAAGGCAAGGCCAAAAAACTCTTCACAACCGGACATCCGGATGAAGTCCTGCAGTATTTCAAAGACGACGCGACGGCGTTCAACGCCCAGAAGCGTGGAACCATCCTGGACAAAGGAATCATTAACAACAAAGTCTCGGAGCGATTGTTCCGCCTCCTCGAAGAAAACGGCGTGCCGACACATTTCGTGGAGCGAAAGAGCGATCGGGAGATGCTCACGAAAAAAGTCACGATCGTGCCGGTCGAAGTGGTGGTGCGAAACGTGATCGCAGGCAGTCTGGCCAAGCGGTTGGGACTCAAGGAAGGCGAAGCGATTCAGCCGCCCATCGTCGAGTGGTACTACAAAAACGACGCCTTGGGAGATCCGTTGATCGCCGATGAACACGTCCGCCTGCTTAAGCTCGCGACGCCGGAACAGATGGCGGAAATTAAAGGACTCGCATTAAAAGTCAATAGCGTGCTGCAGCCGTTCTTCGCAGAACGCCGGATGGTCCTTGTCGATTTCAAGCTTGAGTTTGGTGTTCATAACGGCCGGCTCATTCTGGCCGATGAGATTTCCCCTGACACGTGCCGGTTTTGGGACCAGGCGACCAGAGAGTCGATGGATAAAGACCGGTTCCGGAAGGACTTGGGCAAGATAGAGGAAGCGTATCAGGAGGTGCTGAAGCGGGTATGCGGGTAGCGGAGACTGAGCCTTGCCCGCTCACACACGACAACTCGACCGCACAACGTTTCGCATCGCTCGCCCCGCGAAACTTGTTCCGTTCAAAGCTACGCTCGAACGGAACTTCGAACATCGCGAGCCGTCCGCATGGCGGACCGCTCCCGCTCAACGAATGCGGTGACCCGAGTTTCCGTGACATCGCGGAACAAGGCTCAGCACTCCGCCCGCTTTTGAGGAGAAGGGAGACAAGAAGTAAGCAAATGCTAAAGGCGTTTTTGAATTATGGCTTGGTGGCGGCGGTGTTGGTCTGGGCAGGGGTCGTGGCGATGATGGCCTATCGGTTGGACGATTCACCCTGGCGCTGGGCTTTTGCCGCGCTTGCCGTGGGAGGGATCGCGACGGTCGCAGTACTCTTCAAGATTCGACGATATGTTGACGGTTTACACAAGCAATCGGGTGAGCAGGAGACTAAATCGTGAAGGCGAAGATTCATGTGACGTTGAAGCAAGGCATTCTGGATCCGCAAGGCAAGGCGATCGAGCATGCGCTTGATTCTCTTGGCTTCAAAAACGCCGCGAACGTGCGGGTCGGTAAGTATATGGAATTGGATGTCAGCGAAACAGATAAGGCGAAGGCGGAAGCTCAGGTGAAGTCCATGTGCGAAAAGCTTCTCGCCAACACCATCATCGAAGAATACCGGTACGAATTGGTGTAGACATGAACATCGGCGTGATCGTTTTTCCGGGCTCGAATTGTGATCACGATTGCGAGCATGTCTTCAAGGACGTGCTGGCCCAGAATGTGACGATGGTCTGGCACAAGGAGAAGTCCTTGGTCGGTCTAGATGGCGTCATTCTGCCGGGAGGCTTTTCGTATGGAGATTATCTCCGCACGGGGGCCATTGCCAGGTTTTCACCGGTCATGTCCGCCATCAAAGAGTTCGCCAAAAGCGGTGGCTTGGTCATGGGTGTCTGCAACGGGTTCCAGATTCTTCTCGAAGCCGGACTGTTGCCCGGTGCCATGTTGCGGAACCGTTCACTCCACTTTGTCTGCAAAGATGTGCATGTGCGTGTGGAGAACGCGGCCACGCCATTCACGGGCGCGTGCAAGCCCGGTCAGGTGCTGAAGATTCCGATTGCCCATGCGGAAGGAAACTATTACACCGATCCGGTGATGCTGGCGGGGTTACAGGCCAACGCTCAAATCGTGTTTCGGTATTGCACCCCTGACGGGCGAGTGACGCTGGAAGCCAATCCCAACGGCTCGCTCGACAATATTGCCGGCATTCGCAGTGCCGAGGGAAACGTGCTTGGCATGATGCCCCATCCCGAGCGCTCCGCAGAGGAACTGATGGGCAATGAGGACGGACGGTTGATCTTCACATCGATGCTGGAGTCGCTGAGGAACCGCCCGTTAAAAATGGTGGGCGCGTGATGACCGAGCCTGCGAGTAAGTCACGGTGAACGTGTTGTTCACTGTAATGTATAGGATCTATGAATACCAACACGGCTGACATCAAAGACCTCCTCGCACAGCACAATCTGACGGAAGACGAGTTCAAGAAGATCGTCGACATTTTGGGCCGCGAGCCCAATCTGACTGAACTGGGCATGTTCTCGGTCATGTGGTCCGAGCATTGCTCCTATAAAAGCTCCAGGGTGCATCTGAAGAAGCTGCCCACGACAGGACCGCGTGTCGTACAGGGGCCTGGCGAAAATGCGGGCGCTGTCGATATCGGTGACGGCTTGTGCGTGGTTTTTAAGATGGAGTCGCACAACCACCCGTCCTTCATTGAGCCATATCAGGGTGCCGCCACGGGAGTCGGTGGCATCCTCCGTGATGTGTTCACGATGGGCGCCCGGCCGATCGCGCTCCTCGACTCTCTCCGTTTCGGCAGCCTGGACAGCGCCAAGAACCGCCATCTTATGAGGGGTGTTGTTGCGGGCATTGCCGGTTATGGGAACTGCATGGGAGTTCCAACTGTCGGCGGCGAAGTACGCTTCGACGACATCTACTCGCTGAACCCCCTCGTAAACGCCTTCTGCCTCGGTGTTGCGCACAAGGATAAGATCTTCCTCGGCACCGCTGCAGGGGTCGGGAATCCGGTGATTTATTTCGGATCAAAGACGGGTCGAGACGGCATTCACGGGGCAACGATGGCGTCAGACGCCTTCGACGATGACTCCGACCAGAAACGGCCGACCGTCCAAGTCGGGGATCCCTTTCAAGAAAAATTACTGCTGGAAGCCTGTCTGGAATTGATGGCGAATGATCTCCTTGTCGGTATCCAGGATATGGGAGCCGCCGGTCTGACGAGCTCGTCCTGTGAGATGGCGTCGCGCGCCGGCAACGGCATGGAATTGGATCTCACTCATGTGCCGCGGCGCGAGCCGGGCATGACCCCCTATGAATTGATGCTGTCCGAATCGCAAGAGCGCATGTTGATGGTTGCACAAGCCGGAAAAGAGGAAGAGTGCATCCGGATTTGCCGAAAGTGGGACCTCGATGTGGCCGTCGTCGGTAAAGTGACCAGCGACGGTCTCTTGCGGGTCATCGATCAGGGAAGGGTCGTGGCAGAGATCCCCGCGAAATCGTTGGCGGACGACGGGCCGAGGTATGAGCGGCCGTATTCTCCGCCGCCCTACCAGGAGATGCTGACCAACCTGAATTACGATTCGATGCCTGACGTGAAGGACGCGAATGCGGCGTTGTTGTCTGTATTGGCTTCTCCGACGATCGCGAGTAAGCGGTGGGTGTATGAGCAATATGACCACATGGTGCGGACGAATACCCTGGTCCGACCCGGTTCCGACGCCGCGGTCGTCCGCATCAAGGGAACGAACAAAGCCGTGGCCATGACGGTGGATTGCAATGGCCGCTATTGTCTGTTGCATCCGTATGAAGGAACCCGCTTGGCTGTTGCCGAGGCGGCGCGCAATCTGGTCTGCTCCGGCGCTGAGCCGATCGGGCTGACAGATTGTCTCAATTTCGGAAATCCTGAGCGGCCGGACATTATGTGGCAGTTCGTCCTGGCGATCGAAGGGTTAAAGGACGCGTGCGAGCATTTCCAAATTCCCATCGTGAGCGGGAACGTGAGTTTTTATAACGAGACAAACGGCCTCTCAATTTATCCCACGCCGATGCTCGGTATGGTCGGATTGATCGATAAGGCCGAGCAGGCCATGACTCAGTGGTTTCGCCATGATGAAGATGCCATTATTCTCCTTGGTAAGACGAGGGATGACCTGGGCGGCAGTGAGTACCTGAAGGTCATGCAGCATCGGGAACAGGGCTCGCCTCCATTGTTGAACCTCGAAACTGAAAAGGCGTTGCAGGATTTTGTCTTAACGGTCATTCGGGAAGGGCTCGTCGAGTCTGCGCACGACTGCTCGGACGGGGGCCTTGCTGTTGCGTTGGCGGAATGCTGTGTGTCGGGTCCGGATGTAAGGCGTGGCGCTGTGGTAAAATTGGAGCTCGGTGCGTTGCGGCGGGACGCGCTGTTGTTCGGTGAAAGTTCGTCTCGCGTCATCCTCTCTATGAGGCCGGATACTGTCGAGGCCTTGTTGAGTCGTGCAGCTGATGCAGGAATACCGGCCGGTCGCATCGGCACCGTCGGCGGAGATCGATTCATCATTGACGTGGCGAAGGGCCGATTGAACGAAGGCTGTCGCATCGATCTTCCGATCGACCGAGTCTGGGATCGTTGGGCTCATGCGCTCGAAGAACAGTTACGCCATGAATAGCGTTGCCTATGCGTAAGGAACTTCCCATCGCCGGGTCCGATAAGTTTCACGACGAGTGCGCCGTGTTCGGCATTTACGGACACAAGGAAGCGGCGAATCTCACGTATCTTGGTCTCTACGCGCTGCAACACCGCGGGCAAGAGGCCTCGGGCATCGTGTCTGCGGACGGCGATCACTTTCATGTGCACAAGGGCATGGGCCTCGTGGCCGACATCTACAACACGCAGACCCTGAAGAATCTCACCGGTTCAATGGCGATTGGCCACAATCGATATTCGACGGCCGGCGGCCAGGACCTCAAGAACGTTCAACCGCTGACGGTGAATTTCGCTTTCGGCAATCTCGCCTTGGCACACAACGGCAATCTGATCAATGCCCAGGTGCTTCGCAATGAACTCGAAGCGTACGGCGCGATCTTCCAATCAACGTCGGACAGCGAAGTCATCATTCACCTCATCGCCCATTCACGAGCCGACACCTTGTTGGCCCGCGTCATCGACGCTCTGAGCCAAGTCCGCGGCGCATTTTCTGTTGTCCTGCTGACGGACGAAGGGATCATCGCAGCGCGGGATCCGTATGGCTTCAGGCCACTATCGCTTGGGAGACTGAGGGACACGCACTTGGTCGCCTCGGAGACCTGCGCGTTCGATTTGTTGGATGCGGAAATCGTCCGGGAAATCGAACCGGGTGAACTTGTCGTCCTCAATGAAAATGGTGTGACGAGTTACAAACCGTTTTCGGCGGTGCAGCCGGCAATGTGCATCTTCGAGTACGTCTATTTCGCCAGGCCTGATAGCAAAATTTTCGGCGCGAACGCAGTCTATGCGACTCGAAAGGCGTTGGGACGTCAATTGGCTCAGGAGTCATGGGTGCCGGCCGACCTCGTGATACCGGTCCCGGACTCCGGGGTGCCGGCCGCGTTGGGGTATAGCGAAGGGGCGGGCATTCCGTTTGAGACCGGATTGATCCGAAACCATTATGTCGGACGCACGTTCATCGAACCGGAGCAGTCCATCAGGCATTTCGGGGTCAAGGTCAAGCTCAATGCGGTGCCGGAGGTACTCCACGGCAAGCGGGTCGTCGTCGTTGACGATTCCCTGGTTCGGGGGACCACCAGCCGCAAGATCGTGAAGATGATCCGTCAGGCCGGTGCAAAGGAAGTGCACATGCGGATCAGTTCTCCACCGATCATTTCACCATGCTTCTACGGGATCGACACGCCGACCAAAAAGGAACTCATCGCTTCCAGTCATTCCGCCGAGGAAATACGCAAGTACATCACGGCGGACAGCTTAGCCTATCTCAGTCTCGACGGGATGCTGAAATCCGCCCCTGGTGCCCCCCATCATTACTGCAACGCTTGCTTCACCGAACAGTACCCCATTTCCTTTACGCGGGCTGAAGAATTCCAACTCGGCCTTTTCGAGCG
>JARDZZ010000108.1 GCA_029240595.1 Nitrospira sp. | reverse complement strand
CGACTCCAGGAGCGGGGAAACAATTCATACCAGGCGCTGTACCGCGCTTTTTGCCGGTCGACGATCACTTGAAGTTCTCGCTCATAGATGGAAGCCAGGCGCCGATCCGGGTATCTCGCCATGAGGGCCCGGAGGTCCGCGCTTAACGCGATTTGAATGCGGTCGTCGTCAGGAGAGTCATTCGACCTCAACGCCTGCCTCCACGCCGTGAGCTTCCGCCCATCGTCCGCCGAGGCTCGACTGACCGCACTCTCAATGAGTGTGGCCCCGATCAGCAGGTCTACCTGTAGGTTCTGGCCGGCGTCGAGTTTTTTGACCAGGTCCCGGCGCCAGGTTTCAAAGTGATCGACCCAGCCGGCGATCGTGTAGTGCCATTGTCCCATCGTGCTCACGTGAAACGCCGCACGCCAACGGTCGTTGCCAAGGTGTTTCATGGGCAGATCCGTCCATTCCGTGGAGTCCCCCAGGCGATAACGGAGGACGACGGCGATGGCGTCATGTCCATCGCAAAAGGCGTCGGCCTCGACCACGACCTCCTCGCCGACCGTCCGCTTGATGGGGAATCGTCCCCCGTCAATTTCCGGTTGGACTCCCTCGATGACAACCCGCTGTCTTCCGTCTTGATGTGTCATGACCGATGGGTTCATCTGCCGCCAAGTTAAATGTGAGTGAACTCGTCTCTGCTCTTTTCGCGACCGAAGCGACGCTCGAGCACCTCCTTCGCGATGCTGCGCCCGCCCAGCCCCAACGCAATGGCCATCGCGAAAACGATGCCTCCAAAGATGATGGAGAACGCTGCCACCACGATTTCCTTCGCAATCCCCAGCTGTGTCAGGACCATGGCGACAGTAAAAATGACCACTCCCCAGCGAACCATGTTGGCGATGAACCGGGCGCCATGAATTTGAGCGTTGACTGCGGCGATCAAGACCGCCTCTCCGGTGAAATTGGCCAGAAGGATGCCGAGCAGTCCCACCAGAATCGCCGCGATCACATTAGGCAAGAATCCTAGGATCGCACTCATCAGATTGGCGGTCGCCGGCAAATCCAACGCATCGACCCCCATGAACGCAAAGAACAGAAATACGATCCAAAACGCCAGGCGGCCGACGAGGTGGGGAATTTGTTGCTTCATGCCCGCCTTCGTCAAGGCCGGCGTGAGTCCCATACGTTCGCAGAACACCTCAAAGCGTACGACGTTGAGAATGCGCATCAGCGAGACTTGGACCAGCCATCCTATGGCAAGCCCGAGCATCAAGAATGTGACCAGGGCCATCAGTTTGGGCAAGAACAGCACGCCCCGGCTCGCCATTTCCCGAAAGGCCGCAACCATTGCATCCTGCCACATCTCACTCATTGGAACCTCCATCGGTCGATCAGATACGGCTTCATCACCTCAAAGGTGTGACAACCGTGTTCGACCGTATCCTGGACCATCCCCGGCCCGCCGCCTTTCGTTTCAAGGACCACCGACGCGGTCCGACCCAGATAGAGCGGCACCAGAGACTTCAAGAGATGCTCACGATGGATGACCTTCTCATGATACGCAACAGCAGAGTCATAGACGGTTTGAACCCACAGCGGAAGGGGGAAGCGAAATTCCTCGTCATCTCTCAATCCCAGCTCCAGCACGCCGGCCAGCGTGTCGGGCGTAAGAATCACCTCCCAAATCGGAAGCAGGTCCCTCAATCCCTGACGAAATCCCTTCAGCATCCGGTCCACTTGGATTGGTACCGATTCCATAGTAATCTCAACCGGGCGACCGACGATCGGGACCTCTTGAGATTCAACCTGCTTCTCCCATATATCCTGATACCGCTCCATATAATGGAAGGTCGCACCGACGGCTTGGGCGAGACTCGTCGAGATATCAGCCGCTCCGGCCTTGATATCCTGAACCTTGGATCCAAGACAGGCCTGCCAGACCTCGTATCCCTCGGCGACGGCAACAGTGGTCATCCAGCTGTCAATGGCGAAGCGGCCGGCATCTCCTTCCCACAGCGCTTCGTTCTCTAACAAGAAGCTCGAGAGTTTTTGCGAAAAGCCATACCCGCCACCGATCTGACAAGCGACCCGCTTTCCATAAAGCGCACGAGTCAAGGGGGCGATGAGATTGTTGGTCAGGCTGCCTTCATAGCGTTGCCGACTGAACACGGGCGCCACATAGTCCGCGCCTTTCTCCAATATCGGTTGGGCCAGCAGAGCAACCCATTCAGCCGTAATCGATCGCACGCTTGGGTCCAGAATGATGCAGGCCTGGGCTTCCAACCGCCGAGTGACGGCAAACACAGACCGGAAGGCCTCCTCCCGTGCCGGCATCCCGGAATAGGAAAATCGATTCAAGGCGAAGGTGCTGCCGGACATGCCGTCGGTGTTCGGACGGATCGACGCAAAGGGCAAGGAGTCGCCGACCGTCTGTCTGACAAGATCGGGAGTTCCATCCTGAGAGCCGACATCGGCGTTCAAGAAGAGGATGGAAGCCTGTCCAAAGGCGGATTTCAGCCCTGCCACAATCGCGTGGACGACGGGCCCAACGGTTGAGGACTGATTGAACGACGGAAGGGCGACCAACAAATCGACCGTGCGCACGTCGGAGCACTGTTCCTGAACCTGCTCCCATACTGCTTCCCCCATCACGGACTGTCCTTTGAGCCATGCGATTCAATGGCTGTGTGTTCACCGCGTGACAAACAGCCTCATCAGCGTCAGGTAATCGCTTAAGTGCCGTGTCACCAGAAAATTCCTTCTCACGTGCTCTCGCCCTGCGCCGCCCATGCGTTGCAGGAGGCCCGGATTATTGAGGAGATGCCTCGCCCTGAACGCCGCCCCTTCGACGGAATGCACGGTGTAGCCGGTCACGCCGTCCAAGATTTGTGCGGCTAGGCCGCCAGCGGTACTCCCGATCACGGGCTTTCCTTTCCACATGGCCTCAGTCACGGCAAGACTGAACCCTTCCTTAAACGATTTCTGCAAGATGATGGTCGCCGCCCGCTGCAGCGCGTTGATTTCAACGTCGGCTTCCGGTGGCAATTGCAGAATATGGACATCGGGATCGCCGGCAGCCGCTTCGTGTACTTGCGCTAAGACCGCTTCACCCTCCGGATCGTGCATGACACCAGACCCCGCTAACACGAGGCGGCAATTGTGATGCTTTCTCACCAACCGGTACGCCCGAATCGCTCCCAGCGGATCCTTAAACCACTCGAAGCGCGCCAACTGCAGCAAGATCGGTTTGTCGCGAGGAATTCCAAGACGCGAGAGCACTTGATTCACTTCGACACGGGGCATGGGCCGGTTCTTCTCACTCAACGGATCGATCGATGGAGAAATCAAAAACTGCGGAATGGGCAGGCGATGGGCAAACCCCGGTAATGAAAAGATCGCCGCGTCGTACCCGACCAGGAAACGTCTGAGAAAACTCCAGCTATGCTGCCGGGGTTTGGCGATATCGAGGTAACAACGCCAAAACCATTTCCCTCCCTTGCGATGCTCGATCAGTGCTGCCGGCGGAGGATCATGAACCATCACCAGATCGGCGTCCAAATTGAGGCTTTGAGCGGTACGCGCGTTGATCTTGAGGTAGGCCTCCTGCATCTGGTCGGTGAGATAGTCGTCCTGGCCTTGAAGGGAATTCGCCAGCCGCCTGGACACCTGGAAGAATTCCTGGTCACCGGCCAGCACTTCCCAGCGTGCATTGATGCCTAACGTGTTGAGCATGGGAATCAGCCGGCGAAGGATTTCGGCCATACCGCCGCCATAGCGGCCTGCGCTGATATGCAAAAAGCTATGTCCTGCCACTTGATCGCTCAAGCGGTAGAGAAACTCGACCGTGCCTTTCGGTGCGTGGTCTCGATACTCGTCCAATTCATGTGCCATCTCTGGTTCCAATCACAGTACCGCGCTAGACGACGCTGCCTTCAATTCCGTATGACGGATCGTCATGCTGAGGCTGTTCGAGGCTGAACCAATAGAACCCGTAGGGCGCCAGGCTCAACGAGTACAGACCTTTGCTAATTCGGGGGAAGCGGGATCCCCCGAGCAGTTCTATGGGCACTTGTCCTTGGAACGCGGACAAGTCCAGTTCAACAGGTTGCGCAGATCCGGCCAAATTGTGCACGAGCAAGAGCTCGTTGCCGCGATACCTGCGAATGTAGGCGAGGACCTTGTCATTTTTCGGATGAAGAAACGTCAGAGTCCCGCGTCCAAACGCCGGCTGAGTTTTCCGCCTGGCAATCATTTGCTTCATCGTATGCAAGAGCGAATGGGGCGATTGGCGCTGAGAATCGACATTGGTCACATGGAAGCCGTAGACGGAATCCGAGATAGGCGGCAAATACAGCTTGAGCGGGTCAGCTTTTGAAAACCCCCCATTTCGATCCGCGTTCCACTGCATGGGAGTCCGAACGCCATTGCGATCGCCCAGGTGCACATTGTCCCCCATACCGATCTCATCTCCATAGTAAATGATGGGACTGCCCGGGAGGGTGAAGACCAGGCTGTTGAGCAATTCAATCTTTCGCCGGTCGTTGTCCAGCAACGGGGCCAACCGCCGAGCGATGCCGATGTTCCGCCGCATCTGTGGATCCCGCGCATAGGCATAGTACATGTAATCACGTTCCTCGCCGGCACACATTTCAAGCGTCAATTCATCATGGTTGCGCAGGAATAAACACCATTGACAGTTCTCCGGGATCGACGGTGTATGCGTGAACATGTCCACGATGGGATGCCAATCCTCACTCCGCACGCCCATGAACAGTCTTGGCATGAGCGGGAAGTGAAAGGCCATGTGAAATTCGTCGCCGTTTCCGAAATAAGGCCGCACGTCGGCAGGCCATTGATTCGCTTCAGCGAGCAGGATGCGGTCGCCATATGTCTGATCGAGGCGCTTTCGTATTTCTTTCAAGTACGCGTGAGTCTCCGGCAAATTCTCACAGATCGTGCCTTCACGCTCGAACAAATAGGGCACGGCATCACAGCGAAAACCATCCAGGCCTTCATCCAGCCAGAATGACATGATATCGAGCATCTCTCTCTGGACTTCGGGGTTGTCATAATTCAAATCCGGTTGGTGACTGAAAAACCGGTGCCAGTAATACGCATTGGCCGCGGGATCCCAGGTCCAATTCGACTTCTCCGTGTCAATGAAGATGATCCGCGCCTTCTCGTAGCGCTTGTCGGTTTGGCTCCAGACATAATAGTCCCGCGTCGCCGACTCGGGTGAACTTCTGGCTTGCTGGAACCATGGATGTTGGTCGGATGTATGATTCAGCACAAGATCAACAATGACACGTATGCCGCGTTGATGCGCGGCGTCGAGAAAATGACGAAACTCTTCGAGCGAGCCATACTCAGGCGAGATCGCCCGGTAATTGGCGACGTCATAGCCATCGTCCCGCAAGGGCGACGGAAAGAACGGAAGCAGCCAGAGACAATCGACGCCGAGCCATTGGATATAGTCGAGTTTCTCCAGGAGGCCGCGAAAGTCTCCGATCCCATCGCCATTTCCGTCGTGAAACGCTTTGACGTGAAGCTCGTAAAAGACTGCGTCCTTGAACCATGAGGGATCCGACATCGTAGAGCTTCCCTTTGTGCTCAAGGTCTGTGCTCCCGGTTCAAGAACTCATCGCACACCGTAAGCAGGGCTGAGCGCACCCGCTCGAGGCTTCCCAGATACGGGTTGATGGCACGAAGTTTCTCTGCAAGATCTGGCATGCCGAGACCGTCGTGTATCCAAGCGGAAAAATCGCTCTCTTCATGTTTGAGACGGTGCCTCGCTTCGAAGACGTGGAAATAGATCGCGCTCACTTCGACTTCGCTCAGTGCGCTCCGAAATTCTTGAAGTGTCCTGACTTCTATTCGTGTCGGGACTTGGATGATGAGTGACTTGTTGAAGTAAAAGGGCTCGCCAAACATCACGCGCGGAACAATCGGCGTCCTGGACAAGTGGTCGTCAATAATGGAAATCAGCTGGCCGCGTAGGGCATCCAGCTCTCCATAATCGAATGGATCGACCACCGCAAGACGCTCGCCCAGCACATGATCCCTCACTTCCATTGCGACCCACTGCGCGAAATCGTTGGGATACACCCGTTCCACATAGCTATGCCTCAAAAAATAACTATGGGTATGAAAGTAGATCGAATCCAACGGGACGGTTTCCAGCAATTCCACCAGCCGCTTTTCGTCATACGCTTCCTCGCCGAGAATTTCTCTCAACTCACTACATTCTTTGAATAAAAAAGGGCGGCTGGCCGTCTGCACGAAACCCACCTCCTGCGCCGTCTTGCGCCTTCCGACAATTAGACCATGTTCCCAATATGGGGGCTAGTAGGTACCTAGGGATTGCCCCAGTTCAGGAGGGATGCGTGGGGTCGGTGTTACGGCGAATCTAAAAGATGGCTCCCAGGGGAAACACCAGTTGCCGGGTATCGTGGAGCGTAGTACGCCTTACTGAACTGTTCGATTGGAAGGAGACCACAATGAGCGATCGTTTGACGGATGACTTTGTCGTGGACATGGACGAGCGGCGGTTTGAAAATGCGTCGGTCAAAAGAATAACGGAAATCGAAGCGCTCTGGCGCATCAACGCGCAAAGGAACACTCTACTGCCACGAGAACCTGACGCAGGGGCGGGCATCTGGAAACTTGCTGCGTAATGAGGCTCTCTTTAGTTAGCCCTACATTGTTCGTAACCAAGCGACCCTTACCTGCCTGGACGCCTCTCCAATACTGTGCCGGCAATTTCCCATGATTTCCCAACAGCCTCCCCTTCTTCCTGCAGCCTCACGAGTCCACGCTCCTCACCCACCCGAATGATCCGGTCAGCCTGCAAGCGTAAACGATCGAAACTTCGCTGAGCCGTATGAGTCAGAACAGAAAGTTGCGGACATAAGAAAAATAAGATGTGGCCCTGCTGGGTCAGTCGCTGACTCGCCTCCATGATTCGACCGAAAACCCGCATTTCATCGTGCTCCGGCACGGCCTGATCATAATGCGTGTTGAACAAACCTGACAGTATGGCAATGCGAGACTGATAGCGTTCGAGGGCAAACATCAGACAGTCGGAAATCAGCCGCTCCATTTGATGACCGGTATACGCCCTGGCCACATGGATCATGCTTAAGAGGGCACGAGGCTGCCGTCGATGCGCGCGAGCGAGTTGTCCAACGACAAACGGATCGAATGTATTCGCCCCGTCGAGATAGACGACCGGTTCGCCCGCCAAGACCCGCTCGGTTGCGGCATGAAGTCCCAAGCGGAACACGAGCGGATGCCCATACAAGAGGATCAGCCGATCATCCGAATGAAAGGGAATCTGCGCATGGCGCAATGCGAGAAACCATTCACTGCCGGGCTCTCCTCTTCTGCCAAGGAGTGTCTGCTGAGGCTCTCCTTCAACAAGGGGGAGTTGGGTTGCTTCTGCTGTCTGCATGACGGCTTGCATGATGCACCTCGCTATCCGCAACACCCGCCGGCAAACGCTTGCCGTTGCTGGCAAGCGATCCAACAGGCCTGGCACAGTTCAACAGTGGAATGCGTCAACCCATCGACACATTCGATACGTCGCTCCACCCTCATCCCGCAGTCGGCACAAGGGCCGCTCCGTTTGATGTCAATGTCCGGTTCTTGTACCAGCATAATTCACCACCTTTGTGTTGGGTCGTACTCGCCGATTACAACAGGAAGACATGAACGCGTTCCCTTGCCAGGGTGCCAGTAAATGTTTCCACACTCGTTCGGTCACTGAGACCCCTTTGGCATGCCGCAGTTCGCACTGGATGTCCTGGAGTCTTCCTTCCAATGTATCGACGGTCCGCTGCAGAGTTATGAATCGGTCTTTCGTGACTGTCATATTCAATCCTGCCTCCTTGTTACGTCGCACAATGACGGATAACCCCAATAAGTACGCCTTCGATGTGAAACTCGTCGGACGCCTGGACGAGGATCGGCGGCATGGTTGTGTTTGCAGGGCGCAGTTCAATATGCGTGGCCTTCTTGAAATACGTCTTCACAGTGGCCTCGCCGTTGACAAGCGCCACGACGGTTTGTCCTGATTGCGCCGTCTCTTGCTTCCGCACAACAATGAGGTCACCCGGCAGAATGCCGTCATCCTTCATCGATTCTCCTTTGACGCGCAGTGCAAAGGTTTTTCCACCCTGCAACATGCTTGGCGGAACGTCGATGAGTTCAGATTGTTGCACCGGTTCAATCGGGAAGCCGGCCGCTACCATGCCGGCCATCGGAATTTCAGGCGCACGCCCTAAACGATCGATCGCCACTTTCATCATCCCCGGGATTCGACGCATCCCGGCTTCATAACGGGCGACGGAGACGCGGGTGGTGCGTAGCGCCTCGGCGAGTTGCTGCTGGGTCAGGCCGAGTTGCTCACGAATACGTCTGAGATCTGTTGGCTTCATACTGTAACCAATGGTTACACGCCCACTGCCTAGCTGTCAAGCCCCTCTGATCGCGATTGCAAAAAAAGATGAGAAAGCGCCCTCTCAATGCGGGGTCTGTGCATAAGTTTTTACAAAGCATCGTCTAGGTCCAGCTTTTCGCATTTCGAGCAGCCAAAATCCGCGCTCGATGCGGGGATCAGAATGTGCGTTTTCTTGAGATAGAACCACCAGATATGGGGCGCATGCGTCTTGCCCGCCTATGCTCAAAATATAGGCAACGCGTGCCTGTGCCATTTCCCAGCATGAGATTAAAAGAAAGGACTGCATTACACACAGGGTTATCCACAGAACCTGGGGAGACCCCTAGGCCAGGC
>JARDZZ010000262.1 GCA_029240595.1 Nitrospira sp. | reverse complement strand
TGATGGACAAGGCCTATATTGATGAATCGTCCCTTCACTCCGAACAGATCGTAGTCAGTGAATCACGCCCATGATTTCCGGTTCGTAATTGCTTTCGCGAAAGGGCGCCGATTTCGATTTGTTGTACATCTGGAAAAACGAGAGTTGCGCATAGGCGATCCACAAATCGAATCGTTCTTTGATCTCGATCGCCTTGAGTTTCGCAGAGAATTGGAACTTGACCTCCGTGTTGCTATACCCCAACGACTGAGGAATCGTACCTTGCGTAGGACTCGACGGTTGGTTGTTCACATTGGTGGTATAGCGAACCGGCAGCAGATACACTTGCTTGTGGGGACGGATCGAAAAGAGCCCATGCTCTGTGCCAGAATCCAATTCCCAGCGCCTGCCCATCAATGAGGGTGGCCGCACAACATCAGCCGCCGCAGCATCCGAATCCTTGCCACGTCGAACGCCCCGCTGCACCGCCTCCTCGTCATAGCATTTAACCGCTCGACATCCGATTCCAGATCGGAGCAGACGATTGCGTCACGGAGCCCGGAGGGTGGCGGCTCCGCACCAACGGCCGTCTTCTCGAGAGGAGACACGGTGCCGATCAGCACGATGCAGATACCTGCCGCCCACCAGGGTGACCACTGATGTCCCACGGCTTTGCTGGTGGTCAGGCTTCTTCCACCCTTCACGTCTTCTATGGTTTCGCCGTCGAAGCCGTCGTCAGCATGGTCTGCAATGACTTGGAGTGGGAGTTCGGTTTCGCCTTATGGGCAATAATGATGTCCGACGGACGCACGTCCTGTCCATAATAGGCGGCATTGAGTTCGTCCCTTGACCGGATCGATGCTCCATCAAATGAAACCCCGGCATATAACCCCTTTGCACGTGTGAACGTCACGAAATCAGCGGCCAGATTCGTGTCGGCTCCTCCTCCCTTCGGCCCGATTGCAACAGATCCATCTGCCCCAAGCTTGATCTTGTTCGCCATCAGCGAATCCACCGCTTTAGGCGTCATAATCAACACAACCGCTTCTGATGACTGGGCTCCTGCCTGTAGGCCAAAACTGGCCGCCGACGTTTCATAAAACACCGGTTCGCTCCATCCACCGGATTTATCCTCTCGCGCGAGTACGACGCCATTGCCGCCTTCGACGCCGAAGATGAAGGCCCCCTTCGTAAGTTTGGGCACGATGTAGACGCCCTTGGCCTCTTGGAGATGGCTGCCGAACCACTTCATGTCAGGGTCGTTCATGAAGTTTTTAAGCGTGGCCTCGGCCTGATTAATGATGTTCTTAGCATCGCCGATATCATCTGCCAAAGCTCGGCCTGGCCCGCAGAGCAGCAGAGCGATTAGTGCGGCGGGCATGGTCGCTGATTTTGTCATGGTTGTCCCTCCTTGGTTTAAAAAGTTCACGGGGCTTTCACAGGCGGCGGATACCTTTCGAAGGCCTTGGCGATGGCCTTGTTCGCGAGGTCGACATTGTCTGTTGGGGAGTCCTGCAATGTGCCCACGATCGTGGCCCGCCAGACCAGCTGCTTCTTCGGCGGTTCAATCAGATCTAACACCAATGTTCCTTCCTTATATTCATAGGTCGTCACGCCGCCGCCATACCCGGCGCCCCATCCGTAACCACCTCCCGGCCCGCGGGCAACGCCGACCGTCGGCCCCGTGCTCTCGAGTCGTTGTTTGTCTTGGATGCCGACCCAGTAGTGAACGAGAAGGTCCTGCGGTTCATCGAGTCCTACCTGGCGGAGCCCTTTTCCCGTGAGCTCACGCACGACGGCAGACTCAATACGTTTTCGCGTCAAGGAATTATCGTAGATTCCACCTTTATTCATCTCGGACGGTCCGGCAAAGGCGAAGGTCTTGAACGAAGAAAAATCTACGGTCGGATCGTGATCAGTGTTCACCTTAAAAGAGCTACAGGCCGTTAGGCTCATCGCCAGGATGAGCAGGCAGGCCCTTCTTCCAGGACGCATCAGATTCCTCCACTTCGGGCGCTGTCGGCCATCCATAGGCTCGCCTATTCTTCAGGACCACCTATCGTGGCGGAGAGCTCCTGGGACCTTCGCTCGAATGTGAACCGTTGACAACCTGCGCATTGCGCGGCCGGCTGCAGGAAAAATAGACATAGGCACCGACTACCAGGAAATTGATCCCCACTGCGATCGTATTCCAGACAATGACCGGCCTCGATTCAACCAAGACGCCGTAATAGACCCATACGATTTGAAAAGTGCCCATAATCGCAGCCATCGTCGGATTCATGCCTACACAGGAACGCCGCTTGAGCATGGAGATGAGATCGGGCATGGCAGCAAATGTGGTGCCGAAGCCCGCCACGAAGCCGATAAGTTCATGCAAGGGCATTGACATGTTCAACATGGCGCACCATTCATCTGATCAGATTGCAAGCATGAGGCTGCCTGGTCAACATCGGGATGCGTCAGCGAGATAAGTCACGAGCACACCATAGTGATCCGATCCCGGTTGAGTGGAAACCATTGCCGGTTTGCCGAATAATTCCTGATGAAAGCACCCTGTGGGACCGTCCGAGGGTTTCCTCATGAGGAAGAGAAAATCAACTCGCCTCGCCTGGCTGATACCCGTTTGATAGCCCTCAAGAATTTTCTGTTGCTGGCTCTGAGGCAATCGCTTCATCGCCTCGCGAAGCGCAGAGGGCACCTCTTGTACTCCCTTTCCCGCAATCACGTTCTTCTGAGGGTCCAGACTGTAGATTTCGCTCTGGGA
>JARDZZ010000107.1 GCA_029240595.1 Nitrospira sp. | reverse complement strand
TATCGCCTCGCATCCTGGAAAGTGGCATCTGAGGAAATCAATTACCGCCGGTTCTTCGACATCAATGAACTGGCCGCCATCCGCATGGAGGAGGAGGCCGTCTTTCAGGAATCCCACCAACTGGTGCTGCGCCTGGTTCGGGAGGGAAAGGTCCGTGGCTGCCGCATCGACCACGTGGACGGCTTGTACGATCCTGGACAGTACCTTCGACACCTGCGCGAGTTTTTACAGCCGCAGCCTGACGGAGCTCAGGCCCCGCTGTATCTCGTGGTTGAAAAGATTCTCGGCAAGGATGAACCGCTGCCGGAATCATGGCCCGTGCAAGGGACCACGGGGTACGATTTCCTCAATCAGGTCAATGGATTGTTCGTCGCCGGTGCGCACGAGCATTTCTTTACCGATGTGTACGCGAAAACCATCGACCGCCGGGAGGACTATGCCGATCTGGTCTATGGCTGCAAGCGGTTGATCATGCGCGTCTCGATGGCGAGTGAGATCAACGTGCTCGGCCACCAGCTCAACGGCATTTCTGAGCGGGATCGACGGTCCCGTGACTTTACCTTGAACAACCTGACCCACGCCATCCGGGAAATCATCGCATGTTTTCCAGTCTACCGGACGTACGTGACCGAAAGCACAGAGACGGTGGCGGACCGCGACCGCGCCTACATCCATATGGCGGTCGCACGTGCGAAACGACGGAATCCGGCCATCAGCGGGCAGGTGTTCGATTTTATCCGCTCGATTCTCCTCAAGCAGCGCGAGGCACGTACCAAAGAAGATCAGGACGAACAAATGCGATTCGTCATGAAATTTCAACAAACCACCAGCCCTGTGACGGCGAAAGGCGTCGAGGATACGGCGTTCTACCGGTATCATCGCCTGGTCTCGTTGAATGAGGTGGGCGGGGAGCCGGAGCAGTTCGGCTTCTCGGTGGAGGATTTCCATAAACGGATGTGGGAGCGCCAGTCCCGATGGCCGCATGCCTTGTCTGCCTCCTCGACACACGACACGAAGCGCAGCGAAGATGTGCGCGCGCGAATCAACGTGCTCTCGGAATGGCCCCAAGAATGGAAATCGAAGGTCAGCCGATGGAGCCGCTTGAACCGGCCCCACTTCCGCGAGAGTGAAGGCGAGCGCATGCCCGACCGCAATGACGAGTACCTCTTCTATCAAACGCTGATCGGGGCATGGCCGTTGGAAGCGATGGGCGATGAAGCCTACCAGGAATTTTGTGGGCGTATCCAACGATACATGGAAAAGGCCGTGCATGAAGCCAAGGTGCATACAAGCTGGATCAACCCCAGCCCTGCGTACGACCAGTCCATGCAGACCTTCGTCGAGGCTGTCTTGGAACGAAGCACCTCAAACCGCTTTCTGGAAGACTTTCTGCCCTTTCAAGAGCGAGTGGCGCGATATGGTCTCTACAACTCTCTAGGACAGTTGCTGGTAAAAATGACTGCGCCCGGCATCCCGGACTTCTATCAGGGGACCGAACTCTGGTCCTTTCACCTCGTGGATCCCGACAACCGGTGTGCCGTGGACTACGATGCCCGTGCCGCCATGGCGGAGGAACTGCGAGCAACCCTCAAGCAATTGGGGTCTGACCGCGCGGAGTTCGCCAGAAGCCTGTTCGAGCAGGCGCAGGATGGCCGGGTGAAGATGTACACCATCATGATCGGCCTGGAGTATCGCCGGCTTCATCCCGAACTGTTCCAACAGGGGGAGTACCTGCAACTGGAGTGCGGTGGCAGTAAGAAACAACACCTCTGTGCCTTTGCCCGTCTCTATCACGATCACGCTCTTGTCACGGTCATTCCGCGGCTGGTGGCGACCTTGAACCCGGACAGTAAGCATCCGCCGATCGGTCTGCCGGTGTGGGAGGACAGTTGGATGGTCGTCCCCCCGTGGCCGACGCTGAGTCGATTCCGTAATCTCCTCACGGGCGAAATCATTACGGCGGAATCGGTCAATGGCCGGCGTGTGCTTCCCCTCGCGAAAGTGTTACACCACGCGCCGATCGCCTTACTCGAACGGCTCCCATAAGGGCTCTAACGTCAGAAGTGTTTTGGACGACGCTGGCCTCTAGGGCTCATCCCAGTTGGTGGGTCACCGGTGCATGGTATCGTCAAGAGAACAAAGCCATTTGATCTGACACGGGCGCTTGCTGACACGAGGTATTTGCGTATGCTCGAACCGGAATATCGATCAGGCGCGACGACGATCGCCGAGGAATCCGTTGAGCTTGATGAACCTTCCGTCTCATCCGTGGGGTGGCGGCAGTGGTCTACTCGCATTGAATCCCAGATTGAGCGCTATCCCTGGCCCACGATTCTTCTGGCCTTGGGGTTCGGCTATCTTCTCGCTCGGCGATTGAGGTGATGATGCAGGACAGACCGCGAGGGACCGGTTTTGGTCTGATGAACCTCGTAACGGGCATCCTCGACGATGCCAAACTCCTGATGCGGCAGGAAGCCCAACTGCTGCGCGACGAGGTCAAACTGGAGTTGTCAAAGGCGGGACGAGCTGCGTCCGGATTCGGAATCGGTGCGGTCCTCGGCGCGGTTGGGGCGTTATTTCTGTTGCTCATGTTGGTGCATGGCCTGCACGAATGGACGGGGCTGCCATTATGGGGCTCCTACGGTGTTGTGGGTGGCATGCTGGCCGGCGTGGGTTTGACGCTTATTCTCCGGGCGCGGTCGCTGGCTGGCACAGTTCATACCACGCCTCGTCGTAGTCTCCATACCATGAAGGAAAATGTCCAATGGATCAAAGAGCGCATGACGTTGAAGAGGATCTGAAGAACATCCTCCAGACCAGGTTGGCGTTGGCCGACAAGATTGACACGCTCGAACGGCGAGTCCAAGAGACGGTTCAGACCACCAAGACCGCGGCGTTGGACGCGCTCGACCAGGCCAAAAACACGGCCGCCGATTGGATCGAATCCACCACGCAGCAACTGAACCCTTCACTGCAAGCCGGCCGAAGGCCATGGGTCATGGTGGGAACCGCGATCGCGATAGGCTTGTTGGCCGGTCTGGCGGAACAGCACAGGCGGGGGACTCGAGTGTATCCGTATTATCCACCCCGCGCCGGTGGTGCGGATGTGATGCCGGAAAAAGGCCAGTCTGATCTGCCAAGCGGCGTGTATCCATTCTACGGACGTGAAGCTCCCCGACGCTCAGAGGGCAGTCGCAAGCCGGCCGGTTCACGGTCCGACCGACCGATGGGTGAACTCTTGGGACCCTTGCGTGACATGTGGAATGAACTAACGGACGAACTTGCGCAGGAGCGGAGCAGGTTGCAAAACACCGCGATCCACGCAGGCCGTTTATTTCTCCAAGACGTCGTTCGGATCGCCGGCCAATCTCTTCTTGACCAGCTCAGTCGGCCAGAGAGGAAGGCCGAGCACGTGTCAGGGGAGCGCCGGACGCTCTGCGAGTAATACGGTGTCGTCGGCATCCGGCAAGAGGGCCGCTCATATTCCGCCTCGCACCCTGTCCGACTCACATCCGCCACCAAAGGGCATGTCGAAGCACCGTCGCGCGTGGACGATTGCGCTCATCGCGCTCGCGGTCGTGATTCTGGCCGTCGTGATTCTCGCCGCCGTGTCCGACGAGCCGCTTCGGCAGTACATTGAGGCCGAAGCCAATTCGCGTCTCCCAGGCTTCCATATCACCATTGGTGCGCTCGACCTCCATCCGCTCACCTTGTCCGTTGCACTTCGTGACATCGTCGTCCGCCAAGACATTCATCCGGATCCACCGGTCGTCTCGATTCCCAAAATAACCGCCGATGCAGAACTCGCTCCCCTGTTGCTGGGAAAGATCGGGGCTGATCTTCGAGTCGAGGAACCGGTGTTTGTCGTCACCCAAAAACACGTGGATGGATTGTTACGGAAAGGCGATAAAGAGGTCGTGAAAGAAGAGGCGAAGGCCTGGCAAGACCGCTTACGGGAAAGCATGGCATTTCGCGGTGCGTTCCACGTCACGAACGGACATATGACCTATGAGGAGGGTAAGGCGGCTTCTGAGCCGCTCCGCATCGAACGGTTTGACATCGAAGCGACCAACATCACCAACAGGCCTCAGGAAAACGACGAATATCCTTCCGAACTCCGTGTGCACGCGAGTTTTCCCGACCAATCACAAATCCATCTTGAGGGCCGGGCCGATTGGTTCGCCATCCCAGTTCCGAAGGTGGATGCGGATCTGAAAATCGAGCGGCTGCAAATCAAGAACTTACTGCCGGTGGCCGGACGCTTCAACGTCCAATGTCGCCAGGGGGCGCTTGATGTAAACGGCCACGTGCGGTATTCGGAATCGTCCACCGTCGTCGCCATCAATCAGTTCCAGTTGGACGATGCCAAGATTGATTATGTGCACTCGGCGGCGACCAAGCCAAAAGAGGTCCAACGGGTCAAGAAGGCGGCGGAAAAGGCGAAAGACGCGCATCAGGACTCAACCCTGCGGGTCAAAGTCGAGCAGGGGAAAATTCGCGACAGCGAAATCGGGTTCGTCAATAAGGCGACATCGCCCGACTATCGAGTCTTCCTCACCGACATGGACGTCGAGCTGGAAAACCTCAGTAACCGGCTCGAAGAAGGAACCGGAACCCTCAAGATCACCGGCAAGTTTATGGGGAGCGGTCCCACCGTGATGAATGCCACGTTCCGTCCGGAGAAGCCCCGGCCGGACTTCAACCTCAACGCCAAAATCGTCAAAACAAATGTCAGCGCCTTCAATGACGTCCTGCGCGCGCATGGAGACATGGACACGCATCAAGGCACGTTTGCCTTCTTCAGTGAAATGACGGTGAAAGACAACCAGATCCGCGGCTATGTGAAGCCGATGCTCAAAGACGTTGAAGTCTATGATGCTGAACAGGACAAGGATAAGGCCTTGACGAAGAAGGTGTGGGAAGCGGTCATCGGCGGTGCGCTTGGCATGTTCGAAAATAAACCACGTGATGAAGCCGCAACCGTCACCGATCTGTCGGGACCGGTTGAAAATCCGCAGGCCGACACGTGGCAGGTCGTCGGGAAGTTGGTGCAAAACGCCTTCTTCAAAGCCATACTTCCCGGCTTCGAGCGAGTCGCATAATGAGTCGCACCGCCGGCGCGTCGTCCGCTATCCGTCGCACGGTGTCCCATCCATGGACGCTGGCCGGCATGACTCTCGCCGAACTGGGACGGCGGCTATGGCGCAAGAGCCAAGAACACGAGTTGCTTGGCCGCGCCGCCCAACTCTCCTATTACGCCCTGCTTGCCCTGTTCCCGGCCTTAATTTTCTTGACCGCTCTGATGGGCCTCTTTTCAGTTCAGAGCTTCATGCCCGAGCTGATGAGCTATTTGCATAACGTGCTGCCCGAGGATGCGCTCTCCATGGTCGAGCGATTCCTTACCCAGGTCGCAGAAGGCAGCGGGGCCAACATTCTCTCCCTCGGCGCATTGGGAGCTTTGTGGGCATCGTCCAGCGGTGTCACGGCAATCATGGATGCACTCAACGTCGTGTTTGGTGTGAAGGAGGACCGTCGTCCATTTTGGCGTGTCCGCCTGACTGCCATGGTGCTCACCATCGGTCTTGCCGGCTTCGTCATTCTCTCGTTGGCACTCGTTCTGTACGGGCCGACGATCGGGCGCTGGATTGCGAACCTGTTCGGGCTGGGGGTGGCCTTCACCTGGTTGTGGAATGTCTTGCAGTGGCCGATCATCGTCGCCCTCATGCTCGTGGTCGTGGCCGCGGTGTATCACATCTGCCCGGACACCCGGGAGAAACGCTGGCATTGGCTCACGCCTGGTTCCGTGTTCGCCGTCAGTATGTGGCTCGTCGTCTCCCTCGGTTTTAAAGCCTACGTCGACAATTTTGGCGATTACAACAAGGTATACGGGTCGATCGCAGGGGTCATCGTCCTGATGCTCTGGTTCTATTGGAGCGGTATGGTGCTGCTGCTTGGCGGCGAAATTAACGCGGAGATTGCACAGGCGTCGAGGGAAGGGGCAGGGCACAAAGGCGAGGTGAGGCAGGCAGCCTGATGCATTGAAGTTCACCGTCCCGAGACGTCAATGGACCACTCAGTGCTCGGGATCGCAGATCATAAGGGAGTGCGTATGCCGCGCGTCGTCTGGAAAGGTGCGATCAGTTTCGGATTGGTTCACATCCCGGTGGGATTGTACTCCGCCGAGAAGCGCAACAGTTTTGACCTCACGATGCTTGATCGTCGCAATATGAAGCCGGTCGGATTCAAGCGGTACAACAAAGAGAACGGCAAAGAGGTGACATGGGACGACATCGTCAAGGGATACGAATACGAAAAGGACCGGTACGTGGTGCTCACCGATGAAGATTTCAGACGCGCGAACGTGGAGGCCACACAGACAGTCGACATCCTGACTTTCGTCGAACAGGAACAGATCGAACCGATCTATTTTGAAACGCCTTATTACCTGGCGCCGGACAAACGCGGACACAAAGGCTATGCGCTGTTACGCGAAACACTGAAGCAAACCGGGAAGACCGGTATTGCGAACGTCGTCATTCGCACGAGGCAGTACGTGGCCGCTCTCATCCCGGTGGGTGACGTCATTGTCATGAACACGCTTCGCTACAGTAACGAGTTGCGGGATACGGCTGAGCTTGATCTGCCTTCGAGTAATCTCAAATCAGTGGGTGTCAATCCTCGTGAAATAGAAATGGCTCGCCGGCTGGTCGATGGCATGAGCGCCGCTTGGAAACCTCAGGAATACAAGGACACGTATCATGAAGACCTCTTGGCATTGATCGAGAAGCGCATTAAGGCCGGTCAAACCGAAGTTGTGACGGAACCGTCACCCGAGGAAAAGAAGCGGCCGGCCAAAGGCGAAGTCATCGATCTCATGGCTCTATTGAAGAAGAGTGTCGAGTCCAAAGGGAAAGCTCACAGGCCGGCGGCACCAGCCAAAGCCCGCGGTCGGAAGTCCGGCCGTCGAGCGGCTTGATAGTTGGATGAGTCGTTGAAGGCCGACGTCGGTGCAGCGGCTAGAGCACCCGTATCGCCAGTGAAGATGCCTGTGGAATTGGGAATCAACCTGTCGGCTCTATGAGCGAGAGCAAGAGGGAGCGCCATAACGGGCGACGGCCGGGCAAGAGTCCACCGGCCGGAGGGCAGGCCGTTGCCGACGGAAAATCCGTGGCCCGGTCGGCGGGTTTGCATTACGTGGATGATCGCCGGCCGGGCATCTCGAGGGTCAAACATCGACAGGGTATGCGGTATCGGTGGCCGGACGGCCGGCCGGTCAGTGACGGGGAAACATTGACCAGGATCCGTTCCCTTGCCGTGCCCCCAGCCTGGCGCGATGTCTGGATTTGTGTAGACGCTGACGGCCATTTACAGGCGACGGGTCGGGATGCCCGGGGCCGTAAACAGTACCGGTACCATCCACGATGGCGCGAAGTGCGGGACGGAAACAAATTTGAACGGATGATCGCATTCGGGCGCGCGCTTCCACTGATCCGAAAACGTGTGGAGAAGGACCTCGCTCGAAAAGGCCTTCCCAGAGAGAAGATCCTCGCCACCGTGGTGCGGTTGTTGGAGGTCACGCTTATTCGCGTCGGCAACGAGGAATACGCCAAGAAAAACGATTCATTCGGTCTCGCCACCATGCGTGACCGTCATGTCCGCGTTAACGGCTCCGCCCTTCGATTCCAGTTCCACGGCAAGAGCGGCATCCTTCATGCCGTCGATCTGCAAGATCGCCGCTTGGCATCCATTGTCCGTCAAAGCCGGGATCTCCCCGGATTCGAATTATTTCAATACGTCGATGAGACCGGGCAGAGACGGACGATCGACGCGGCCGACGTCAATGCCTACCTGAAGACCATCGCCGGCGATGAGTTCACCGCCAAAGATTTTCGGACGTGGGCGGGCACCGTCCTCGCCGCCTACGCCCTCCACGAATTCAGTGCCTTCGACTCACAGGCGCAAGCGAAACGCAACGTGCTCAGGGCCATCGAAACCGTGGCCAAACGGCTTGGCAACACGAAGGCCGTCTGCCGGAAGTGCTACGTCCATCCCGACATCGTCAATGCCTACTTCGACGGGACGCTCGCGGCATCGCTCAATCGCCGAGCCGGCCGGGAGCTTCGTTCGCACGTGCGGGACCTTCCGCCGGAAGAAGCAGCGGTGCTGGCCCTGCTTCATCGCCGGTTAGGGGAGGACGCTCGCCTGGCGGCATGAAGGAGCGATCGACGCGCCATGCGATCCATCCCGCTGTGTCTGCTCGTGGTCTCTTCTCTTCTCCTCACCGCCTGTGCCTCGACATTACCCCCGGGAAAAGCCAACGCGTTTGATCGCCGATGTCTGCCTGCTTCGATGGATCTTCGCCGCATGCCGCTCAGCGAGATGGATAAGCCCGCGGTGACAACCTTCTCGGCCGAACGGCAAGACGCCGTGAAGCTCTATTCGAGGATCGCCGTGCATGTCGCCGACGTCATGGACCTCCTACCGCTGCTCAACCATCTCGCACAACTGGAAAATCACCGCGCGCCCTCCGCAGAGATCGAGCGGGCCCGACGGAAATTGACGACGCGGCTGCAGCTGGCAAATATGGAAGTCTCCAGCTTAGTTGCCGAGATAGAGTGTGAAGTTCAACGTGCGGATGAGGTACAGGACCGCCTGAAGCAAGTGCAGACTACACGAACGACGACGCAGACGATTCTCGGCATCAACGCGGGCGGATTAGCGAACATTCAGTCGGGAGGCATCGGTTTGGCGACAAGAGCGGGTGATGCCGCCGACATCGCATCCGTCGCAGGCGGGACTTTGGAAGTACTCTTCGGGACGTCCGCCAATTTTACAAAAGTCCGG